>CAINLT010000549.1 GCA_903850505.1 uncultured Myxococcales bacterium | reverse complement strand
GGTCGCGGTCGATGCGCACCCTGCGGCTCCAGTTGGCGGTCCAAGCGCGGCGCCTGCCCCCGCGCCGCGTGTACTTCCGCGGTTTGTCGACATCGGCACCACGAGTTGCGCGCCGTGTAAGATCATGATGAGCGTGCTGGCTGAGCTGGAAGCGCGCTACCCGGATTCGCTCAAGGTGGAGTTCATCAACAGCCACGACAACCCGGACATCGCGGAGAAGCTGAATATTCAGGCGATTCCGACACAGATCTTCTACGCGCCGAGCGGTCAGGAGCTCTTTCGCCACACCGGCGTGATGCGCACGGAAGCGGTGGTGGCAAAGTGGACGGAGCTCGGGCTCATCCTCCCGGCGGCCAAGGTCGCGCCATGACCGTCAACGACCTCGTCTTTCAACTGACCGACGCCGTGAGCGGCACGCCGGCCATCGCGCTGGGCGCCTCGCTGGTCTGGGGCGTCATCAGCGTGTTGTTGAGCCCGTGCCACCTCGGCACGATTCCGCTCGTCGTCGGCTTCGTCGGCTCCGGCGCGGCCACTACCCGCGGTCGCGGCGCTGCCCTCGCGTTTTCCTTCGCCGGCGGCATGCTCGCGGCCATCTTGCTGGTCGGCATGGTCGTCTTCTGGCTGGGCCACGCGCTCACGGCTTTTGGCGCGGCCAGCAACTACGTCATCGCCGCCATTTTTCTCCTCGCCGGCTTGAATCTCGTCGGCATTGTGCCCATGCCGGACAAGGGCCTTTCCATCGGCAAGACCAAAGGCAAAGGACTGTGGGCAGCCGCGGGCGTCGGTCTGCTGCTGGGCATCGGCCTGTCGCCGTGCACGTTCGCCTTCATCGCGCCGATCCTCGGGGCAACGGCTGGCAACGCCGCGCGTCATCCCGCGCTGAGCGTCGGCATGCTGGTGGCGTTTGGCATCGGCCATTGCGGCGTCATCGGCGGCGCCGGTTCATCCACGGAGTTTGTCCAGCGCTACCTGGACTGGAGCGACGAATCGCGCACGGTCAAGGTCGCGAAGTTCATCTGCGGCATGCTGGTGCTGCTGGCCGCCGCCGTGCTCGTGTACACGGCCTGACGCGTCCCGCTACGCCTGTGCTTGCTCAAACAGCGCCGCGTGCAGCGCCGGAACCGCGCGATCGACATCGGCGTCGGCGATCACCATCGAGAAGTTGATGCTGCCGGCTGAGAAGCTGACCAGCTCGACATTGACGTCAACGAGCGCGAGCGCCTGCAGGATCAGCGCGCCAAGTCCGCTTCGCGTCGGCAGGTTCTGACCGACAACCGCGAGGATTGTCCGCCCGTGATCCAGCCGACATTCACCCAGTTTTTGCGCCTCGACGTGCACGCGGGCGAGCGTCTCGACGTCCGCACACGAGAGCGACACGCTGATTTCGCTCGTCGTCACCATGTCGATCACGAGGTTGTGGCGCGTGGTGATGGCGAACAGCTCGCTCAGAAAACCCGACTGGGCAAACATCCGCGGCGAACGCACCGTCAGGATGCTCTGGTTTTCCTTGTAGGCGATGCTCGTCACGACGAGATCGCGCGCCGCCGGTTCGCGCAAGATGACCGTTCCCGGATGCTCCGGGCGGTTCGTGTTCAGCACGCGCACCGGAATGTCCTTGGCCATCGCCGGCAGCAGCGTCTCCGGATGGAGCACGCGACTGCCAAAGTAGGCCAGCTCGGCGGCTTCGGCAAAGCTCATCGTCGGGATGTTGCGCGCGCCTGCCACCAAGTGCGGATCGGCTGACATGACGCCGTCCGTGTCGCTCCAGATCTCCGCTTCCGCAGCGTTGATCGCCGCCGCCACGAGCGTCGCCGTGAGGTCGCTGCCGTTGCGCCCGACCGTCGTGATCTCGCCCGCGGCGTTCTGCCCGACGAAGCCGGTGACAATTGGCACCACGTCCGCGGGCACCAAGCGGGCGAAAGCGTCGTTCATCCGCGTTTCATAGCCCTCCAGCGGTCGCGCTTGGCCAAAGTTGGAGTCGGTCACGAAGCCGAGGTCCCACACGTCGTACGCGCGCGCAGGCAAGCCCGTGCGGGTGAAATAGTCGGCGATGACGCGCACGGCCATGCGTTCGCCAAAACTGGTGATGTAGTCGAGGCTGCGCGGCGACAGTTCCTTGACCAGACGAACGCCGCGCAACAGGTCGCGCAATTCCGCGAAGAGCGGCGCGAGCAACGCATCGCTGCAGCCCAGATCGCGGGCGATGCCCGACTGCTTGGCGATGACGTCCGCACCCGCGTCGTCCTTGCCCGCCGCGGCGGCTTTGCCTGCGGCGATCAGCGCGTTGGTGACGCCTTTGTGCGCCGACGAGACGACGACGGGCCGGCGCGCGGCACGACCTTTGACGATGGCGCGGACTTTGTCGATTTGCGTGCGGTCTGCGACGGAGCTACCGCCGAATTTCATGACGAGCATAGGTGCGCTCTCCGAAGCGGGACGCCAGAGGTCCCGGTGTGCAGGGCACGGGAGTGTAACGGCGACCCGGGGTGGGTCAAGCAGGGTGGACGGCGCTACTTTTCCCAATCCCAGAAGAAATCGGCGTTCGTCACTTCCGGGGCATCGTCCGGTGGCAGCGACACAGCCGGCTCAGGGTCGGTCCACGCCAGGTCCAGCGCCTGCTCCAGGGCGTCCGTGGTCTCCTGCCAGAACGCATCGGTGGCGAATTGCGGCCAGGTCTGCGGAAAGATCGGATCGTGCCAGCGCGCTGCCAGCCAGCCGCAGAAGTGCACGAGGCGAAGGCCGCGCAGCGGTTCGATGAGCTGCAGCGAGGCGCGATCAAAAGGCCGAAACTGCTCGTAGCTCTGCAAGAACAGCTCGCGTCGGCGCACCGTGTCGCTATCGCGGCCCGGCAGCAGCATCCACAGATCCTGCACGGGCGGACCCATCAGCGCGTCGTCAAAGTCCAGCGCGTAGAGGATGTTGTCGCGGGCGATCAGGTTGCCGAGGTGAAAATCGCCGTGGATGCGCTGCAGCGGTACGTCGGCCATGCGTTCGTCGGTCAGCGCGATCAGCGCGCGCGCCGCGACCACGAACTGCCGGCGCAGCGTCACGGGCACGCGGCCTGACGCCTCGACAAACGCCAGCGGCAAGCCGCCGTACGTCATCCCGCTCAGCCGCTGCCGCGCGACAAAGGGCTTGCGCGCGCCGACGACATGGATGCGCGCGCACAGCGCTCCCAGCCGGCTGGCCAGCGCGTCGTTCACTTCCTCCGGCGCGCGTCCGCCGAACCGCGGGAACAGGCAAAACCACACGACGTCCGCGCCGCCCGCGACCGCGACCTGCCGCAGCGTACGCCCATCGGGAAACGGCAGCGCGGGCACGACGGGCACCTCGTCCGCGTGCAACTCCGCCAGCAGCGCGTGTTCTTCCAGAATCTGCGCTTCTGTCCAGCGCTGCGGCCGGTAGAATTTGGTGACGAGCCGGGTCCGCGCCTCGTCGGCAAGCTCCACTTCCATCACGCGATTTTCATAGGAATTCAGCGGCCAACAGACCGATGTACAGCGCAGTCCGGCCGCCTCGATCGCCGCCAATACCGTATCGGGCGTCAAACCCAGGAACAAGTCAGCGGCAGACTTCATGGCAGGGCGACTCCTCTCATCTCTCAGGCTTCCGCGACGCAAGAGCGGCGACTACTGCACGCGCTCGATCCGGAACGTCCGGCCCTTGATGCGCAGCCCGGGCAGGCCCGCCAGCAGCTTGGTCAGCACGCGCTGGGCGAGCGCGACGTAGGCGAAGCGATCGTGAATCTCGATGCGGCCAATGTCCGCGGCTTTCAGGCCCGCTTCGCCGGTCAGCGCGCCGAGGATATCGCTCGCCCGGAGCTTGTCCTTGCGGCCGCCGCTGATGAACAGCGTATCCATCGCAACGGCCGCCGCTGCCGGTTCCGCCGCCTTGGGCGAGCTGCGCGTTGGCATCGGCAGTCGCTCGATGGCGCCATTGGCCGCTGACTCGCACGCTTTGAGGCGATCGGCGTCGCGGGACGTCAACAACGAGATCGCGAGCCCAGGCGCCCCCGCGCGCCCCGTTCGGCCAATCCGGTGCACATAGATATCCGGTTTCACGGGGAATTCGTAGTTGATGACGGCTGCCAGCCCCTCGATGTCCAAGCCGCGCGCGGCGACGTCGGTCGCCACCAGGAACCGCGTCGTCCCGTTGCGGAACTTGGCCATGACGCGATCGCGGTCGCGCTGCTCCAGATCGCCGTGCAGCGCGTCGGCGGCGAAGCCCGCGTTGGCCAGCAGCGCCGCGACTTCGCGCACGGATTCCTTGAAATTGCAGAACACGAGCCCGGATGCCGGTGCGTGAATGCGCAGGATCGCCTCCAGCGCCGTCGGCCGCTCCTCCGCCGTGATCACATGGACAATCTGCCGGATCGCCGGTTTCTCCCCGGCCGCTTCCGCGATCGTCACGTGCGTGGGCGACTTCTGCCAATTCCGGCTCATCGTCGCGATCGAGGGCGGGAACGTCGCCGAGAAGAACAGCGTCTGCCGCTCCTTGGGCAGGGCCCGCAGGATGCGCTCCACGTCTTCCTGAAAGCCCATGTCGAGCATCCGGTCGGCTTCGTCCAGCACGGCGATGCGCACGCCGTCGACATCCAGCCCGCGATCCAGATGATGCTGGACGCGCCCCGGCGTGCCGACCACGACGTGAACGCCTTCCTCCAGCGCCTTGCGCTGCGGCCCGGACGGCATCCCGCCCGCCAGGACAAGCACACGCAGGCCGGGGCGGTGACGACCCAACGTGCGCAGCGTTGTCGCGACCTGGTTGGCCAGCTCGCGCGTCGGACACAGGACCAACGCCTGCAACGACCGCCCCGCGACATCGAGGCGATCCAGCAAAGGCAACCCGAACGCGACCGTCTTCCCGCTGCCCGTTGCGGACTGGCCGACCAGATCGCCGCCGCGCAGCAGCACGGGCAGGCTCTTGGTCTGGATGGGCGTCAGTTGGGTGAAGCCCAGTTCGCGCACGACGCGTAGGGAGGCCTCGGACAAGCCGAGCGAGGCGAGTTCCGCCGGGATCAGCGTGGGAGATTCAGTCGTCATGTCAGCTACCATCGGGTGCGCAGGCCTACCGATGCGGCGGCGATGGCGGCGAGTCTAGCACGGATGCGGCGGGAGGATGACGCCGTCGCACGCCGCTGACGTCGCGATGCGCACGCCCTGGACCGCCGCAAGGTGGGGCGGACGGTCCAAGGCGGCGTTCAGGCTACAGATGCGGGGCGACGGTGACGCCGCGGTAGGTGTAGTTGGTTGTGTAGGTCGGAATTGTGATCGCGACCGGGGCGGTCTGCGTCGCGCCGCTGTCGGTCATCTTGTACAGCCACGTCGAGCTGCTTGAGCCTGTCGCCGCCGTCACAACGAGTTGCACATCCGTGCCGTCTGACCACGCTGCCACCCCGCGCGCACCGGTCGTGAGCGGCACGGTCCATGCGCCCGCGCCGGTCGTCGGACTCTTGGTCCACGTGCCGGCGTTCAGGACCCAGCGCGTCACGCCGCCGGTCGTCGCGGTGGCATCCGCGACGTACATCACCGTTGCGTTGCCCAGCTTGGGATGCTGTGCGACGAACGCCATCGCATGCGAGGCCTCCGTTGTCGCGATTGCGGCGATGGTCGTCGCTCCGCCGCCCGTTGTCGTACGCATTCCGCCGCTGACGGAGAACACGTTGCGGTTGGAGCTTGAGGCGCCGATGGCATAGAGCTGATTGTTGAAGATCTGCACGCCGCGCGTCGTGCTCGGGCTCGTCAGGATGTTGACGACCGTCGTCGCGGTCAGCGTCGCCAGGTAGTAGATGCCGACCGACGGGTTGGAGCCGGCGTTGCCGATCCAGAATTGCGTGCCGTCATCGGAGGCCACGGACGACATCAGGCCGCCGCTGCTGCTGAACAAGCCCGAATACGTCGGCGTCGCGTCGCTGGGGCCCAACCGGCCGACGAGCTTGGACGAGCTGTCCTGCAACGACGTGCCCGATTGCAGGCTATAGCCAGCGAGAACCGCGTATTTGCCGTTGTTGGACCGGCTGATGCCGCCCTCGTTGGTGGAGCTGCCGGTGATCGTCAAGTGCGGCGTGGCGCTGGTCGACGCGAACGCCGTGGCGCCGCCGCTGGTGCCGTTGAGGAAGTACTTGACGATGCTCACCGCCGCGGTGTTGCCCGAGTTGCCGGCGATTTGCGTGTACCAGAATGCCTGCGTGCAGGACGTCGCGAGCGCACCACCGTCGCAGACGCCGTCGGTCGCGCCTGTGCTCGCGGTACACGTCGTGTAGGCGACCTGCGTCGCGCCGGCCACGCAGCTGCCCGAGCCATCGCACTTGTCCGCGCCGGCAACGCCCGTGCAGCTCACGCCGTCGCTGCAAGCCGTGTTGGCGGCCGCGAATTCCGTGCCGCACGTGTGGCTGTCGGCGCCCGTCGATGCGCAGGTTGCCGTGTTGCATGCGTTGCCGGTCCCGCAGTCAGCAGGCAGGGAGCTGGTCGGCGCGCCGCACACGCCGCCCGCCGAGCACGTTTCCCCGCTGGTGCAGCCGTTGCTGTCGTCGCATGCCGTGCCCGCGGGCTTGGCGTTCCCGTTCAGGCAGGCGCCCGTCGCCGTGTCACAGACGCCCGCGTCGTGGCACGTATCACCCGTGAGGCAGACCACCGGATTGCTGCCGGTGCACGTGCCGTTTTCGCAGGTGTCGGTCTGCGTGCAGGCGTTGCCATCGGTGCAAGGTGTGCCGTTGGTCTTGGCCGCGCCGGCACCGCACTGCCCGGACGTCGGATCGCACGTGCCGCCGTTGTGGCACGCATCGCCGCTGCAGATGACCGGGTTGCCGCCCGTGCACACGCCGCTTTCGCAGGTGTCAGTCTGCGTGCACGCGTTGCCGTCCGTGCACGGGGTGCCGTTGCTCTTGGCGACGCTCGCGCTGCAAATGCCCGTGCCTGAATCACACGTCCCCGCGTCGTGGCAGGCATCGCTGGCGACGCAAAGGACCGGATTGGCACCCGTGCACGCGCCGTCTGCGCACGTGTCCGTCTGCGTGCACGCGTTGCCGTCGTTGCAGGTTGAGCCGTTGTTCCTGACCGGGTTGCTGCACGCGCCCGAGCTCGTGTCGCACTGCCCGGCGTTGTGGCACTGGTCCAGCGCGCTGCAGACGACGGGAACCGCACCCGTGCAAATGCCCGATTGGCACGTGTCGATCTGCGTGCAGGCGTTGCCGTCGCTGCAGGTCGCGCCGTTGGGCATCGGCGGATTGCTGCACACGCCGCTGCCCGGGTCGCAGAGCCCTGCCGCGTGGCACGCGTCGCTCGCCGCACAGACGGTCGCTGTCCCCGCCGCGCACGCGCCGCTCTGGCACATGTCGCCGTTGGTGCAAAGGTCGCCGTCATTGCAGACTGTGCCGTTCGCCGCCGCGGGGTTGCTGCAAGCGCCAGTGCTGGCGTCGCACACGCCCGCGACGTGGCAGCCGTCACTCGCGGTGCAAATGACCGCCGTGCCGCCGCAGCTACCGCCCGTGCAGACGTCGCCGGTTGTGCAAAGCGCGCCATCGTTGCACGCCGTGCCGTTCGCCTTCGCCGGATTGCTGCACGTTCCCGTTGCAACATCGCAAGTGCCCGCGTCGTGGCATTGATCCGCCGCCGCGCACGCCACGGGATTGCCGCCGTTGCACGCGCCAGCCTGGCACGTGTCAGTCTGGGTGCAGGCGTTGCCATCGTTGCAGGCGCTGCCATCGGCTCTGGCCGGCTGGGAGCAGGTCCCGGCGGTCGGGTCGCAGACGCCAGCGACGTGGCACTGGTCCTGCGCCGCGCACACAACTGGCGCGCCCGCCTGGCAGCTGCCGCCGCCGCAAGCGTCGTTCTGCGTGCAAGCGTTGCTATCGGAGCACGGCAGCGTGTTGTTGCTGTGCGTGCAGCCATTGGCGTCGCAGCTGTCCGTGGTGCAGGCGTTGTTGTCGTCGCAGTTGAGCGTCGCCGTGCCGGTGCACGCGCCTGCGACGCACTTGTCGTTCAGCGTGCACGGGCTGCCGTCGCTGCACACCGCGCCTTCATTGGCCGCCGTGTACTTGCAGCCCACGCCGGTCAGGCACGCGTCATTGGTGCAGACGTTGTTGTCGTCGCACGGCGTCAGGTTGCCGATGCACACACCGTTGCTGCACGTGTCGCTCGTCGTGCACGTGTTGTTGTCGCTGCAGCTGCCGACGCTGAGCGGCGTGAACACGCAGCCCGTGACGGCCGCGCAACTGTCGCTGGTGCAGACGTTGCCGTCGTCGCATGTCGGCGCGATCCCGCCGACGCAGACGCCGCCCGCGCAGCTGTCGGCCGTGGTGCAGGCGTTGCCGTCAGTGCAGGCCGCGCCGTCGTTGCCCGCCGCATGCTGGCAGCCGTTGGCGACGTCGCAGGAATCGACCGTGCACGGCTTGCCGTCGTCGCAGTTGACGCCCACGCCCTGACAGAACTTGCCGGCGCAGGCATCCCCCGTTGTGCAGGCGTTGCCGTCGGTGCACGCGGTGCCGGCTTGGACGGCGTTGTGGACGCACGCGCCGCCGCTGCAGGAATCCGCGGTGCACGCGTTGCCGTCGTTGCAGTCGAGCGCGCCGACGCCGGCGCAGACCTTGTTGGCGCAAACGTCGCCGGTCGTGCAGCCGTCGTTGTCGTTGCAGGCGAGGCTATTGGCGGTGAAGACACACGCGCTGGCGAGGCTGCTGCAGCTGTCGTCCGTGCACAGGTTGCCGTCCGCGCAGAGGTGCGCTGTTCCGACGCACGCGCCCGCGACGCACGCGTCGTTGTCCGTGCAGAAGTTGCCGTCGCTGCACGTGCCGCTGTTCATCGGCGTATTGCTGCAGCCGCCCGTGGCGCTGCAGACGTCCAGCGTGCACGGATTGCTGTCGGCGCACACCGCGTTGCTCGGCGTGCCGGCGCATGCCTTGTTGGCGCAGATGTCGCCGGTCGTGCAGGCCACGCCGTCGTTGCAGGTCAGCGTGTTGGCGGCGTTGACGCAGCCGGTCGCGGCGTCGCAGGAATCGCTCGTGCAGACGTTGTTGTCGTTGCAGTCGACCGTCGCGCCCTTGCACGCGTTGGCGTTGTTGCACGCGTCGCCGGTCGTGCAGGCGTTGCCATCGCTGCACGCGGCGCCGACGCCCAGCGGTGTGTAGACGCAGCCGGTGCCCACCGCGCACGTGTCCGTCGTGCACGGGTTGTTGTCATTGCAGACCTGACCGACGCCCTGGCAGCTCGCGCCCACGCACACGTCGCTCGTGGTGCACGGGTTGCCGTCGTTGCAGGCGATGGCGCTGGCCACGGCCGTGTGCACGCAGCCGCTGGCCACGTTGCAGCTGTCCGTCGTGCACGGGTTGCTGTCGTCGCAGGGCACTGTCGCGCCCACGCAGACGCCGCCCGTGCACGTATCACCGCTCGTGCATGCGCTGCCGTCCGTGCACGCGCCCGGCGCGTTGGCGTGCAGGCAAAGGCCGGTGCTGCTCTCGCAGTTGTCCGTCGTGCACACGTTGCCGTCCGAGCAGTTCTTCACGGTGCCGTTGCCGCACACGCCCGCGCTGCAGGTCTCGCCAAAGGTGCAGTTGTCCGCGTCCACGCACGCCGTGCCGGACAGGTTGCTGTGCGTGCAGCCCTTGAAGCTGTCACAGCCGTCCGCCGTGCACGCGTTGCTGTCGTCGCAGAGCGCCGCGGATGCCGTGCCCGCGCACGTGCCGTTGCTGCACACGTCGTTGATCGTGCACGCGACGCCGTCATTGCAAGCCGCGCTGTTGTTGCTGAAGACGCAGCCGGTCTTGGCCGTGCAGCTGTCGTCGGTGCAGCTGTTGTTGTCATTGCAGACGATCGCCGTGCCCGTGCATTTGCCGTTGCCGCAGGTGTCCTTGGCGGTGCACTGGCTGCCGTCGTCGCAAGGGGCGCCGTCGTTGCCGGCCGTGGCAAAGCAGCCGCTGACGGTGTCGCAGCCGTCCGCAGTGCACGGGTCGCCGTCATTGCAGACAAGCGCCGTGCCTTTGCAGACCATGCCCACGCACACGTCCGACTGGGTGCACGCATTGCCATCGTTGCACGGACTGACCGGGCCGACCGCCGCGCTGGGGCCATGTACGCAGCCGAGCTTGGTGTCGCACGTGTCCATCGTGCACGGATTGCCGTCGTCGCAGTTGATGGCGATGCCGGCGCACTTGCCGCCGCCACACGCGTCATCGCTGGTGCAGGCGTCGCCGTCGTTGCAGAGGCCCGTCAGGTCCTTGTGCACGCACCCGTTGACGACGTCGCACAGGTCCGCGGTACAGACTTGGCCGTCGTCGCAATTCGGCGCCATGCCCGGGTTGCACTTGCCGTTGGCGCACACGTCAAGGAGCGTGCACGCGTTGCCGTCGTCACACGCGGCGCTGTTGGCCACGTGCGTGCAGCCGGCGGTGTCGGAGCACGTGTCGTTGGTACACACGTTGCCGTCGTCGCAGTTCGCCACGACGCCCAGGCACTTGCCGCCGAGGCACGCGTCCTGGACGCTGCACTTCTGGCCGTCATCGCACGCCGCGCCGTCGTCGTTGGCGTTGACGCAGCCAAGGTCCGGCGCGCAGCTGTCCTTGGTGCAGGCGTTCAGGTCGTCGCAGTTCAGCGGCGTGCCAAACACGCACTTGCCGGTCAAGCACGCGTCGCCCAGCGTGCACGCGTTGTTGTCCGAGCAGGCGTTCGCGTCGTTCGCGGTGTACGTGCAGCCGAGCTTGCTGTCGCAGCTGTCGTCCGTACACGGGTTGCCGTCATTGCAGATCAGCGGCTCGCCCGGCGTGCAGGTGCCCTGGGTGCAGCTGTCGCCTTGCGTGCAGACGTTGCCGTCCTCGCAGGCCAGCGCAATCGGCGTGTGCGTGCAGCCAGCGAGCTGATCGCAGCCGTCCGCGGTGCAGACGTTGCCGTCGCTGCAGTCAATCGCCTTGCCCAGGCACTTGCCGGCTTGGCAGACGTCGCTCGCCGTACAGGCGTCGCCATCGCTGCAGGAGACGAAATCCATCGCCGTGTGCTGGCAGCCGCTGTCGATCGCGCAACTGTCCTGCGTGCACGGATTCTGGTCGTCGCAGTTGACGGCCTCGCCCGGCGCGCACTTGCCGTTCTTGCACGCGTCGCCGGTGGTGCACGCGGTGCCGTCGCTGCAGGTGATCGCGTTGGGCAAGTGGACGCAGCCGTCCACGTCCGAGCACGTGTCGTCGCTGCACGGGTTGCCGTCGTCGCAGTTGGGTACGAGGCCCTGGCAGACGGCGTGCAGGCAGGCGTCGTTGATGCTGCACTTCTGGCCGTCGTCGCACGGAATCCCGTCGGCGTCCTTGAAGACGCAGCCCGTGTCAAACGCGCAGCCGTCCTTGGTGCAGAACTTGCCGTCGTCGCACAGCAGGTTGCCTTGGGGCACGCATTGGCCGTTCTGGCACGTGTCGCCCGTGGTGCACGCGTTGCCGTCCGAGCACGCGCCAGCCGTTGCCGTGTGCACGCAGCCGAGCAGCTTGTCGCAGGAATCCGCGGTGCACGCGTTGCCGTCGTTGCACGCGATCGCCTGGCCGGGCGCGCATTTGCCGTCGACGCACGTGTCGTTGGCGGTGCAGGCGTCGCCGTCAGCGCAGGCGATGCTGAGCGCCGTGTGCACACAGCCCTTCTGCTTGTCGCACTGGTCGGCTGTGCAGACATTGCCGTCGTCGCAGCCAATCGCCGTGCCGCTGCAGATGCCGTTCACGCACGTATCGCTCGCGGTGCACGCGTCGTTGTCGGAACACGCGCCCGTGCTGAGGGCGTGTTTGCAGCCGCTCGCGACCTCGCAGGAGTCGACGGTACAGGGCTTGCCGTCGTCGCAGTTGAGCGCCGCGCCCGCCGCGCATTGGCCGCCCTTGCACGCGTCGCCGGTGCTGCAGGCGTTGCCGTCATCGCACACGACGCTGTTGGGGAGGTGCACGCAGCCGGCTGTGTCGGTGCAGGTGTCGTCCGTGCACGGGTTGCTGTCCGCGCACTGCGGTATCACGCCCTCGCACTTGCCGTGGAGGCACGCGTCGTTGGCGGAGCACTTCTGGCCATCGTCGCACGGCGCGCCGTCGGCATCCGTGTGCACGCAGCCGTCCTGCAAGTTGCACGAGTCGATCGTGCACACGTTGCCGTCATCGCACGCCAAGACGCCCGCGGGCGTGCATTTGCCGTCCTGGCAGGTGTCGCCGGTCGTGCAGGCGTTGCCGTCGCTGCAGGTCCCGCTCGCGGCCAAGTGGACGCAGCCGTTGATCGGGTCGCAGTTGTCGGTGGTGCAGGCGTTGCCGTCGTCGCAACCGGGTTCGCTGCCGGGCGCGCATTTGCCGGCGTCGCACGCGTCGCCCGCGGTGCAGGGATTGCCGTCGCTGCAGGCGCCGCTCACCGCCGAGTGGACGCAGCCTGTGGCGCTGTTGCAGCTGTCTGCCGTGCACGCGTTGTTGTCGTCGCAGTCCACGGTCGCGCCAATGCACAGGCCTACGAGGCACGTATCGCCGGCCGTGCAGGCGTCGCCATCCGTGCAGAAGCCGTCGCTTTGCGTGTGGCTGCAGCCGCCGACGAGGTCGCACGCGTCAATCGTGCACGGATTGCCGTCCTCGCAGGTCAGGATGCCGCCGCCCAGGCACTTGCCGGCCTTGCAGCCGTCGGGGCCCGTGCAGGCGTTGCCGTCGTCGCACGTCGCGGCGTTGGGCATGTGCACGCAGCCGGTGGTGTCGTCGCAGGTATCGTCGGTGCAGACGTTGTCATCGGCGCAATCTGGCACGATGCCGAGGCACTTGCCGCCCTGACACTCGTCCTGGGCGCTGCATTTCTGGCCGTCGTCGCAGACAACGCCGTTGGCAAACGCGTGCGTGCAGCCGATTTGCAGGTCGCACGCGTCCTTGGTGCAGACGTTGTTGTCGTCGCAATCGATGCTCGCGCCGCCGGCGCACGCGCCGTTTTGGCACTTGTCGTTGGTCGTGCAGGCGTTGCCGTCATCGCACGCCTTGGTGCTGGGGCTGTAGGTGCAGACGCCTTTGCTACAGGCGCCCGTCAAGCAGGGCGATTCGACGCTGCAGTCGCTGTCCAGCGTGCAACCGACGGGCACGTCAACCTGAACGACGTCGCTGTCCGTCGCGTCAAGGCCATCCACGCCAATCGCGTCCTTGGCGTCCTGGCCGGTCACTTCGGAGGGGACAACGTCGGCTGCGTCCTTGGTATCCTGAACGTCGCCAATCACTTGCGCGTCGTCGCCGCCGTCGGGAAGCGTCACTGCATCCGCCGTCGTCTCATTGGACGGCGTGCCGCACGCGATGAGGGAAATGAAAAGCGCGGTCACCGCCACAAAAGCCGACCACCGCCGCCAACCGCCAATCGCCGTTACGTCGTCACGCTGCACCATGTTGTCCTCCTGGCACCTGCAGCCGACCACACGGCGTTGCAGATGGCCGGAGTCTGCGCGCTGCGTTGTCCTTGCTCAACGCAATGGCCAGCAGTTTTGTCGCAGCATTGTCATGAAATGCCGCTGGAAACAAAGACAATTCTGGTCTGTATTGACGCCTGTCAGGACCAAAAAGGTCGCAAATCGCCTGCTTTGACGCAGGTAAATTTGCCAGAAATCATACGCAATAAGGTGGTATTTGGCGGCGCCACGCAAACCGGTTGACGCGGCTGGAGCGCTCGCGCAGAGTGCGCGATCAGCAAACCGCAACGTGATCGCGGCAACCTCTCAGCGGAGTTCACCATGTCCCTTTACGCACGCCTCGCCGGCAAAGGTCCGAGCGGCTTTGGTTACGGTTCCACCGCGGAGGAGGTCACGGAAGGCCTGTCGCTGGCGGGCAAGACGATCCTCGTCACGGGCTGCAACTCTGGCCTTGGCCATGAAGCGCTGCGGGTCCTGACCAAGCGGGGCGCGCGCGTCGTCGGCACCGCGCGGACCTTGGACAAAGCCAAGGCGGCGTGCGCGACCGTTCAGGGCGACACGATCCCGTTGGCCTGCGAATTGGCCGATCCCGCGAGCGTGCGCGCGTGCGTCGCGGCCGTGAAAGCCGCCGGGCTGCGCCTGGACGCCATCATCTGCAACGCTGGCATCATGGCGCTGCCCAAGCTGCAACAGGCTCATGGCTACGAGCTGCAGTTCTTCACCAACCACATCGGCCATTTCATCCTCGTGACCGGCCTGCTCGACCAACTGACCGACGACGGCCGCGTGGTCATGCTCAGCAGCGCGGCGCACAACATGGCGCCCAAGGGCGGCATCCAGTTTGACAACCTGTCCGGCGCCACGGGCTACCGCGATTGGACGCAATACGGTCAGTCGAAGATGGCCAATCTGCTGTTTGCCAAGGAGCTGGCGCGGCGCTTCGCCGGGACCAAGAAGACCGCCAATGCGGTGCATCCCGGCGTCATCCAGACCAACCTCGGCCGGCACATGAACCCGATCGCGCAGTTTTTCTTTGGCCTGAGCGACAAGATTGCCCTCAAGTCGATTCCGCAAGGCGCAGCGACGGAGGTCTACGTGGCGGTGCATCCAGCGGCCGCCGGCATCTCGGGCGCGTATTTCGCCGATTGCAACGTCGCCAAGTCGCGTGCGGATGCGGACGATGCGGCGCTCGCGCGCAAGCTGTGGCAGGTTTCCGAGGAAATCGTCGCCAAATTGCCGTAGGCGAGGTCCGCTGTGCACCACGAGCGCTGGGCCAACGTGACCGTCGCTGAGCCGGGGCGCATCTCCCCGCGCTTGGCTGCGCTGATTGACCGGTACCTGCTGCCGGTGGTCCGTCTGCTGTGGCGGCCGACGCTCACGGGCACGGAGAACCTCCCGGCCGATGGACCGTTCCTGCTTGTGGCCAACCATTCGGCCGGCATGGGCGTCGCGGAGATCCACAGTTTTCTCGCGCTGTACCTGCATCAGGTGGGCGCGGCGCGGCCACTCGCCGGCTTTGCGCTGCCGCTGGGCTTTCAGGTCTGGCCGCTGTCGGCCGCACACCGCGAGCTGGGCACGATTCCGTCGACTTACGCAGCCGCCGAAGCAACGCTCGCCCGCGGCGTGCCAATCCTGGTCTTTCCCGGCGGCGATCACGAATCCCTCGCGCCGATCTGGCGTGCCAATCGCGTGGATTTCGGCGGCCGTCTGGGCTTTCTGCGCATCGCGCGCGCCGCCGGCGTGCCGATCGTGCCGCTGGGAATTCGCGGTGGCCACATGACGGCGCCGATCCTGCTGCGCGGCAAATGGCTCGCGAACGTGCTCGTGACGCCGCGGCTGATCGGCGTCAAGCGGTGGGGCGTGTCGGTGTTGGGCGTGCTGGGCGCGCTCGCGCTGGGCGTTTGGCTGCCCGTGACATGGCCAGTTCGTGCGGGGCTGATCTGGCTGTGGCTGGGCTCGCCGCTGACGTTCCTGCCGTGGCTGCCGTGGACGCTGCGGCTGCAGATTGGCGCGCCATTGGCGGCGGCGGACCTGTTTGGCGACGGCTCCGATGCGGCGTTGCGCCACGCGCTGCTGCGGGTGCAGGGCGCGGTTCAGGCGGTGGTCTCATGACCCGCAGGCTGCCGGGGCTCGCCGCCCGGCTGATTCCGCTGCTGTCCTTGCTGGCGATGGAGGCGTTCGCCGGTCCCGTCCTTGGTGCGGCCGCCGGTCCGCAGCTTGAGCAGGCCTTCGCCGGGTCGGGTGGTCTGACGCTCGCGGATGCCCAGATCCGCGCCGATCGCGTCGACATGCGCGTGTGCATGCCGGATGCAGCCTGCGCGCAGGTCACGCTCGCGCCGCCGCAGCCGCCGTGCGCGGGCGACCTGACCCCGGCGTTCTGTGTCCAGCTGGGCGATTCGCCACCGGGGCTGCGGCCCCGCCTCCTCGGGATCCTCGCGCAGATTCCGCCGAGCGTGTGGCAGATGCCGCCGCCGCGCACGCCGCCCCCGCCTGTGACGCACGCGGTCGCCCAGCTGCCGCCCCAGCCCACACCTTCGCCGTGGCCGGATCGCCGTCCATGGCTGCAGCTGGGGTTGTGGGTCGCGCTCTGCGGGCTGCTGTACGCGGCCAGCCGCAGTGTGCGCGGCGCGCTTCTGGCGGGTGGCATCGCCGTCGTTGGCTTGGCGCTCTGGTGGTGGCAATTCGCCGATGCCGATCTCACTGACCCGGCCCATCGCGAAGGCCTCGCGCTCGGTTGGGAAGCGGTTTGGTGGCTCGTGCCGATGGCGCTCGGCCTGCTCGCCGGCGCTGTCAGGCGGCGCTGGCCGCAGTTGCGCGCACTGCCGCTTGCGATTCCCCTGATCTGCGCGTTCGCGCCGCTTGTCGGGCCGCGGCTGTTCTTTGGCGATGCGCTCGGCATCGCGGTCGTCGGCGCGATCATCGCGCTCTGGCACGGCGACATCCAGCCCCATCGCGCCCGCCGCTGGCTGCTCGCAGCAGGTGTTTTCGCCCTCAGCCTTGGCGCGCTGGAGGGTGCGCTGCGCTTGCGGCGCCAACCGCCTCCGGTCGTCGAGGACGCCCGGGTCCAACTCCTCGCCGCGGCGCAGTGGCGATCGGCGGCGGATCTGGATCTTCAGCACGTGCCGCCTGGCAGCAGCGCCGCGGGGATACTCGAGGCCCTGTTTGTCGACCCGCGGCATTTCCGGACCTTGCGGGCGCGCCGGCCAACCGACCCGTGGCTGCTGCATCTGGGCGATTCCATGGTGTTTGGCGATGGCATTGCCGCGGATGCCGCCGTCCCCGCGCGCCTGCAGGCCCGGTTGCCCGGTCTCGCCCAAGTGAACGCCGGCGTGGCGGGCACCACGCTGGATGTCCAGTTCGCCTTTCTGCAACGGCTGCTCGCCACGTGGCCAGCACCGTCGGCCGTCGTGCTGCATGTGTATCCGCGCAACGACCTCGTCGGTCTGGACTATCCATTTGATTTTTGCGCCGGCCAGGCGGTGTTGACGCCCCCGTCCCAGCCCGTTGCGGTGCGCTGCCTGACGCCCGGCCGGATGCCGTTGGTCGACCGCCTGCGGCATTCGCCCCTGCCGTTGCCGCTGGCCCGCGCCGCCCATTGGTCCTGGCTGGCGCGCTGGCTTGCGGGCGTGCACGATGCGTCGCGCGGCCTGCTGGCGCCCGCGACCCCGGGCAATGCGCCGCGCCGCTATGGCCAAATCGCCCAAGCGACGCAGCAGCGCCTGCGCGACAAGCACATCGGGTTCGTCGTGGCGCTCATGCCCGTCCGGCAGCGCGTTCGCCACGACGCGGCGGCTGAAGCGGCGATCTTCCGGACGATCTTTGCCGCGCTGCACGTTCCGGTGCTCGACAGCCAGCCGCTTTTTGACGCGAATGCGGCGGCGGAGGCATCGCTGTTCCTGCCGGGCGACAACATTCACCTTTCGCCGCAGGGTGCCGAGCTGTATGCCCAGTGGCTCGCCGCGGAGTTGCCGCTGGAACTCAAGTTGCCCTGACGTGGCGGTTGACAGCCCCGCGCCAGTCCCGGTGCGCACCTACAGCGGCAAAGTTTGACAAGCCCCGCGGCATCACCTTTGCTGTGAGGGCGCGTCCTCAACCTCCGCGCCATGAGTTGTCTATGCCCGCTGATCCCCAGATCCTGCTCCTTCCGGTCCTGCCGCTGCGCGATGTCGTGGTTTTTCCGCACATGGCCGTGCCGCTGTTCGTGGGCCGCGAGCGCTCCGTCGCCGCGCTCGAAGCGGCTTTTGACCGTCCGGCCAAGGACATTCTCGTCGTCGCGCAGGTCAATGCCCGCACCAACGATCCCGCCGCGCCGGACATGTTCGACGTCGGTTGCGTGGCCACGGTCGGCCAGATCCTGCGCCTGCCCGATGGCACGGTAAAAGTGCTCGTGGAAGGCCGTCGCCGTGCGCGCATCGTGCGTTTCGTGGAACAGTCGCCGTACCTGAGCGCGGAGGTCGAGATCCTCGACGCGGGCGATGAAACGGCGCCGGACAGCGACGATCTGGAGTCCCTGCGTGTGGAAGCGCGCCAGGCGTTTGAGGCGTACCTGAAAGTCAGCCGCCGTGTGCCGCCGGAGGTGCTGGCCAGCGTCGCGCAGATCGAGGAGCCAGGCCAACTGGCCGATACCATGGCCGCGCACGTCGGCTTCAAGATTGCCGAGCGACAGGAACTCCTGACTTTGGCGCCGCCGATTGCCCGGCTGAAGCGGCTCGTGGAGCTGATCCGCGCCGAGACAGAGACGCTGGCGGCGGAGAGCCGGATTCGCAAGCGTCCGGCGACCGGTGCGGGCGCGCGATCGGGCCAGACCCCGCCGCCGGGCGATGGCGCGCAGAACGCGGACGCGGGTGAAGCCGACGAATTCAAGAACGAGCTGGAAGAACTGGGCCACCAGATCGACGAGAAAGAGCTGCCCGAGGAGGCCAAGCAGAAGCTTGACCGCGAGTTCAAGAAGCTGCGGGCGATGAACCCGATGTCGGCGGAAGCCGGCGTGGTGCGCACGTACATCGACTGGGTGTTGTCCTTGCCGTGGCTGCACAACTCGGAAGACAAGCTGGATGTGGCCGAGGCGAGCGACATCCTCGACAGCGATCACTACGGCCTCGACAAGCCCAAGCAGCGCATCCTCGAGTACCTCGCGGTGCAGCAACTGCGCGGAGAAGTGGGCCGCGGTCCGGTGCTGTGCCTCGTGGGGCCGCCGGGCGTGGGCAAGACGTCGTTGGCCAAGTCGGTGGCGCGCGCCATTGGCCGGCAATTTGTGCGGCTGAGCCTTGGCGGCGTGCGCGATGAAGCGGAGATCCGCGGTCACCGGCGCACGTACGTCGGCGCGTTGCCGGGCAAGATCATCCACTCGCTCAAGCGGGCGGGCACGTCCAATCCAGTCATTTTGCTGGACGAAATCGACAAGATGTCGATGGATTTTCGCGGCGATCCGTCCGCAGCGCTGCTGGAAGTGCTGGATCCGGAGCAGAATGACAGCTTCGTCGATCACTACATCGACCTCGATTACGACCTGTCCAAGGTGCTGTTCATCACGACGGCGAACAACCTCGGCGCGATTCCGTGGGCGCTCCAGGATCGCCTGGAGATCATTGAACTGGGCGGCTACACGGAGCAGGATAAACGGCAGATTGGTCGCAAGTACCTGGTGCCGCGGCAGTTGGCGGAAAATGGCCTGAAGGATCTGGACGTGCAGTTCACCGACGAGGGCCTGGCGACGCTGATTGCGGGCTACACGCGGGAAGCGGGCGTGCGCAACCTGGAGCGGCAGATCGGCGCAGTGTGTCGCAAGGTCGCGACGGAGCACTTGAAGGCGAAGGACGAGAAGAAATCCTGGCTGATCGACGCGGCCGAAGTGAAGCGCCTGCTGGGTGTGGAGCGGTTTCGCAATACGGCGTCGGAGGGCGCGGATCGCATCGGCGTGACCAATGGTCTGGCGGTGACGAGCGTGGGCGGCGACTTGCTGCTCGTGGAAGTCGCGCTGGTGCCCGGCAAAGGCCGCATGACGCTGACCGGCAAGCTCGGCGACGTGATGAAGGAGTCCGTGGAAGCGGCGATGAGCTACGTGCGGAGCCGCGCGCATCAACTGGGGCTGGGCAAGGAGTTCTACCAGAAGGTGGACCTGCACGTGCACTTCCCGGAAGGCGCGATTCCCAAGGACGGTCCGTCGGCGGGCATCGCGATCACGACGGCGCTGGTGTCGGCGTTGACGCAATTGCCGGTGCGCCACGACGTCGCGATGACGGGCGAGATCACGCTGCGTGGTCGCGTGCTGCCGATCGGCGGGCTCAAGGAGAAGGTGATCGCGGCGCATCGCGCGGGCATCAAACGCGTGCTGTTCCCCAAGGAAAACGAGCGCGACGTGGAAGACATTCCGCAGGACGTGCGCGACGCGATCGAGCTGATCCCGGTGGAGCACGCCGATCAGGTGCTGCGCCAAGCGCTGCGTTTGAAGGACAGCGCGAGCTTCCTCGTCGAGCCGGCTGGCTACACCCGTGATTATCTGGGGATTTTTGAGGAAGTCGCCGAGACGGTTGCGCACTAGACGATTCCCCGCGATCCTCTGGCCGGGATGACACTGCCGCCGCCAAAACCGCCGTCCACGCTTCGCATGTCGCTGTCGACGCGGATCTTCTTGGCTTTTGCCGTCGTCGTGGCGGCGACGGGCGCTTCCTCGTTCTATGCCGTGGCCGCGGTGACCGGGCTGCGCCATGAGCTCGGCTTCCTGCGCGAACGCGCCTTGCCGCTGCTGGACGAACTGCGGCAGGACGCGGCGGAGCTTCACGGTTTTGATGAAGCGCTGCAGCGCGCTGCCCCGCACGACCTCGATTGGGTCGTGCGCTTCATCCCCAACGCCCGGCCTTTTGGTCGCGTGGAGCAGGTGCTCGCGCACACGCGCACGCTGCGCGATTTCAGCTACGCGCCGCGGCTTGCGCGCCTGGTGATGCAGACCGACCTGCCGTTGCCCGCGCTGGACAAGCGGCTCAACGCCCTGCGCATGGCGACCGACGCGCGCGACCGCATGCGGCTGGACCCGGAGTTGAAGAGCGCGGTGCCGGCGCTGGCGCAGGTGGTCAACGATCCTGCGGCGTTTGATGCGCTTGTGGCGTCCCTGCAGCGCGCGGTGGCGGAACGGCGCAGTGACGATGCCGCGCGGCTGGTCGTGGAGATCCGCCGGATGATTCGCCATGTGCAAGGCGATCTGGATCTGGCGCGCCGCGATTTTGAGGCGGCGCTGGGCGCGCGCTTTGATGAAGCGGCGCACTCGGAGGCCAACCTGAGCGTCCTCGTGGCGACGACCTCGGCGCTGGCGCTGGCCGTCGCCGTGGCGATGCTGCTGGCGATGCTGGCGTCCTTGCGGCCGATGACGGCGCTGACCGACGTCGTGCGGCGTTTTGCTGCTGGCGATCGAACGGTGCGCGCCGCGACGGCGGGTGCGAGCGAAATTCGCACGGCGGCGGAGGAATGGAACCGGATGGCGGACGCGCTGGCGCAGCGGGAAGCGGAGCTCTCCAGTCAGCGCGAGGACTTGGGGCGCGCGGAGCGGCTCGCGGCGCTGGGGCAACTGGCGGCGCAGATGGCCCATGAAGTACGCAATCCGCTGTCGTCGATCGGCCTGAACGCAGAAATGCTCAACGAGGAGCTGTCGCAGGAAGGGCCTGTGAACCAGTCCGAGGCGCAGCAACTGATCGCCGCAATTGGCAGCGAAGTGGAGCGGCTGCGGGTGATTACGGAAGGCTATTTGGACCGCGCGCGGCCGGCGCCGGCGCAGCGCGCGGATCTCGATCTGGCGGAGCTGGTGCGGAATTTTCAGGAGTTTGTGCGCGGCGACTTGGAGCGGCGCGGCGTGCGATCGACGGTTGCGGCGCGGCCGGGCGTGAAGGTCGATGGCGATCCCGACCAACTGCGGCAAGCGATGTGGAACCTCGTGCGCAACGCGTGGGAGGCGATGCCCAATGGCGGTCCGCTGTGGCTGGAAGTGCTGGAGCGGCGCGACGACGACGGCCTGTGGGCGGTGCTGGCCGTCGAGGATGGCGGCGCGGGCGTGGCGGATGCGCAGCGCGAGGCCATCTTTCAGCCGTTCACTACGACCAAGGAGCGCGGCACCGGCATCGGCTTGGCGTTGGTGCGGGAGGTCGCGCTGGCGCACCGTGGGCGCATCGAGCTCGCGCGTGGCAGCCACGGCGGCGGCGCGCGCTTTGAACTCGTGCTGCCGGCGAGCTAGCCCGTGTTCTTCACGCTTCTTCTCACGCGCCGCAAACGCCGTTTACACCGGCGTCCCATCTTGTAGACCGGTAGCCAGTGCAGCGCTGCCGTGGAGGTCGTATGTTCCGTTTCCTCAAGCGTCTGGCGTTTTTCCGGCTCCATGCCCACGGCGATCATCCGGTTCGCCGTCACGGCAGGCGGCGCATGGCGGTGGCCACGGCGGCATGCAGCGCCTGCCTCGTGGGTGGCGTCGCGCTCGCGCATCCGCCGCGCGGTGAAGGTGGTCCCGGTGGTCCGGAAGGCCACATGATGCACGAGCACGCGGGCGTCTGGCTGGACGGCCTGCTTGCCGAGATCGGCGCGACCGACGCGCAAAAGACCGTGGCCCACGCGGCGCGTGACGAGGCGTTGGCGGCGATGGATCGCACCCACGCGTCTGGCAAAGGCGAGATGGACGCCGCGCTGAAGCTCTTTGCCGGTGACACGATTGACGAAAAAGCGCTGGCCGACCTGCGCCAGCGGTTTCAGGGCAAGCACGCGGAAGTCCAGCAGGTGGTGCTTGCCGGCGTGCTGAAGATTCACGGGCAGCTGGACGCGACGCAGCGCCAGAAGCTCGTGGCGGCGCTGAAGGATTTCCGTCCAGAGCAGCGCGGCGGCGGTTTTGGCGCGGCGATGGGCAAGCGGATGATGCTTGGCCGGATGGAGCAGATGCTCGACCGCGTGAAGGCTGACGACAAGCAGAAGGCGACGATTCGCGCGACCGCTGAGCGTGTGATGAAGGCGTTTGAAGGCCAGACAGCGACGCGTCAGGCGCTGTTCGACGAAGCGCTGGGCCTCCTCGCGCAGCCGAAGATCGACCCGGCGGCGCTGCAACGGCTGGTCGCGCGCCACGATGCCGATCGGCAGGCGATGGGCGATCAGTTCATCCAGGCGGCGCGGGACGTGCACGCGGCGCTGCGCCCGGACCAGCGCGCGGGTCTGGTGCAGGGCTTCGCGGAGCGGATGGGGCACTTCCGCGGTCGCTAGTCCCAGGCAGGCCCCGCCCGTCGAGGGTGGGAATGCTTGGTTTTCGCTTCCCGGCGGGTTTTGCCGCGGCCTCCGGCAAAATGTCACACAACGGCCGCTCAGGCGCGACCCTCTGGACGTCAGGCACCGACTGGCGTCCAGAGCCGCGTCAGCCCATCAGGGGCGCGGCGCGTGTTCAGCCGTTGGGGTTTTGCGCGTACCAAGCGATCGCCCGGCCCAGGCCTTCCTGAAAACCGATCGCTGCCGTGTAGCCGAGGTCGCGCTTGGCGGCGGTGATGTCGGCATAGCTGTCGTGGATGTCCCCGCGCCGATTCGGCCCGTGGGTCGCCACCAACTGCGTGCCCAGCTCCACGTTGATCGCCGTGACAACGTCCAGCAGCGAGTAGTGCGCGCCACACGCGACGTTGTACACCTTGCCCGGCGCATTCGGGGCAGTCAGCGCCTTCAAGTTGGCCTCGACGACGTTGGCGATGAAGCAGAAGTCTCGCGTCTGCTTGCCGTCGCCAAAAATGACCGGCGCCTCGCCTTTTTGCATCAGCGTAATGAACTTGGGAATCACCGCCGCGTAATCGCTCTGCGGCGACTGCCGCGGGCCAAAC
Source organism: uncultured Myxococcales bacterium (assembly GCA_903850505.1). GTDB lineage: Bacteria > Myxococcota_A > UBA9042 > UBA9042 > UBA9042 > CAIYBN01. The sequence continues at coordinate 883 of CAINLT010000549.1, read as the reverse complement.
ACGTTGAAATACCGCAGCGCCACGCACTCGAGGCCGTAGACCCGCGTCCAGACTTTGCAGTATTGCTCACCCAGCAGCTTGCCCACGCCGTAGGGCGAAATCGGGTCAGGCGCCATGGTTTCCACTTTGGGCAGCGTCGGCGTTTCACCGTACGCCGACGACGACGCCGCGAACACCAAGCGCTTGATGTCGTGCCGCCGCGCCGCTTGAAGTACCTGCAACATGCCGTTGATGTTGACGTCGTGCGACGCCTCCGGATCTTCCACGGACCGGACGACGGACGGCAGCGCTGCCTGATGGAGCACGAAATCCGCGCCGGCGAACGCCCTGTCGAGCGTCGCACGGTCGCGGATATCGCCTTCCACCAATTCAATCTGCCCGGCGATGTCGGCGAGATTCTGCCGGCGGCCAGTCAGGAAATTGTCCAGCACGACGACGGAGTCGCCGCGCTCCAGCAGCGCATGCGCGAGGTTCGAGCCGATGAAGCCCGCCCCGCCGGTAACGACGACGCGCGCCATCTTACTGGTTCATCCCGTCCAGGAACTGCTGGTTCGTCTCGTACTTGCGAATCTTGTCGAGCAAGAATTCCATCGAGTCGATGACGTTGAGCGGATGCAGCAGCTGCCGGAGCAACCACACGCGGCTCAGCGTGCGCTCGTCAAACAGCAGATCTTCTTTGCGCGTTCCGGACTTGTTGATGTCGAGGCACGGGAAAATGCGCTTCTCCATCAGCTTGCGGTCCAAGTGGATTTCGCAGTTGCCGGTGCCCTTGAACTCTTCAAAGATGACTTCATCCATGCGGCTGCCGGTGTCGATGAGCGCCGTGCCGATGATGGTGAGCGAGCCACCCTCTTCGATGTTGCGCGCCGCGCCAAAGAAACGC
>CAINLT010000548.1 GCA_903850505.1 uncultured Myxococcales bacterium | reverse complement strand
TGGATGTGCACGCGGAGGCGGGCATCTTCACGGTGCTGGAGCGGCTGCGGGCGGAGCGCCACCTGGGCGTGGTCGTCATCAGCCACCATCTGGCGCTGCTGGCGCGCTATGCGACGCACTTCCTGCTGCTGGACAAGGACGAGCAGCTCGCGCTTGTCGGCGATCGGGAGACCGTGCTGCGGCACCCGGCGTTCCTCGAGCGCTATGGCCAAGTGCTGGATCGCGGAGGCCGCCATGACTGACACGACAAGCTTCTGGGCCTCCTGGGAACTCTTCCGCGACGCCGCGCTTGCCGGCACGTTCGCGGGCGCCATCCTCGGCGCGCTCGGCGTCTACGTGCTCATCCGCCGCATGGTGTTCCTCTCCGCCGCGCTTTCCCAGGCCGCAAGCCTGGGCGTTGCCGCAGCGTTCTGGGCGCAAGTGCAAGGTGCGCCGCCGTGGCTGGCGACTCCGACGCTCGGCGCGCTGGGCGGCACGCTGCTCGCGACCGCGCTGGCGGGCATTCCCGTGCGTTCCGGTCGGCGCGATGGCCTCCTCGGCGCGATCTACCTCGTCGGCGCGGCGGGCACGCTGGCGATTGGCACCAAGATTGTCCAGGAGCTGCAGGACATCGAGTCGCTGCTGTTCGGCTCCGGCGTCGCCGTCCTGCCCGAGGACTTCCAGATCATCGCGTGGCTCGCGCTGGTGCTCGGGTTGGTGCAGCTGTGGTTGCACCGCGGCCTGCTGCACGTTTCGCTGGACCGCGACGGCGCCCGCGTGCAGCGTCTGCCGGTGCGGTTCCTCGATTTCGTGCTCGTCCTCTCGCTCGCCACGGCGGTCTCGGTGTCAACACGGCTACTCGGCGCGCTGCCGGTGTTTGCGTTCATGGTCCTGCCCGCGCTCGCCGCGCTGGATCTGGCGCAAAATCCCCAGCAGGCGCTGGTGCTTTCGGCGCTGTTTGGCGCGGCGGCGGGACTGGGCGGTTACTGGCTGGCGTTTGCGGCGTCCCTGCCCGTAGGTGCCGCGCAGACGCTCATTGCCGCGCTGCTTGTGGCAGTCGTGCGTGTGGCGCGCGTGGTGGGTGAGCGCGCGCTGGCGTGGCAGGCGCACCGCGCCCACGCCCTGCTGGAGCACCAAGCCCATGAGCATGGCCCGGATTGCGGCCATGAATCGGTCACGCACGGCGACCATTTCGACTACCTCGTCGACGGCCATCTGCACCATCCGCACGACGGCCATTGCGACGATCACGGGACGCAGTAGCCTCACCCTTCACAAGCTGGCGAATAATGCTACATTGCTCGCGGCTTGCCTCTTGGAGAACCTCATGATTCGTCGCCTTGTGACCGCCTGCTTGACCTTGACAGCGCTGTTCGTCGCCATGCCCGCTTGGGCCTGCGGCGGTTTCTTCTGCTTCCAGCAGCCCGTCGACCAGAGCGCCGAGCGCATCCTTTACGTGGTCGACGACGCCGCGGTGACGCTGCACATCCAGATCAGCTACACCGGCAATGACGACCAATTCTCGTGGGTTCTGCCGCTGGCCAAAGCGCCGGCGCAAAATGCCGACGGTACGTACCTGAACGTTGGCTCGGACTCGATCTTCACGATCCTTGAGCAAGCCACGTCGCCGATTTTCCAGTACAAGTTGGACCCGAACGCGCCGCAGAACTGCTACTTGAACGGCGGCTGCTATGCGGAAGACGCAAGCGGCGGCGGCGGTACGCCCGGTGGCACCGGCGGCAATGGCGTGACCGTGCTCCTGCAGGAGAACGTCGGTCCGTATGCGGCCGTCGTGATTCAAGGCGCGACCGGCAAGGACGTCCGCGATTGGCTGAACGCCAACCAGTACGTGCAACCCGCGGCGACGGAGTCGCTCCTGGACGCGTACGCCAAGCAGGGCAACGTGTTCCTGGCGCTGCGGCTGCAAAAGGACAAGGGCGCGGGTGATCTGGTGCCGATCGTCGTGAAGATCGCCGAACCGGGTCCGTGCCTGCCGATTCGCCTCACGCAGATTGCGTCCCAGCCGGACATGCCCATCGTGGCATGGGTGCTGGCGGCCAAGCGCGCGATTCCCAAGAACTTCCTCCACGTGATCGTCAATGAAGCCGTGGTCGACTGGCTGCAGTACGGCAACAACTACAAGACGGTCGTGTCCAAGGCGGTCGATCAGGGCTCCGGTCACGCGTTCACGACGGAATACGCGCAGCCGACGACCGCGCTGAAGACCGCCAACGTCGCCTTTGCCAATCCGGGCTGGGACACCGCCAAGCTGGCGACGATGACCGACGCGACGGCGTTCATGCAGGCGATGCTGAGCCAGGGCTTCTCGGGCACGACGACGGTGCGCAACCTCTTCAAGAAGTACATTCCCAAGCCGGACGCGTTCAAGGCTGTGGCGGACTCCGAGTTCTACAATTGCATCCAGAACGGGGGCAATTACGCGCCGTGCGATGCGTACGTCGCGGCGGTCAAGAAGCAGCCGTTTGACGCCAAGGCGTTCGCCGCGGAGCTGGAAGCGTTGGTCGTCAAGCCGATGAAGGACGTGCAGGCGCAGTTCTACGCCGATGGCCGCTACCTGACGCGGCTATACACGACGATGTCCCCGGAAGAGATGACCAAGGACCCGATTTTTGCCTACAACGGCGACCTGCCGACCGTGGATCGGATGCACACCGCGGTGGCGCTGCCGATTTGCGAAGGCACGATGACGACGGCGAGCAAGGTGCAATTGACGTTCGCCGATGGCCACAAGCTGACGGTGGACGTGCCGAAGCCGGACTACCAGAACTGCTACTACCCGGGCAGCGCGACGAGTCCGACCAACAGCTCGCTGCCGATCGTGTCGGCGGGCGGTCAGCCGGCGAAGGAAGTGCAGGTTTTGGACGAGAGCGGCGCGCCGTATGACATCCAGCCGCTGGGCACCGCGGACCTTGTGGATGCGGAGCTGAACAACGCCAAGATCGGCACGCCGTCGCTGACGGACGACTTCAAGAAGTCGCTGCCGCAGGTGGATTGGGACCCGTACAAGGTCGTCGCGCAGGTGACGGGCGGCGCGGATGCCGGTTCGCTGGGCGGTGATGTGACGGCCAATCCCGGCACTGCCGCGGGCGCGACGACGTCGTCGACGAGTTGCCAGGCCACGCCGGTCGGCGGCATCAGCGGTCTCGTGGGCCTCGTGCTGGCGTTCGCGCTGGTGCTTCGCCGCCGCTTCGCCTAGCCCCGCGCGCCTCTCATGCCACCGCTGACCCGATCCCAATCGTGGCTGCTCGCGATCTGCGCGACGCTGACGATGGCCGTCTCGTACGCCGATCGCCAGGCGCTGGCCGTGCTGTCGCCGACGGTGACGCGCGAACTGCAGATCTCGGAGACCGCGTACGGTTGGCTGCTCTCGGCGTTTTCGCTGGCGTATCTCGTCGGTGCGCCGCTCGCGGGGCGCTGGTTGGATCGCGTGGGTGCGCGCCGCGGCCTGCCAATCGCCGTGCTCCTCTGGTCGACAATCGCCGCCGCGCACGTGTTCCTGCCCGGGCCAGGCGCGGGCCTGTGGGCGCTCTTGGGCCTGCGCGTGTTGCTGGGCATGGCTGAAGCGCCGTCGTTCCCGGGCGCTTCGCAGACGGTGCACCGCGCCTTGTCGCCGCAGGATCGGCCGCGCGGCTTTGGCGTGCTGTACGTGGGTTCGTCGCTCGGCGCGATGGTCGTGCCGCCGGTTGCGGCCGCGCTGGAGCATCGCTTTGGTTTTCGCTTTGCCTTCCTGGGCGTCGCGGCTGTCGGACTCGCGTGGCTGCCGCTGTGGCTGTGGGCGACGCGCACGCCGGCCGCCCGCGCCGTGCTCGACCATCCGCCGCAGGAAGCCGCTCCTGCGCCCGCGCTGCCCCTGCGCGCGCTCATCCGCCAGCCCGCGGTGCTGCGCGGCATCTTCGCCACGCTCGCCGTCGCGCCGATGATGTCCTACGCGCTGAACTGGTCGCCCAAGTACCTCGTCGCAACTTTCCACCTGCCCCAGCAGGCGCTGGGTGGTCTGCTGTGGCTACCGCCGGTGTTGTACGACATCGGTTCGATCGGTTTTGGCGCATGGCAAGCCCGCCGCGCCCGCCATGCGCCGCCGTCCCAGCCGCCGGTGCCGCTGCTGCCAGGCGTCGTCGCGCTGGCGCTCGCGCTCACGTGCGCGGCGGTGCCGCTGGGCGACGCGCCGGGCGTGGCGGTGTTCCTGACCGGCGTCGCAATGGCCGGTGGCGGCGCGCTCTTTGCCCTCTTCACGGCGGATACGCTCGCGCGCGTGCCCTCCGCGTCGGTTTCGGCCACGGCGGGGCTGCTGGCGTCGGCGCAGTCGGTCGCGTACATCGCCGCGAGCCCGCTGATTGGCCGCGGCGTGGAAGTGCGGAGTCATGCGTTTGTGCTGGGGACGCTGGCGGTCTGGCTGGTGCCGGGCGTGGTGGTTTGGCTGGGCGTCCGGCGCAGGGTTTGATGGGGGCTGCGGGGCCGGCGCCGCAGGCGCGCCGGATGCGAGAGAAACCGCAGGTTTCTCTCGCGCTCTCTTCCTGGCCGGGCGGTTGGTGGGGAGGTTGGCTGGGCGGTGGGTGGCCTGCGCTTGCGCTGCGCGCAGTGCTCGGCCCCGCTTGGCGCCGGGTGGGTGGCACGGCTGGGCGTGGCGAGCTGCGCTTACCCGACGCGCTTACGCGCGGGGTGCTCGCTTGGGAATGGTGATTTTGGGGAACGGGGCTTGGGCTTCGCGCTTGCTGGGGGATGGGCGGCTCTGCGCTCTCGCGCATCGCTGGGGACGTTGGGAAATGGGCGGCTCTGCGCTTCGCGCATCGCTGTGGATGCTGGGGAATGGGCGGCTCTGCGCTCTCGCGCATCGCTCGGGAATCAGCGGCTCTGCGGTCTCGCGCATCGCAGCGTCCGCGTGCGTCGGCGTCTCGCGAGCGCTATGCTCGGCTCACGGGGCAAGTTGCGATGATTTGCGCGGAAACGCACGGTGTCGATACCCACACGAGGCCAGGGATGCACGAAGTTCAACCACACACGACGCTGGGCAAAAGCCCATTGACCCGCACGCTTCCGCCGCTGCTCCTTGCCCTGTCGCTCCTGGGCGCGGCAGCGTGTTCGCCGCGGGCTGGCGTGACCGAGGACGGCGACGTGGTCGCCGATGGCGGGCTGAGTGACTTTGCGGCCGCTGAGGTCGTGTCGGACATTGAGCTGGACGGCACCGATTCGCTTTCTGACATCGTAGACGCCCCGGACGCACAGGATGCCGATGGTGGCGATGTCCCGGACAGCCAAGACATCCCGTACTGGATCGCCGAAGACATCGACCTCGCTGGTCTCGGCGTGATCACGTCAAGCGGCTTTTGCAGCGATGTCTACTTGAAGGTCAAGCCGAACGATCCGCCACAGGATC
>CAINLT010000547.1 GCA_903850505.1 uncultured Myxococcales bacterium | reverse complement strand
CGGTTCGCCGTGAGCCTGTCGTTTCCAGGTGAACGGCGCAAGTTCGTCAAGCAGGTGGCCGATCTACTGGCAGAGGCGCTGACCAAGGATCGTGTCCTCTACGACAAGTACCACGAGCATGAGTTCGCGCGCCCCAACCTCGACACCTACCTGCCCCCGCTCTACCTGCAGCAATCTGAACTTATCGTCGTCTTCTTTTGCCCAGAATACGTGACCAAGGACTGGTGCCTGTTGGAGTGGCGGGCGATCAAGCAGATCATCATGGGCTCAGACAGTGATCGGATCATGCCCGTCTGCTTCGAAGATCCGGGCGATTTGAGCGCCATTGGCATCTACCCCGGCGATGGACGCTACGAGATTGGCAGGCGAAAGCCCAGGGAAGTCGCTCAAGCAATCATGCGACGGTTGCGGCCTGTGCCGCCCACGGCCACGCCCGACGTGCCCGGCGCAGTGCCCCCGACGGACCTGCCCGCAGCCCAGAAGCCATACGTAGCCAGATCCTGGACAAAACAACCGCGGAGCGAGACGTTCGAGACTGACAGGCCCGCGACCATCGAGTCTTGGGAATCGCTGGACGAAACCGGCTGTGTCGTCGCCATCGGCGAGCCGGGCATCGGCAAGACGACCGGCGTGCGCATCGAGTACGAAAAGGCGAAGCAACGCCACGCAAAGGATCCGCAGCATTGCGTCATCGGGATCGACCTGGTCGAGTACGCCGACGAGAGCCGGCTCGTCAAAGACCTCTTTCTTTCACCCTGGTGGCAGTCGTGGGCTGCGGGGAACACCAGACTGTCGCTGTACTTGGACAGCCTGGACGAGTGCCGACTCGGTACGCCACGGGTCACGGACCTGCTGACCACGCATCTCGAGCGCCATCGGAGTTCGTTGGACCGTCTCCGCCTCCGTGTCGCTTGCCGAACGGCCGATTTGCCGCGGCAGATCAAGAGCCTGTGGCAAGATATCCTCTTCAAGGAACACGGCTATTGCACCGTCCGCGTGCCCTTGCTCTCCGACGAGGAGGCCGGCGAGTTCTTGCAGAACTCCGGAGTGGACGCCGCATCCGTAATCCATCGAGTCCGGCAACTAGGCGGCATCGACTTGTTGCGCCGCCCCGTCACGCTCAAGCTGTTGGTTGCCGGCTTCAATTCAGCGCGGGTGCCGACCAGCCTGACCGACTTGTACGACAAAGGCTGTCGAGCCCTTGCATCCGAGCCGAGCGACCGCCGCGCCGACGAGCGAGACAGCCAACACGCGAATACCGCCCTTCAGTTTCTTGCTCTGGACACGCGTGCTGCGGCAGTTCTGGTCTTCTCGAATCGACGCTTCATTGCAGATCATGAGGCAGAGACTACGGCGGACGATCTCGCTATCGACGACTTGACAGGTGGGCGTGAGGACCAGCCGGCCCGCATTGATGCGTCGCGTCCGAACTTCCTTGATGCTTTCAAGATGTCACTCTTCGACCAGCCCCTCCTGGACGAGCCACGCTTCGCGTTCGCCCACCGGACCCACGCGGAGTTCCTCGCCAGTCGATACCCGAACCGCGCAGCGCTTCGGTCGCTTCTGTTCGTCGACGGCGGCGACCGCCAGCGCATCGTCCCGCAGTTGGCTGAGGTCGCGGCATGGCTTGCCGGCGTTGACCCTGAGTTCCTCCATGAGGTCTTGAACTCCGACCCCGACATCCTGCTGCGCAGCGACGTGGTGCGCAGCGACGACGGCATCAAGCTCAAGGTGGCCGAGGCGCTGCTGGATGCCGTGCAGAATAAGCGGCTGGCATTTGGACAAGCTAACGATCTGGACAACCTCGACGTCTTGGCTTGCGACGCGCTGACTGGCCTGACCCAGCAGAAGATGCTCGACAGCCGGTTAGCCGTGGAGACGCGCCTCATCGCGGTCAAGGTGGCGCGCGACTGCAGGGTCATCGGCGCGAAGGAGGCGCTGTACACACTGACACTCGACGGCGACGTGAACCTCAACCTCCGGGTCCGCGCGGCGGCGACGATTGCGCGACTGAGAATGGGCGATGAGCGTCTCAAACCGCTTGCGCTCGGCATCTACATCGATGCGGATGACGAGTTGAAGGGGTGCGCGCTGAGCGCGCTCTGGCCCGGCGTCATAGCCGGCAAAGCGATCTACGTTTACTTGAAGACGCCCCGGAACGAGAGTCTTTTCGGTGCATACAAGGGGTTTCTGTATGGACTGGAGGCCGAACTCAAACCGGAGATGCTCGCGGACGGCTTGGAATGGGCGAAGCGGGTTTCGCCCCAACATCGTGGCTACGGACCTTTGGTCGATCTCGTCGACGCGATCGTCCGGCGCGCCTGGGGCCACGTCGCGGAATCGGCCATTGCCCAGAGGCTTGGCGAGTTGGCTATCGGCTGGGCGGAACATCATGAGTCGATAATGCCACGCCCGCTGCCGTCGTGGACCAAGCGCCACCCGCACGAAGACGAGGTGATCCTTGTCAGCGACGAACCGCGCCGGAGCGTGATTCTGGCGCTCCTGCGCAAGGATACGGCACCACTGCCCGAATGGTCGCGGTTATGGTTCGGCCAGCCACAGCTGATTCGAGACGGGGATATCGACTGGCTCTTTGCGGTCAGGCCGCCGCCTTCATCCGCTGCGCACGCGCAGTGGGTCGCCCTCGTCATGGTTGCAGTGCAGTTCTCCGGCCGGGCGATCGATGAAGTTATCGAGTTGAACGAGCGGACGACCCAAGATGCCACGCTGCATGGAAAACTGACGACATTCAAGGCGGAGATGGCGAAGCGCGAGATCGAGGGCCGCAAAGACCGGGAGCATTGGGAGAAGGAGAGAAAGAAGCACGAAGAAGCACAGCAGGCGCGGCAGCTGAAGGAAGAACCGAGCGCGCGCGTGCTGCGCTGGCTCGAAAAGGCAACGGAAGATCCAAAAAACGGTTGGTGGCAGGTCTGGCTGCAGCTGAGTCTCACGCCCAGCGCGACCGAGTACGGCAACCCGATGCATACGATGGTCACTGCCATGCCGGGGTGGCAGGAAGCCTCCGAGTCGACAAGGACGCGACTTCTTGAACTTGCCGCGTCGTCCCTCGAAAAGGGCGAACCGGCCGTGAGGAAGTGGCTCGGCAAATCAACGATCTACTTTCCGGCATCGGCCGGCTATGCCGCCTTCGGTCTCTTGCAGACGGTGGCACCTGCGCAGTTTGATGCGATCGCGCCAAAACTATGGCGAAAGTGGGCTGCCGCCATCGTCGGTGTGACGGTCGATGGCTCCGAAGAGCACGACCTTCAGGCGCGCCTTGTCGCTGTCGCGTATCGGCATGCTCCTGACGAAGTGCTGGCAGCCCTCAAGACCTTGCTACTTATCGAAAGCGAGCAGCACAAGTTCGTGTTCCGTCAGCGAATTGTCGCCCAATGCTGGGATGACCGGCTTCGCGAGTTCTTTCTCGGATTCCTTGACCGAGATGACATCGATCCACAGGCCAAGGCGCCGATACTTGACCTCTTGCTGCAGCACGACGACGCAGACGCGATCAAGTGGGCCTGTGGTTGCGCACTGAAAGGTGCAGAAGCCTTCGAACTGCGTCGAATGGCCGCAGCCCAGGTACTGATCGGTGCACACGCCGCGGCGTGGCCGCGCCTGCGGGGTGTGCTGCAGGGCGACGAGGACTTTGCACGCGAAGTGTTCCACAAGGTAGCCCAGGGGCGCGGCTTCACCGGCGCGTGGCCGACGGAGGTCGAGCCGGCGCGCGACATCCAGGTTCTCGTGATGCTGATCGACCTCTTCCCGTTCTCGGAACGAAGGCGCGGCAAGCGCGCCAGCTATGTCAGCCCCGATGAGTCGGCAGCGATGCTGCGCGACACCCTGCTGAACCGGTTCATTGCCGTCGGGACGTTCGAGGCATCGGACCTACTCGCCAACTTGGCGAAGACGAGTGAAGAATTGGCATGGCTGAAAGACCGCGCATTGGAGATGCGGGCGGTGGCGGCGCGGCGTGAATGGAAGCCGAAGACACCGGCCGAACTTGTGGAGATCCTGAGGCGAGGCACTCATGCCTAGCTTCGATATTGGCAAAGACTACGGGGATCTCCAGGAAGTCGAATTCCAGCCCGACGTCTTAGTTGTGGCCACTGAATGGACGCCGACGAAGGGCGGCCTCTCGGTTTTCAACCGAAAGTTATGTCAATCATTGTTCGACGTCGGTTGTCGCGTCGTCTGCTACGTGCCGCCGGCCGAATCGGCCTCTCGATCCCAGAAAGGCGTGTTCGTGCTAGCCGCCGCCGAGACCATTGGCTTCGATCCGGCCGATCGCGCGCACCTGCTTCGCCGCCCGGTGTTCGACCGCGAAGCGTTGAGCGGCTTCGATCCGAAGTTCATTGTGGGTCATGACGACAAGACCGGTGGAATCGCGGCGTACCTTCGAGGTCGGTTTTTTGGCACGGCAAAGCTCGTACATTTCGTTCATACTGATGGCCCCGCCATCGCGACGCACAAACCGCGCACTGAGCCGGCCAGCCTCCTTCAGCGGGAACGCAGAGAACTCGCCCATTTGATCGCGGGCGCATGCTTGAGCGTAGCGGTTGG
>CAINLT010000546.1 GCA_903850505.1 uncultured Myxococcales bacterium | reverse complement strand
CTCAACGCCATTCTCGGCTTCGCGCAGCTCATGGATTCCGACTCGCCGCCGCCGTCTGCTGCTGCCCGCGCGAGCATCGACCAGATCCTGCACGCGGGTTGGTACCTGCTCAAGCTCATCAACGAGATCCTGGATCTCGCGGTCATCGAATCCGGGCGTATTTCGCTCTCGCCGGAGCCGGTGTCACTCGCGTCAGTCCTGCACGAGTGCCAGACGATGATCGAGCCCCAGGCGATTCGGCGCGGCATTACGATGACGTTTCCGGATTTTGTCGCGCCCGTTTTCGTGCTCGTGGACAGGACGCGGCTCAAGCAAGTCATCATCAATCTGCTCTCCAACGCGATCAAGTACAACGTGACCGATGGCAAGGTCGACGTGGCATGCGACATGACGGCCACGGGTGCGGTTCGGATTTGCGTGACGGACACGGGCGCGGGCTTGCCGGGCGAGAAAGTTGCGCAGCTCTTCCAGTCGTTCAACCGTCTGGGCCAGGAGCACGGCACGGAAGAGGGAACCGGCATCGGCCTCATGGTGTCCAAGCAGCTTGTCGAGTTGATGGGCGGCACCATCGGCGTGACGAGCACGGTCGGCGTCGGCAGCGTGTTCTGGATCGAGTTTGCGGAGTGCCTCGAGCCGCACATGGCGATTCGGGAAAACGTGCCGGAAGCGGCGATGCCGATGGAGTTCGCCGAGGGCCTGCGCGTGCACACGCTGCTCTACGTCGAGGACAATCCGGCGAACCTGAAGCTGGTCGAGCAGCTCATCGCGCGCCGGTCAGACATGAAGTTGCTGACGGCGATTGAGGCGATCCGCGGGATTGAGCTGGCGCGCGCGGCGCGGCCGGAAGTCATCCTGATGGACATCAACCTGCCCGGTATCAGCGGGATGGAAGCGCTGCGGATTCTGCGCGAAGACCCGGCGACCCGGCACATCCCGGTCGTGGCGTTGAGCGCCAACGCGCTGCCGCGTGACGTGGAGCGCGGTCTCGAGGCGGGCTTCTTCCGCTACCTGACCAAGCCGATTCGCGTGCCCGAGTTCATGAGCACGCTGACCGACGCCCTTGAATTCGCCGCCGAGATGGCCCGCCAGTCGCGCGCTGCAAGCGACAGTGGCACGCAAAAAGTACCTGAGGGGATTTGATGATTACTGCAACTGAGATCCACGCCGCCCGCATCCTGATCGTCGACGACCGGGACGCCAACATCGCGCTCCTTGAGGGCATCCTCTATCGCGACGGCTACAGCGCCATCGACCGCACGCTGGATCCCCGCGAGGTCTGCGATCTGCACGCGCAGAATCACTACGACCTGATCCTGCTCGACCTGCACATGCCGGCGATGGACGGTTTTGAAGTGATGGCGGGCCTGAAGGCGCTTGGCACCGACCCGTGGCTGCCCGTGCTCGTGATTACGGCCCAGCCGGGGCACCTGCTGCGGGCGCTGCAGTCGGGCGCGCGCGACTTCATCAGCAAGCCATTCGACTTGGCGGAAGTGCTGATGCGGGTGCACAACCTGCTGGAAATCCGCCTGCTGCACAAGGAATTGCAGACGTACACAAAGAAGCTGGAGCTCCGCAACGCGTTCATCTGCGAGACCGTCGGCCGCCACCTCTCGGAAGAGGCGATGGAAGCGCTGATGGCCGTGCCGGATTTGCTGGAACTCAGCGGACAGACCAACCGCGTCACGATGATGACGGCCGACCTGCGCGGCTTCACGCTCGCCGCCAGCGGCGTGGCGCCGGAAAAAGTGAATGCGGCGGTGAACGCGTATCTGGACAAGATGGTTGAGATCCTGCTGGACCACGGCGGGACGATCGACGGCTTCACGGCCGACGGCATCATGGGACTCTTTGGCGCGCCGGTGGCACGGCCGGATGACGCCCGCCGCGCGGTTGCGTGTTCGGTCGCGATGCAGCGCGCGATGGCGCAAGTGAATGCGCAAAATACCGAGATGGGCGTGCCGCCGATGGCGATGGGCGTTGGCCTGCACAGTGGCGACGTCATCGTCAGCAACATCGGCTCGACGCAGCGCGCGAAGTACGGCGCGTTGGGCAGCGCGGTCAAGCTCACCGCACGGGTTGGCTCGTGCAGCCTGGGCGGTCAAGTGCTGATTTCGCAAACGACGTTCGACGCCGTGCGCGGCTACGTGGACATCGAGCCGTCATTCGCACCCAGCGGGGACAGAGTCCCGATGCCGTTCCCGATCTACTCGGTCAGCGGCGTGACGGGACAGGCAGAACAGGTCTTGCCGCGGGCGTAAGGGCTCGTGCAGGAACAAATCGATCAGACGACGGGTGATTGCGGCACGGCGCCTAGGCCGCGCGTCCGGTCAAGGCGCGATCTTGCGCTTCAAGCCCGCGGCGATCGGCTGCGGCAAGCTGCCCAGCGACTGCAGCACGTACGGCAGCGCCAGCAGCTTCAGGCCGCCCAGCGCGTTGGGGACAATCGCCTCGATCAGATGCGGTCCCGGATTCGCGAATGCCTGCTCCAGCGCAGCAACGAACTCGTCGCATGTCGTCGCGCGCGTTGCGGGCACGCCCATGCCCCGGCTCATCGACACGAAGTCGAGGTTCGGATTGCTGATGTCCAATTGGGACTTGGCCGCCGCACCCGCGCCGCCCGCGCCCACGCGCTGCAATTCCACGTTCAGGATCGCGTACGACCGGTTGCTGAAGACCACCGTCACCACGTTCAGCCGCTCGCGCGCCATCGTCCACAGCGCCTGGATGGTGTACATCGCGGAGCCATCGCCAACGAGCGCCAGCACGGGCCGGTCAGGACACGCCACCGCTGCGCCCACCGCGAGCGGCAGGCCCAAGCCAATCGCGCCGCCGGTCAGGGCCAGCAGATCGTGGCGGGGCGCGCCTGCCGTGCTCGTCGGCAGCATCACGCCTGACGTCTGCGCCTCGTCGACGATGATCGCGCGCTCCGGCAGCAAGTGGCCAATCGCCTTGCAGACCTTCTCCGCCGTCAGCTTGCCGTTCGGTCGATCCGGACGTTCCGCGGCTTGCAGCGCTGGCGTCGCATGCTCGGCACCGAGCCGCTGCACCAGCGCGTCCAGGCCGCCTTGGGCGTCCTGCGTGTAGCTCGCGAGCGGGTGCACCGTGCAGCCGTCCGGGACGAGGTAGCTCTTCTTGCCCGGGTACGCGAAAAACGACACTGGCGCCTTGGCGTCCACGAGGATGAGGTGCTCGATGCCCGCCAGCTGCACGGAGGCCAGCTCGGCGAGATACGCGATCCGCTCGACGTGCGGCAAGCCCGCGCCGCGTTCGATGCGGGTCGGAAATACCTCCGCAAACAGCTGGGTGCCTGTCTGGGCGGCGATGCGCGCGGCCGCCAGGAGCGCCGGTTCACGCAGCGCCCGGCCACCCAGCAGGAACGCCGTCTTGCCCGGGCGTTTCAGCGCCTCCGCGATCGCGTCAATGACCGCGTCCGTCGCACGTTCCGGCGGCGGCAGCTGCGGCAACTGCCCAACGACGCCGCCATCGCTCCACGAGACATCCGCTGGCAGGATCAGCGTCGCCACCTGTCCCGGCGGCCCCATCGACGTCGCGATAGCTTCCGCGGCATCCCGCCCCAGATCCTCGGTCTTCTGCGTCGTGCGCACCCAAGTCGACACATTGCGCGCCGCCGTCTCGATGTCCGACTGCAACTGCGCGTCGTATTGCACGTGGTAAGTCGCGTGGTCGCCGACGATGTTCACCACCGGCACCTTGCCCTTGCGCGCGTTGTGGAGGTTCGCGAGGCCATTGCCCAGCCCGCAGCCGAGGTGCAACAGCGTCGCCGCCGGCTTGCCCGCCATCCGCGCATAGCCGTCCGCGGCGCCCGTCGCGACGCCCTCAAACAGCGCCAGCACCGCGCGCATCTCCGGCACCGTGTCCAGCGCGGCGACGAAGTGCATCTCCGACGTGCCGGGGTTCGTAAAGCAGACGTCGACGCCGGCATCAACCAGCGTACGCAACAGGGTCTGGGCACCGTTTACCATGGCAATCTCACTTCACGCGTGCGCATCTGCCCCGCCGCGTGCGCGCCAGTGTGCCGCTTCCAGCGCCGTCGTCAAGCCCGGGAATCCGCGTCGTTTTGACGACTTCACACGGATCCGTCGGTGGACTTCGTTTTCTTGGACCGCTTCGTCTTGGCCAGACTGTTGAGCGCGATCGCTTGGAGGACGAGCGTCTTGAACGCCGACGCGTCGATGGTCTCGCCTGCGCGGATGTCGATCGCGCGGCGCACGTTGCCCTCAAGACTCGAGTTGAAGAGCCGGTCCGGGTCGTCCAGCGCCGCGCCCTTGGCGAAGGTGAGCTTCACGACAGACTTGTAGGATTCGCCCGTGCAGATGATCCCGTCGTGGGACCAAACCGGCGTGCCCATCCACTTCCATTCCTCGACGACGTCCGGGTCCACTTCCAGGATCAGGTTGCGCATCCGGCTGAGCGTCTCCCCGCGCCAGTCACCGAGTTCCGCGATGCGTTTGGCAATGAGCTCCGATGCCGACGGGCCCGTGCTCGCGTCCGTTGTCTTCATGTTCGCCTCCTCAAAATCCCGCTGACGGGTCTCGCTTTGCCGTTTCCACGCAAACGCCGCCTTCTGCGGTGCACCGGTCGTCCACGAGGCAGGCGCGCGCCTTCTTGCAGTCCTTGTCCTTCATCGCGCCGCAGCTCAGGTCCATCCGCACGTCCGGGTCCAGCACGCTCTTGACCGCGTGACCGAGCTTGTCCACGACCGTCTCCCGCACGCTGCACGCGCCCTCTTTCTCGCAGGGCTCCGATTTGCGGCAATCGGCGCTGCTGGCGACAACGCACCAGCCATTGCGCGGCGTGCACCGGCCTTCCTTGGCGCACGAGTCGTTGTTCACGCAGTCTGCCTTGGCCTTGGCCAGGCACCGGTCGCCGATGACGCTGCAAAAGCCCCACGTCTTGCAGTGCGTCGATTTCTGGCAGTCGCTGTCGCGGCCGACCACGCACTTGCCGTCCCGCGACGCGCACCGGCCGTCGATGCGGCAGTCCACGGAGCGCTCGCAGTCGAGGTGATCGCCGACGACGCACTGCCCGCCGATCGCCGTGCAGCGGCCGAATTGATGGCACAGCGGCGTGCCCTGGCAGTCGCGTTCGGAGACGGCGCGGCAGACGCCTTTGACCTCCGTGCACAGGCCCTCGTTCAAGCATTGCGGCTGGTTGCTGCACCAGATGTCGCCGGTTTTGACGCATACGCCGTTCAACGCCCGGCACGCGCCGCCTTCCCTGCAGACCGCGGCGTTGGCGCAATCGGTGTCGGCGAGCGCATGGCACGCGTGGTCTTTCTCGTCCAGGCTGCAGAGGCCTTCATGGCTGCAGGCGTAGGAGGGCGGGCAATCGTCCTTGCCCGCGATGCAGTGGCCTTCGCCGTCGATGCTGCACCGGCCGTAGACGAGGCATTGGTTGCCGCAGTGGACCATGCCGTTGGCTTCGGTCGCGTGGCCGCCAAACGCGCAGGCCCCCATGTCCGCGCGGCACGCGCCGTTGTCGCGGCAGCCCAGCGACTTGCTGCAGTCGCCGTCGTCCTTGGCCTTGCACGTCAGGCGCGCGGCGCTGCACAGGCCGTGTTCCGCGCAGGCCTTGGCAGATTCGCAGTCGCGGTCGGTCTCCGCCACGCAGTTCTTGCCCCACGCGGTGCACAGCCCGTCGACGACGCATTCCCGCCGCGTGCGGCAGCCTTCCGGGTTGCTGCATTGGTTGCCCTGGCACGCGAGCTCGCCGCGGCAGTCCGTGCGCTTGGTGCACGGCGCGCCGACATCGCCGTAGCCAAAGCAGCCGGTGGCGAGGAAGAGGCAGGCGAAGGTGCTGAGGGCGCGCAAAAGCATGGGACTGGCGTTGTAGCGGGAGCGGCGAGTGGAGGCAAGCGCGCGGCCGGTCCAGATCCAGTCGCTCGCGCCATTTGACACCGATGCAACATCTCCGTGCACGGTTGCCGTCCACCTTCGCACCCCGTAGAGTGTCCTCGCGTGCAGCCCACGCCGGCCGGGAATTGCATGACGTCGCTCCTGAGCCTCCTTCTCCTTCTGGCCGCACCGCCCGCAGCGCCCGCGGCGATCCCGACTCCTGAGCCACCTTTTGCGGCGTGGGTGCTGCCCGGCTTGGTCTACGTCCGCCACCAGCCCAAGGTGCCGTCGGAGCTGGCGGGCGCGCTGCGGCGCGGCGACCTCGTGCAAGTGGAGAAGATTGTCCGCGACGCCGACGGCAAGCACCCATGGGCGCTCATCAACGGCGGTGGCGCTGTGCCGCTTGGTGCGCTGCGGCCGGGGACGGAGAGGCCCGAGGATGCGCGGGTCAATGGGTCGGACGCGACGTTTGTCTACGCCCGCGTGTCGCGGCCCAAGGCGCCGGTCTTCGTCGCGCCAGAAGATCATGCGGCGATCAAGAAACGCGAAAAAGTCAGGTACTTGCTGGCGTTCGTGCCGGATCCCGAGCTTCAGGCCAAGGGCTGGCTCAGGCGTTCGAGCGGTGGATACATGCAGGTGCGGGACCTGGAAATGCTCACCCCATCGCCTTTCACCGGGGAGCTCAAGCCGACGCTGCCGCTGGCGTTTGTCCGCCGCACGACGCGCCTTTGGGGGCCGGACAAGTCGGCGCCGCCGCAGTCCGTCCATCGCTACGACCGCCTGCCGGTGCTGGGCGAGAGCGCGGGCCGCGTGCTGGTGAAAGCGGGCGCGGTGTCGCGGCAGTTCGTGCGCATCGCGTACGGGCACAAGCGCCCCGCCGGCATTCCGCGCAACGCCAAGTGGATGCGCGTTGACCTCGCTGAGCAGACGCTGGTGGCCTATGAGGGCGACACGCCGGTTTTCGCTACGTTGGTGTCGGCAGGTCGCGATCCGCATCCGACCACGCAGGGCGTGTTTCGCATCTTTGCCAAGACGGTCCACAGCACGATGCGCGGCACGGGCTGGGCCGATTACGTCGCTGAAGAAGTGCCGTGGGTCATGCACTTCTACCAAGGCCAGGCGATGCACGGCACATTCTGGCACGACCAGTTCGGCATCGTGAAGTCGCACGGCTGCGTGAACCTTTCCGTCGCGGACGCGAAGTGGCTGTTTGACTGGATGCCGCCGCCGCTGCCTGCGGGCTGGCACACGCTGCTTCCGGGCATCACGGATCCGGCGGTGTACCTCGACGTCGATCGCGGCGGCGACCAGCCGCATCCGCCGACGCAGTCCAATACGCCCAAGGCCGGCTATCAGTGGACCATTGACCACAAGGGCGCCAAGAAAGTGCTGCTCAAAGGCGTGGGGGAGTAGGGCATGAAGATGTGGCAAATCAGCGTGGTGGCCTTGGCGCTCACGGCGTGTAGCACGCCAGCGACGCAGTCGACCGATGACGCGATGGCGGCGGATGTGGCGGCGGACGACAGCGCGGCGGTCGACGTGGCGCAGGACGTGAGCGCGGGGACGCCGTCGCCGGTCAGCGTCGTGCTGCACAAGGAGTCCGGGACATTTGACGTGCTCCGGTCGGGCAAGCCGCTGTTCCTCGGCGCGACGGCCGATGTGAGCTACCGCGATGCCAAAGGCGCACAGCTGCTGTCCATGCGCGGTCCGTGTGAGCACGCAATGCCGGCGGTCGATACGCTGACGTGTCGCGCCGATGGCCTGCTGCTGACGCTGAAGCTGACGACGCCGTCCGATGCCCAGCACCTCGTGGCGGCCATGACGGTTACGAACGAGCGGACCGATGTCGTGACAATCGACAAGCTGACGCCGCTGCTCATGCTGACGACGGACGGCGCTTCGCTGCAATTGGCCAGCGATCCCAAGGATATCCGCGTGCTGGAGAATGGCCGGATGGTCGTGCTCGACACGTCCGTGATGCTGGCGCACGGCGATGACGAACGGCCTACGTTGGCCGACGTCCTGCCGCTGGACCTGCGCGGCGCTTCCTTGAGCAACTGGAATCACATCGTCGCGGATCCGGCGCACCTGGATCACAGCCTCGTGGCGGGCTGGCTGACGTTTGACCTGTGCATGCCCACGCTGGGCATTGGCATGGACCCGGCGGCCAAGCCGGATGCGACGGGGCTGCGCCCGTTCACGACGTACGCGGCGGAGAATCGCTACCTTTTTGACGGCAAGCCGCTGCAACCGGGCGCGACGCTGGCGTCCGAGCTGCTGTGGCTGGAGCCGTTTCCCGCCGATCCGCTGGCGTCCGTGGAGCAGTACGCGCTCGACGTGGCGACGCAGAATCACGTGGTGCCGTGGACCAAGCGCGGTCCGGGCCATCCGGCGCCGGCGGGCTGGAATTCCTGGTCCGGCGGCGGCGGCACGGGCGGCCACGGCAGCGACATCACCGAGCAACTGATCCTCGACTCGCTGGAGATTTACCGCCGCGAGTTCGGCTCGTTTGGCACCAACTTCTTTCAGGTCGATGACGGCTGGCAGGTCAGCCACGGCGATTGGACGTTCCGGACGGACACGTTTCCCCATGGCGGCAAGTGGCTGGCGGAGCAGATCGTCGCCGCGGGCTTCCGGCCGGGCCTGTGGTTCTCGCCGTTCCTCGTCGATCTCGATTCGCAGGTCATGAAGGACCATCCGGACTGGCTGCAGCCCAAGGTGCCGGTCGTGCCGGACTTCCTCATCGGCGACAAGCACACGCTGGACACGTCCAATCCCGCGATGCACGCGTGGTCGCACCAGCTCGGCGCGGACCTGCGCACGCTGGGATGGCAGTGGCTGAAGGTCGATTTCAGCTACTGGGCGATCCTCGGCGAGCACACGTACGACCCGAGCAAGACGCATATTGAAGCGTGGCGCGAGGCGTGGAAAGCGCTGCGCGACGGCATGGACACGGGCGGCGAGACGTACGTGTGCGGCATCGGCGCGATGGGCTTGAACACCGGGCGCGTCGAGGCGATGCGGCTGACGGCGGACAATGGCCCGGAGTGGGATGAAGGCCTTCCGGACGACATGCTGAGCGTCCCGCGGGCGTTCCTGCCAACCATTCGCGCGGGTGCTCGCCGCTGGTTCTACCAAAATCGCATCTGGCAAAACCACGATGATCTCATCTTCTTTCGCTCCTGGCCGGACGCCAGCAAGAAGCCCGTCGCGTTCATCGAAAGCCGCGCGTTCGCGACGTGGATCGGCCTGATGTCGAGCATCGTCAAGATTGGCGACAAGCTCACGGACATGGCCCAGCACCCGGCGTGGATCGACGTGGTGCGGCGGCTGACGCCGATTTGGCCCGACGGCGCGCGGCCCCTGGACGTGCTGCTCAAGGACGAGCCGGAGATTTTTGAGCAGAAGATCGTGGCGCCCGCGGGCGTCTGGACCAACATCGGCCTGTGCAACTGGGGCAAGAACCGCGACCACAGCACGGCGATCCCCACGGACTTGCCGGACAACACGACGCGGACGTATACGGTGCACTGCCCGGACGACAAGCCGTGCGCGGCGTACGAATTCTGGTCGGAGACGTACCTCGGCGAGCAGACCAGCGCGTTCCAGGTGAAAGTGGCGTCGCACGATTGTCAGGTGCTGGCGCTGCGGCCGCTGGAAACCCACCCG
Organism: uncultured Myxococcales bacterium; assembly: GCA_903850505.1. Classification (GTDB taxonomy): domain Bacteria; phylum Myxococcota_A; class UBA9042; order UBA9042; family UBA9042; genus CAIYBN01. Next base: position 58,603 of record CAINLT010000546.1, on the reverse strand, counting down.
CAGTTGATTGGCGACAGCCGGCACGTGACGCAAGGCGCGGCGGATTTGGGGCCGATGGTGTGGGATGCGGCGCAGCATTCGCTGAGCACGACGCTGACCGTGGCGATTGGCTCGCCGACCGTGCCGTGGGCGTACCACTTGGCGTACCGCGTGCCCAACGGCTTTGACTGCCCGGCCGCGGCGATTGACGGTCTGGACGTGCCGGTTGTCCTGCAGCACGACGGCATCGCTGACGTGGTCTTCGCCTTCCCGGCGGCGATGGCGGGCAAGCAGGCCAACGTGCGGCTGCTGTGCCAGACGAAGTGAGAGTTAGGGCTCGTGCAAAATTCCCAGCCGTGTGTCGCCGGACGGATCGCGCAGCGGGCGCACTTGGCGACCCAGCGACAAGCGTCCCACGCGACGGGTCATGGCTGCACCGCGCCTTACCAGCCGCAGCCGATCTTGAAGTAGTCCGGCCCGGCTTTGTTGTTCTCGTCCAGCCACGCCGGCCAAAAATCCTTGGCCCGCGCGAGGAAATCCGCGATCTCCGGATCCGCGCTCGCCGCTTGCGCCATCGCCGCGCCTTCCGGGTCGATTAGGCCAGTCGGCGTGCCGAGCCCCGGGATCTTCGCTGACAGCCGGTGGACGCTCGCGCCTTCGCCCCAGAGGTCCGCCTTGTCAGCCATCGGCAGCGCGCCGGGCTGGTCCGACCACGCTTCGATGAAGGTCATCTCGCCCGCGTCGTTGAAGGTGAATTCCTCGTAGATGGGACAGCCCTTGCCGCCGCCCTGGTTGTCGTAGTCAAACGAAACGCGGCAGCGGCAAAACGGCTGGACGGCAAAGGAGCGGCAATCGCGGTGGGAGACGATGGCGGGCGCTTGGCTCTTGACCAGCTTGTCCGTCCCTTCCATCTGCGTCCGCGTGTAGCCGGTCAGCTTGAGCCACGGCGGCCATTCCCAGCGCGCGACGCGTTCCGCGTACGTCGGCTGGCTCTCAGCGGGCGCGCTGCGGTCCAGCGCGTCAAAGTACTTGTTGCCCTGCGCGACGTAATACGCCGCCGATTGCGTTGGCGTCAGGCAACTGGCCAGCGCCGCCGCGCCGTTGTTGTCGGTGCAAGGCGAGCTGACGTCGGCGGTCGTCGCATCCTGCGCATCGGTCGCGGCGGTCGTCGCCGTGCCGCACGCTGCGCACAAGAGCAGCGCAGCTGCCCACAGTTGATTCTCGACACAACGCAGCACGGCGACCTCCCTGTTGCGTCGGATTCCCTAAACGCGTCACCAGCGTAGCCGCAACCCGCGCCGTGCGCTATCCTCCGCGGCGTTCCATCTTCTCGCGCATACCCGGAGCCGCATGTCCTGCCTTCGCCCTGATGCCGTGCTCCCCACGCGCGCGCTGCGCCGCGTCGGGCTTGCGTTCGCGCTATTGCTGACGGCGTGTATGAGTCGGTGGCAGCCGATTCAGTTCTCCACGTTGCCGGGCGCGGAAGAGGCCAACGGCGCGCCGGGCTTTGTGCTGAGCGAACGGACGGAAGTCCGCTTCCATCTCGGTGGTCCCGATGGCGGTCCTGTCGCCGACGAGCGGTATGACCAGAACGTGCGGCTGTACACGACCGCCGCGCAGCAGCAGATCCGCCACATTGAACACTACAACGCCGGCTTCTCCGAAGTGCTGGCGATGGAGGCGCAGGTCGTCAAGCCCGATGGCACCAAGACGCAGCTGCCGATGCGCGATGCCGCGGACTTGCCGAGTTTTGGCGGCAGTGTGCTGTTTCAGTCCGACCGCGCGCGGGTTCTTGATGCGGCAGCGGCGACGCCGGGCAGCGTGTGGCAGTACCACGCCGAGTCGCGCGAACTGCATCCGCAGCTCTTTCCGATCCGGCACGCGTTCCAGGGGCTGTTGCCCAAACAGCGCGACGTGTTTGTCGTGCGCTATCCGGCGGACTGGGAAGTCGAGTGCACGGTCTGGCAAGGCGAGCAGCGGTTGCCGTGGCAGCCCGTGGCGACGCAGGATGGCGACGAGCGCGTGCTCACGTGGACGCGCGAGGACGTGCCCGCGCAGGTGGACGAGCCGAACATGCCGCCGCTGTGGGCGCTGGTGCCGCTCATCCACGTGCGGCTGCTGAAGTGGCGGGAAAACGGCGTTGAAACGCGCAGTTTCGCCGACAACAAAGCGCTCTCTGCCTGGCTGCACGCGTCGATGGCGCCGTCGCGGCTGTTGAGCCCGGCGCTGGCGGCGCACGCGGATGCGCTGGTGAAAGGCGTGACCTCGCCGCAGCAGAAACTGGCGATCCTGGAAGCGTGGGTGCGACGGGAGGTGAGCTACTGCGCGGTTGAGATCGGCATGGGCGGCTGGATTCCGCATCCCGCCACGCAGGTCTACGACGTGCGCAACGGCGACTGCAAGGACAAGGCCAATCTGCTGCAGGTGCTGCTGGAGCACGTTGGGATTCCGAGTCGACCGGCGATCATTTTCGCCCACGATGGCGTGGCGCGGCCATTCGTCGCGCCGACGCTGGCTAACTGCAACCACGAGATTCTGGTTGTCGATCTGCCCGATGGGCCGGTCGTCGTCGATCCGACCGCGCGGTATGTGCCGGTGGGCGAACTGCCCGATGGCGACAGCGGCACGGTCCTGCTGCCGATCTCCGCGACGGGCAGCGACTTGATGGAAGTGCCGCCGCGGCTGGCGGCCGTGAACCAGAGCGATTGGCACGCAACCGTGCGCTGGACGCCCGAACCGCACCTGGACGGTCGGCTGGAGGCGACCGGGTCGAACGCGTGGGGCCTGCGCGCGCTCTTCATCGCGCTGCCGCCGGACAAGCGCGACAAGGAACTGCCGGAGCGGCTTCTCCTGCCGCCGATGGTGCTGGAGCACGCGGATCTCCAGCCCCTGGATCCGGATGCGGCAGCGCCGGCGGTGATTGCGATTCGCGGCAAGCTGCCGGCGTTGACGGAGGCGGCGGGCGCCCATCGCCTCTTGCTGCGCGCGGTCAAGGCGTTTGGCGGCTGGCTGCCGCTGATTGCGCCGACGCGGAAACAGCCGTTCGTGCTCGGTCGGCGGCGCACGCTGCGGGCGGAGGTGACTTTTGAGCTGCCGGCGACGTGGCAGGTCGTGCAGGTGCCGCCGCCGGTGACGCATGCCGACGGCAACCTTGCGTTCAAGGTGACGTGGCGCCAGGACGGCCACAAGCTGATCCTGCAGCGCGAGCTGGCGATTCACGCGCTGGTGGTCCCGGTCGCTCAGCAGCCGGCGTGGCGCGCGGCGCAAGGCGAGTGGATCCAGGCGAACAGCGCGGCCGTCGTGCTGCAGACGACGGAGAAGCCATGAACGCGCGTGCCCTGGTCCTTGTTCTCGCGTGCAGCGCATCCGCGTGCGCAGCGCACATCGATGAAGCGTGGTTTGACGCCGCGGGTTTGCGCGCCGCAGCGGCCGCTGAAACGGACCGTGAAGCCGTGGCCGTGGCCTTGGAAAAACACGAGCGCGTGGCGACGTACGTGGAAGGTCGCAACCGCGCGCAGCTGGAAATCGTCGGGCATCGGGCGGTGCTGGTTCGCGCGGAAGCGGGCATCGACCTGGCCAACATGCGCGTCGCGTACGATCCCAAGGCGAATTTCTCGCTGCGGGCGCGGACGCTCCTGCCGGACGGGACGATCCGCGACGTGACGCCCGCCGAGACCGTGGAGACGGACGGGAGCCTCGGCGGCGACAAGGCGTTCAAGGCGCGTATCTTCCGATTTCCCAACGTCAGCGTCGGCAGCATCCTGGAAGTCATCACCGTGAAGCACTGGGAGAGCGCGCTGAGCGGCTGGCGGGACGAGATTTCCGAGGCGATTCCGGTGCGGCACTATCACGCGGACGTGTGGCTGCCCGACGTTGTCGCGTCGGCGACGAAGGTGTATCGGCTGGCGACGGACTGGACCAAGACGCGCGAGGGTGACACCCAGCACCTGGCGCTGGACGCGCGCGACATTCGCGCCAATCCGGACGAGGAGTGGACGGCGCCCCCGCACCTGCGCGACCCGTTCTGGATCCTGCGCATCACGGCCTATCCGATTGACGGCTACGTCTTTCCGTACGAGCGCGACTGGAATGAGGTGCTGGGCAAGCTGGCGCAGCGGCTCTACATCGACCAGCCCAAGCTCGCGCCGGACGCGCTGAAAGTGGATCTGACCGGCGAGCGCGACGCGGTGATTGACCGGCTGTTTGTGCGCATCCGCGACAACATGCGGCTGACCAGTTTTGACGGCTGGGACACGCCGCGCGCGCCTGGGGCGATCCTGAGCACGAACGGGACGGCGGCGGAGAAGACGGTGTTGCTGTGGGCGGCGCTCGACGCGGCGGGCATCCACGCGCATTTCGCGGCGGTCACGCGCACGGGGACGAACTTCTTTGACGCGGCGCAGCCGTCGACGAGCTGGCTGAACCACCTGATCCTCTACGTTCCGGCGGTCAAAGGTCCGGAGCGCTGGCTGGATCCGAGCTGCGAGGCCTGCGCGCCGGGCGAATTGCCGTTCTGGCTGCGCGATGCGACGGCGGTGACGTTCACGGCCAAGGCGCGCTATGGCGGCGCGGAAGCCATCGCCAAGGTGTTGCCGGTGACCGGAACGCTGCGCATGGACGGACTCACGTCGAGCCGCACGCGGATGGCGATCGACGCGGCTGGACTGGCGAACGTCGAGATGAAGACGACGCACACCGGCGCCGCGGCGATGGTGCGGCTGCGGCAGACGCGGACGTGGACGGACGTCGACCGCCGCAAGGATGCCGAGGACGCCATGCGGGCGCGCGATGCCCGTTGGGGAGGCGGACAAGCTCGGGCTGCTGCAGTGCGATGCGCAGGCGGTGAAGTGCACGCGCAAGCTGCAATTCCACGTGCCGCAGGCGGCGAACGTCGCAGGCGAGCAGTTGCTGCTGTCGCTGTCGCTCGTCGGCGACCGGTTTGCCAAACTGTTTGCGTCCGAGGCGCCGCGTCGCGGTCCGGCGCTCATCGACATGCCGGTGAACGAGCAGGAAGTGTTGACCGTGGAGTTGCCGCCGGGCTTTGCCGTCCATGAGCCGCCGCCGGACGTTGCGGTGACAGCCGGTGGCTTCACGGCCAAGTGCTACGCGGGCCACGCCGACAAGGATTGGACGTGGACGCGGGAAATGACGCTGCCGTCCGGACTGGTTCCGGTGGAGAAGTTTGGCGATTTGCGCCGTGTGGTGCGCGCGTACGCCGCGTGTCGCGAGGCCAATCTTGTGGCGAAGCGCGTGAAAAACTAGCCGCCGTCCGCCGAGCCAAAGCAGCCGCCTTCCACGCTCAGGCCGGCCACTTCGCTCATCAGCCGATCGCCGGGAAACAGCGTGGCGATCCAGACTTTGCCCCACAGCGCGCGGTCGTTGCGGAAGACCAGGTCGGTGAACGTGGTCTCCTGCAGATCCGCCACTGCCAACCCCTGCGCGCGCGCGTCCGCCTGCGCCAGCCAGCGCACCATGCGCGTGCCCGTGACGTAGCCTGGATTCGCCCAGGCGTTGCCCGTCAACGGCCGCCCGCCGCGGACGATCCGCGGTCCCGTCGTCTTGTCGGCGCTGTCTGCGTCCGGAATCACCCGGAACGGCGGCTCCGTCAGCGCTGAAGCCTGTTCGCCCTCCGGAAACGCCCGCCAGTCGCCGAACAGCCCGTCCAGGCGCGCCACCGACTGCTGCGGCAACAGCACCGGCAGCCCCAGCAGATGGCCCCACCGCAGCGGCAGGACCTGCGCCACCGGAAAGTCGTAGTTGCCCGGATAATCCGCCTGCAGCTTGGCGCTCATCGCGTTCTTCAGCGTCGCGTCGATTTGGTTGTAGCTGACCAGATCGATGCCCAGCGAGCCATCCGGCACGTCAGCGAACAGGATCGCGCACGCGCCTTCGGGATCCTCGTAGTAGTCCTTGTGCAGCACCAGCTCGCCGATCCGCCCGCCGGACGCTTCAAAAATGCCAATGAGCTTCTGATAGTCCGCCGCCGGCATGCACAGGTCGACGTCGTAGTCCCACGGAATCACGTTCCGGTGGCGTTCTGCGCCCAGCAGCGTGCCCCAGTCCGGCCAATAGACCAGCTCCTTCTGGTGCAAGAGAAACAGGAGCTGTTCCAAGCGAACCATCAGCGTCCGCTGCGATTGCGCCATTTTTGCAAAGTCCGTCATGTCGTCCTTATCAGCCTGCGCCGCCATAGCGACTCGCCGCGGGCAATGCTTGCCAATCAGCAAAGAGTTGAATCGCGGCGGCCGTGCGGGATGCGCAATCGGGCGTGCGCGGTCGGGTTGCGGCGCCTGCCGCGAGAAACTCGATAAAGTCAAAATCGCCTGGCCCGGACTGCGAGTATTCCCACAGCCAGCTGCGCGTGCTTTCAATCACTTGAAAATCGTTGACGATCGCGCCGCCGATGCCGAAGCTCTCCTCAAAGGTCACGACCTCGTGCGCCCAGCCGGCGGGGAAGTAGAGCAAATCGCCAGCGGCAATCTCGCATTCCCAGTAATCCGCCATCTCCAGCAGCGGGAACTTCGCGGGCGCGTCAAATCGGCGGTGGAAGAAGCGCCGCGAAGTCATGTCGTAGAGCAGCGGAATCTGTTCCGGCGCGTAGAGCCGCCAGCGCTTGCGGCCAAACAGGAGGCACATCCAGCCCTGCATCCCGTACGGGTCGACGTGGATCGGCGAGTAGCTGTCGCGGACGGAGCAGTTGACGCTCGCCACGAAGCGGTCGGTGTCGTGCGGGCTGCCGGCAAACCAGTTGTGGCGCAGGAACGCCGGCGGATGGAAGCGATCGGCCAGCGGCGTTTCCAGGATCGAGTGATCCACGACGTTGAAGCGCGCCTGCCCGGCTGCCATGTCGGCAAAGAGCACGTCCGCCTTGACGTATTCGCCGCGGGTCAAGGTGGCCGAATCGTAGGCCCAGAGGTCAAAGCCGTGGAGCAACTTCTCGATGGCGGGGCGATCGAGCTCAGCGACGCCTGGGCTCTCCGCCAGCGCGCCGCGGACAATCACCGGATGGTGCGCGTGCCGGGCGTAGAACCACTCAATGTTGTTGCCAAAGTCACTCGCGTGCAGGATCGGCACTGCGTACGCTTCGCCGGGATGTGGCATGGGGAAGGCCAAACGCCGCCACTCAGTCGGCAGCGTCAGCAGGGTAGTGCCGCGGTGGCGATTGGGTCAAGGAAGCAGCGGAGTTGTGACGCTCACGCGACGGGCGCAGGGTTGCTCGCTGGCGGTCATCGTGTTAGACCAAGGCGGCCTATCGGGAGAAGAAGGGGAGACCATGACCGCAGACAACGCCGCAAAGCTCAAAGTCAATGAAGTGCTGGACGCCACCGTTCGCGCCTACGCGGATCAGCCCGCGATCAAGGTGAAACGCGACGGGATGTGGCAAGCGTACACCTGGAAAGAGTACCGGGAACACGCGCGGCTCGCCGGACGCGGCTTCATGGCGCTCGGACTGGAACCCAAGCAGGGCGTGGCAATCATCGGCTACAACTGCCCGCAGTGGTTCTTCAGCGACATCGGCGCGATCCTCGCAGGCGGCATCCCGGCAGGCATCTACACGACCAACAGCCCGGAGCAGTGCGCGTACATCGTCGCCCATGCCGAGTCGCCGATCGCCGTCGTGGAAGACGCCAAGCAGCTCGCAAAGTTCAAGGAAGCGTGGGCGGACATGCCCAGCCTCAAGCACATCGTGATGATGTACGGCAGCGACACCGATCCGCGCGTCATCTCCTGGGACAAGCTGCTGGAGCTCGGCGGCAACGTCGCGGAAGCTGACCTGGACGCGCGCATCGCCGCGCAGGGACCGGACGATGTCTGCACGCTGATCTACACCTCGGGCACGACGGGCAACCCGAAGGCCGTGATGATCAGCCACGACAACCTGACGTGGACCGCGCGCACGACCCTGCGGTCGCTGGGCGTCAATGCAGGCGACGACGGCCTCAGCTACCTGCCGCTCTCCCACGTTGCCGAGCAAATCACCGCGATCCATGGCCCGATGGCGGCCGCGGCGTGCATCTGGTTTGCGGAGAGCCTGGACAAGCTCGGCGAGAACCTGAAGGAAGTGCGGCCGACGTACTTCCTCGGCGTGCCGCGCGTCTGGGAGAAGATTCAGGCCAAGATGGAATCGGCGGGCGCGCAGAATTCGCCGATCAAGAAGGCGATCGCCAAGTGGGCGCGCGGCGTCGGCTTGCAGGCTGGCTTTGCGAAACAGCGCGGTGAACCGACTCCTGCGCTCTACGGACTGGCTGGCAAGCTGGTGTTTTCCAAGGTCAAGCAGGCGCTCGGTCTGGACCGTTGCCGCATCCAGGTGACGTCCGCGGCGCCGATTTCGCGTTCGACGCTGGAGTTCTTTCTGTCGCTCGACATCGTGATTTACGAAGTCTTTGGCATGTCCGAATGCACCGGTCCCGGCACGATTTCCTCGCCCGACAAGTGGGCGACCGGCAAGGCTGGCTACGCGCTCCCGGGCACGGAAGTGAAGATCTTCCCCGACGGCGAGATTTGCCTGCGTGGCCGCAACGTCTTCAAGGGCTACCTCAAGAACCCGGACGCGACGGCGGAGGCGATCGACGGCGACGCCTGGCTGCACTCGGGCGACATCGGCACGATTGACGATCGCGGGCTGCTGCAAATCACCGACCGCAAGAAGGATCTGCTGATTACCGCGGGCGGCGAAAACATCGCGCCACAGGTGCTGGAAGGCCTGCTGAAGGGCATTCCAGTCGTCGCGCAGGCGTGCGTGGTCGGCGATGCGCGCAAGTACCTGGGCGCGCTCCTGACGCTCGATCCGGAGAAAGTGCCGGCGATTTGTCAGCAGATCGGCTCCAGCGCGCGCGACGTAACGTCGGCGGCGCAGGACGAGACGTTCCGGCGTTTCCTGCAAGGCGAAATCGACCAGATCAACGGCAAGCTCGCGCAAGTGCAGTCGATCAAGCGCTGGGTGATTATCACCAATGAATTCACGATTGACGGCGGTGAACTGACGCCGACGATGAAGATGAAGCGCAAGGTGATTCGCGAGAAGTACGGTACGCAGATCGAGTCGCTGTACCAGTAGGGCCGCGGCCGCAATCGCCAGAAAATCAAGGGGGAGCGCATCATGAAGCTGTGGCAAAAGATTCTGCTGGTGCTCGGGGTGCTCGTTCTTGGCCTGATGATCTTCGTCGCGACGCGGCCGAGTCACTTCGCCATCTCGCGCAGCGCGGAGATGAGCGCGCCGGCGGCGAAGATCTACCCGCTGGTGGCGGATTTCCACGAATGGCCCAAGTGGTCGCCGTGGGAGAAGAAAGACCTCGCGATGAAGAAGACCTACGCCGGCGCGACGACCGGCGTGGGGCAGATCTACGAATGGCAGGGCAACAAGGATGTTGGCAAGGGCCGCATGACGATGTTGGCCGCCGAGCCGAACCGCGAACTGCGCATCAAGCTGGAGTTCCTCGAGCCGGGGCCGTTCACCAACGACTCACGCTTTACCTTTGTCGAGAACGGCGGCAAGACGACCGTGTTCTGGCGCATGGAGGGCGAGTCGGAAGGGATGATGCAGAAGGTTTTTGGCCTGATGATGGATGCGATGGTCGGGCCGGATTTTGAAGCGGGCCTCGCGGCGATGAAGACGGCGGCCGAAGTCCACTAGCCGCGCGCAATCTCCCGCTACTTGCCCGCGACGTTGACGCCGCCAAACACCAGGGTCGGCGTGCCGAGCGCGGAGTAGCGGTACGGGTCGTCGCCCACGGCCAGCAGCGATGGCCAGAGCGTCAGGTGGTTGCCGGAGATGTTGGCCTCGCCGATCGGCTCCGCGACCTGGCCGCCGCGAATGGCGAAGCCCTGGATGCCCCATGAGAAGTCGCCGGTCGTGCCGTTGGCGTTGCCGCCGAGGAAGCCGGTGACGAGGATGCCGTCGCCGACGTCCTGCAGCAGCGCCGCGCGGTCCTTGTCGCCGAGCCGCCAGCGCAGGTTGGACATCCGGCCGGTCGTCGGCGCCATCTGCAGCTTCTTGCCGTAATACGTGTCGATGAAGCCGTTCTGCATCACGCCGTCCGCGAACAGCGGCATCGCGTGCGAGGCCATCCCTTCGCCGTCAAAACGCCGCGAGCCCAGCCCGCGCACCACCAGCGGATCGTCCGTGATGTCTAGCAGGTTATTGCCGATCGCCTGGCCGAGCTTGCCCTCCAGGAACGACCGCTTCTGCTGCCAGCCCGACGCCGAGAGGCCACCCAGCAGCGACGACACCATGCGGCCCGCCGCGCGCGCGTCCACGAGCAGCGTCATCTGTCCCGACGCCGGCTTCTGCGATCCCAGCCGACTGAGCGTCCGCCGCGTCGCTTCTTCGCCGATGCCTTGCGGATCCGGGACGTCGCCGCGCCAGCGCCCGCCGGCGTAGCACGCGTCTTCCGGGCGTCGGCCATCGGGATCCTGCACGCTCACTTCCGCGCCCAGCCAGTAGCTTGTGCCCGCCTTCTCGCCGGCGAACCCGTCAGAATGCACGCGCCACGCTTGGCTCTGGCTGTCGGACACGCTCGTGGTCACGGACAGGATGCGCGCGCCGTCCGTCGTGTTGCGCGCCGCCACTTCCAGCTGCTGCGCCAGATCGCGGCGCTGCACGGCCGTCAGGTTGGCGTAATGCGGGTCGGCCAGCTGCAAATCGACGCTTGCTTGCCCCGTGTACAGGTGCGGATCGGGCAGCGAGCGGAACGGGTCCTCCGCCAGCGCGCGCGTCATCGCCACCGCGTCGGCCAGGAACGTGTCCAGCGCTTCCGGCCGCAGGTCGCTCGTCGACACCGACGCGTACCGGCCATCGACGTACAGCTCCACGCCCACACCGCGCGTCGTCGCTTCGGTCAGTTTTTCTACCGCGCCATCGCGCCACTGCACGGACACTTCGCGCACTTGATACGCGCTCGCCGCTGCCTGCTGCGCGCCGTGAACCTGCGCGCGTTCCACCACTTTTCCCGCGATATCCAGCATCTTCAACCTCGCCCGCCAACGGTCATGGCGCGCACGCGCGTGGTCGGCATCCCTTGCGATACCGGCACCGATTGGCCGTCCTTGCCGCAAGTCCAGCCGCCGTCGTCGATTTTCAGGTCGTTGCCGACCATGTCGATCTGCTCCAGCACCTTGGGGCCGTTGCCAATCAGGTTGACGTCCTTGATCGGCCGCGTGAGCTTGCCGTTCTCGATCAGCCAGCCGTTCTTGACATAAAACGTGAAGTCGCCCGCGCCGATTTGCACCTGGCCGTTGGCGAAGTTGCCGCAATAAATCCCGCGCTCCACCGAAGCGATGATTTCCTCGGGCGTATGCGGTCCGGGCAGCATGTACGTCGAGCGCATGCGCGGGAGTGGCGCGTGGCGGAAACTTTCGCGCCGGCCGTTGCCCGTCGGCGCAACGCCGTAGTGGCGGGCGGAAATGCTGTCGTGCAGGTAGGTTTGCAGGACGCCGTCGTGGATGAGTGTGGTGACACCAGCGGCGTTGCCTTCGTCGTCGATATTGATGGCGCCGCGCGCACCTTCGTTCGTGGCGTCATCGACAACGGTGACAAACGGCGCGGCGATCGACTTGCCCAATTTGTCGGCGTAGATCGACACGCCTTTGCGGTTGAAGTCCGCTTCCAAGCCGTGGCCGATCGCCTCGTGCAGCAGGATGCCGGAACTGCCTGCGCCCAGCACCACGGGCATCTCACCCGCGGGCGGCTGGCCGGCTTCAAACAGGATCGTCGTGCGATCCACGGCGTCCTTGACCAGCTTGTCCAGCTTGGCGTCCGTGTAGAACTCCAGCCCGGCGCGCCCAGCGATATTGCCGCCATTGGACTCGCGTCGCCCGTTCTCCTCGGCCATGCAGGAGAGGTGAATGAGCGTCATCGGCTGTTCGTCAAACGCCACGCGACCGTCGCTATCGACCATCAGCACGGCGCCTTCCTCGTCGGAGAAATGCACGGTGACCTTCTGCACACGCGGATCGGCCGCGTGCGCGCGCTCTTGCACCCGCTGCAGGAGCGGCAGGCGCGTCGCGGCAGCCACCTTGTCCCACGGCGTCTTGGCCGGATAGCGCTGCGGAATCGCCGTCACCACAAGCTGCGGAATCGGGCGATCGCGCGCTGGCCCATCGGCAATCGCCGCGGCAGTCAGCGCTGCTTGACGCACGGACTCCGGCGACAGGTCCTCCGTGTAGCCGTACCCCGTTTGATCGCCGCGCAACACGCGAATACCCACGCCCAGCTCAATGCCGGACCACGCGCGATTGACCGCGCCGTCCTCCAGGCCGAGCGAATGCGCGACGCGGTGCTGAAAATAGACGTCGGCGCGATCCCCGCCGCGCGCCAACGCCGCTGACAACGCCGTGCGAATCAGCGATTCATCGACACCAAACCGGCCAAAATACTGCAACGCGGCGGCAAGGGCTGTGGACACGCGACCTCCAGATGAACGGATAGACGAGCGGCTGCCCGACCGTCCCCAAGATAGCGCCTGCCGGCAAGGTCACAAGCTTTCGCGGCAAAATGCCCAGGATCGCCAAGTGGCTGGCTGGCAATGCGCACATCTCGCGGGTTGTGTCAGGAGGCGACTGCCGGTCCGCGCGCGCGAAATGCGGGCACGCGCGGACCGGCGCGCTGAAGAAGCTGGGTGCTTACGGGGCCTGGAACAGGACGCCGCAGCGGTAGAACGTCGAGGAGACGTCGGCCGCCTGGCTGCCGGCGCTGAGCTTGATGTACAGCTTCGCGCCATCGGCCGGGGTCGTCAGGTCCTTGATGTAGACGCCGTCGACGGGCTCAACCTGGCTGCCGTTGGCGATGGCCGTGGTGCCGGCGTCGCTGAACAGCTCCGTCTTGAAGTTGCGGAGGCCGGAACCGGACGACTGCGCGCCGCAGAACACGTACATCTTGCCGCCGCCCACGCCGGTCGGAACCGTGCTGACCCACCAGTCGGTGTCCGCGCCGCTCTTGAGCAGGTCGCCTTCAAAGTAGCCGCGCTGGTTGCCGCTGTCGGCCTTGAACGTGACGACTTCCGCGCCCGCGGGCGCGTCGTTGCCGGCGTCATTGGCTTCCACCGGGTTGCTGCCGCCGGCGATGGCGTCAAAGAAGTAGAACTCGGCGGCCGTCTCGGCGCCCGTCGCACGCGTCACGAACAGGTAGTAGCCGACGCCGAACGGCAGCGGCGGCGCGATGCCCGTGCTCTTGCCGTCGCCCAGATCCGCCTGCGCAATCATCGCCGTCGGGGTCGCTTCCGACGCGATCCACGCCGCGCCCATGAGCGCCGTCGAACCGTTGCCGTCGATGCCGCCCTTGGTCAGGTCGAAGTACATCACCGAGCGACCCGACGTGATCGTCATGTCAGCCGGAACGTTGAAGTGATAGACGTCGACGTCAACCGGGCCCTTGAACGTGCCGATGAGCGTCGGGGTGACGTACTTGCCCTGCGTGTTCTTCTCCCACATGATTTCAGTGGCTTCCTTGATCGTGTCGCCGACTTCTTTCTCAAGCGTGATGCCCGGGTCGGAATCGGTGAACGTCGCGACGCCGATGTTGTAGTCGACGTTGCCCTTGTCCTTCGGGTCCGCGCACGAGACGCCGGTCTTCTCCGGGTGCGCGCCCAGCCACGTCCAGCATTCTTCGACGCGCACGTAGTAGGTGCCGTCAGCCGGCAGGTACGTGAACAGCTCGCTGTCGTTGTTCAGGCGGCTCGCCGGGTCGTCGTCAAACGCGATCTGCTTCTTGTCCGGACCGTACAGCGTCAGGATCGTGTCCAGCGTGTCCGGGTCAAACGCCGTCGTCAGCGACTGCGCCTGCAGGTAGATGTAGATGAGGTCGCCCTTCTTGCCCGTGAAGCTGTAGTAGTCCACGTCGCCCGTCGGGTCGAGCGTGTCCGACGCCGGATTCTGCGGCGCAGCGGTCGACGCCACGGTCAGCGGCGTCGCGGTCTCAATCGTGTTGTCCTTGTCCACGGCAACCTGAACGTCAACCTTCTTGATGTCCTTCGCCACATCAGCCGTCGCGTCCGTACCGCCGCTCGTCGCGTCGGTGCCACCTGCGGTGTCGGCCAGCGTGTCGATGGTCGTGTCGGTCGTCGTCGCGCCGCCGTCGCCGGTGGTGCTGCTGCCGCACGCGCTGATCGACGCCGCAAGGGCGAGGCCAGCGGTGAGAAGGGTCAAGGCGCGTCGCACGCCGTAGAAACTGGGATTCAAGCGATTCATGGGCATGTCCTCTGGCAAAAAGATTCGGTTGACGGTCCACCGAGCAGACCGCGCGAAAGACTAACAGAACTGTCAGGGGCTTGTCACGGAGAAGAAATCGTGCCGTCGAGCGTTTTGAGCGCTGCCATCACGCAATTCTTGTGTTTCATCGTCGACTCGACCGCGTGGGCATCCGCGAGCGCCTGCTTGCGCGCGGCGCCAATCGGCAGGCCTTCGTCGAACAGGCCAATGTCCTGCGCAGACTTGGCGTCGCGGCCGCAGCGATCGTCCAACACTTGCGCGAGGCAGCGCTGGCCCAGCGGCTGGCCGATCAGGAACTCCACGACGTTGTTGGAAGTGAGCAGTTCCGGCTGCTTGGTCAACACGCCGCAGTCAAAATTGCTGGGGCGGCTGAGCGCGTTGTTCAGCCAGCGCGCCAGGAACAGGTCGGTCGTCGCGATGTCGGCGAACTTGTACGCGCCCTTGCCATCAGCCGGCACGAACAGCGCGGATTGGAAGGTCTTTTCGCACACATGCTTGCGGCGCTCTTCCGGCGTGCCCGCCACGCCCGCGTCCACCGCCGTCGTGCCCCAACGCGCGTCAATCGCCTTCGCGCAGCTTTCCAGGTCAAAATGCGGCTCGCGAAAACCCTTGGTTTCAACCTGCACGCGCAGCATGCGGTCCACCATGTCCAGCGCTTCCGTCTGCGTCCAGCCGAGGTTCTCCAGCTCTTTCTTCAGCCGCACGCCGATCAGCGCCTCATAAACGTTGCTCCGGCTGGCGATAATGCCCGACGCGGGATCCTGCGATTTCTGATGAAAATCGGCCATTGTCAGCACGTCGCGGTAGGTCGACAGGTACGGGAACGTGCACTGGACGCCGAACTTGGACTGCTCGTCCAGGCCATAGCGCTTCAGGAACAGCTTGAACTGCTCGCGCGTCACGTCGTCCTTGTAGCTCCGCGCGACAAACGCCTCCGTCGTTTTGCACTCCAGCGGCTGGATTTCCAGGCGGGCGTCCACCGGCGTGAACCCGTAATCGGCGTCCAGCACCGGCGGCCGCGCCAGAAGCACGATCTGCGCGGCGGGCACCAACGCGGACAGATCCCTCAGCGCCGCAATCACTTTACCGCGGCTGACGAGATCGACTTCCTCAATGCCGTCCGCCAGCACCAGCAGGCGACCTTCCGCGAGCTGCGGCGTCAGCTGCGCCGCGTCCACGCCCGCTTCCTTGGCGATAACGGCGATGACCGGATTACCCGGCGTCGTGACCTTGGCGACTTCCTTCAGGTCGATGGCAAACACGGGCAGCACGGCGCACAAGTCCGCGCGCACAGACTCCGCCAGCCGCGTTTTCCCGAGCCCGCCGCGCGCCAGGATGGACATCGTCTTGACTTCGCCCGCTTCAAGCGCCGCGATAACACGCGATTCCGGCAGCAGATTCTGCGACTGTCCCTGCCAGTCGTGGACGTACAGCACCGGCGGATTGTAGGCGCCGCTGGACAGGTCGGACGCCTGCCGCGCCGCGCGCTCTTCGCACACTTTCAGGTACGTCGAGTTCTCGCGATCCGCCAGGCTCTTGGCGATTTGGCTCTGCCCTCCGCCACAGGCGGCCAGCGCCACCAGCGCGCAAGTGCTTGGAATAGTCTGCAAAAGAGTCGACAGGCGAAAATTCACGGGAGTCTCCTGATGGCGCAAAAACGGCCGTGTTTGTAACCCATACGAATGGGGCGCGCAAACCTCGTGGCTGGACTACCAATCGAGCGCGCGCACCTGCCAGCCCGCGCCTTCCAGCTGCGTCCGCAGCCGCGTCGCAAGCGCCAGCGCCTCGGGCGTGTCGCCGTGCACGCACAGGGAATCGATGCGCGTCGGCAGCCACGCGCCGTTGGCCAGTGGCAACGCCTGGCGCTGCAGCATCTCCAGCGCGCGATCCGCCACGTGGTCGGGATCGTGCAGCACCGCGCCGGGTTGGTCGCGCGGGGTCAACAGGCCATTTTCGCCATAGCTGCGGTCGGCGAAAGCCTCAGTCCGGTGCGCGATGGCCATCTCCACCGCCACTTTGTGCATCGCCGTTTGCGCCATGACCAGCCAGCCCAAACCCGCCGCGCGCGCCGCCTCGCCGACCGTCCGGGCCATTTCCGCATCTTCCGCGACTTGATTGGCCAGCGCGCCGTGGAGTTTCAGGTAATCCACCGGCCAATCCAGCTCCCGGGCAATAGCCGCAAGCGCCGTCACTTGGTCCTGGAGCGCCGCGCGCAAGGCCGCCCGCGGCATTTCCATCCGCATCCGGCCGAAATGTCGCCGATCTGGCCAGCCCGGATGCGCGCCGACCACGACGTGCCGCAGTTTGGCAGCCAGCACCGTTTGGCGCATCGTCGCCGCGTCGCCCGCATGCCCGCCACACGCCACGTTGGCCGACGTCACGACGTCGAGCAGCGCCGCGTCAAACGGCATGCCTTCGCCCAGATCCGCGTTCAGGTCGATTTGCGCCATGTCGTGACGGTAGCGACGCTGCGGCGTTCCGGCAAGGCTTGACCGGCGGCACAGCGCGACTACGCTTGGCAACAGGCGATGGGAGAACGAACGATGGCGGATTTGCCCCTGACGATGGTGCTGCGGAAAATCCCGGCATTTGGCCAATTGACCGACCGCGACCTCCTGACGCTGGCCGGTTCGCTGCGGCGTCGGCGCCTCGATCTCGGCGCCCAGCTGTTTGAACAGGGCGATCCGGGCGGGACGATGCACCTGGTGACGCAGGGAGAGCTCTCCGTGCGCTGGCAAGAAGGCGTGTCGCAGGATGAGCTGGAAGTGGCGCGTGTGGGACCGGGCGAGTTTGTCGGTGAGATGGCGCTGCTGGATTTGGGGCCGCGGTCGGCGAGCGTCGTGGCGCGCCGCGATTGCGTGCTGTACGAGTTGGCGGTCGAGGATCTGATGCTGCTGGAGGAGACAGCGCCGGCGGCGGCTTCGGCGGTGCTGGCGTCCGTGACGGCGCTGCTGACGGACCGGATTCGTCAGGTGAACGGCCAGATTGAGGCCTTGCTGGGCGGACACGCGCCGGTGGACGAGACGACCGTGGGTGCGACGGATTCTGGCATTTTTGGCCGCCTGTGGTCGCGGCTCAGCAAAAGCTAGGAGCGGAAGATGAACGAACAGCTGGATCCGCAAACGCTGGAGCGCCTGCGCGCGATCGCCGAGACGCGGCGATTTCCGGCTGAGACGTTCCTCTGCACGCAGGGCAAGCCAGGCGACTGCTGCTACCTCATCCTGACGGGCGAAGTGGAAGTGCGGCGGGACGTGGGTACGGAGATCCTGAACGTGGCGCGCCTGGGTCCGGGTGCGATGGTCGGGCAGTTGGCGCTGGTGGATGGTTCGCCGCGCGCGGCGTCGGTGGTTGTGACCGCGCCGGTGACGGCGTTGGTGCTGACCCGCGACGTCTTTGAGACGCTGCGTTCCGCGCACAGCACGCTTGCGCTGCATTTCCAGAGGCAAGTCGCGTTGGCCGGCATCCGCCAGCTGCGGCATGCGACCGCCCACTTGGCGCGCCTGCAACTCCAGCGCGCCCATCAGCCGGGCGGCACGCCGCTCCTGCGCCGCGACCGCCGGGTGGCGACAATCACGATCGCCGGGTTGTCCGAGCTGTCCGTGGATCTGCAGGCGCTGGCGCGCGAGCTGGAGACCGTCGACCCCTGAGCGCGAACGCCCCTGCGAGAGAGGACCGTCCCGTCATGACCCTAACGCCGCTCGGCGATGCAGCGCTGCTCGTGACGTGCGCTGCGCAACCGGGCGCGGAGGCGTCGGCTGCCGTTCATGCGCTCGCTGCCGCGTTGACCGCCGCGGCGCTGCCTGGCGTGCATGCGCTGGTGCCCGCGTACACGACCTTGCTCGTGCATTTCGATCCGCGCACGACCGATGTTGCGCGGCTGTCTGCGCTGGTGAATTCAGCGAATTCCCGCCGACCGGGCCATTCGCCAGGCGATCCGCCCGCAGCGTTGCGCGCCAAGCCCGCGGCCGCTGCAGCGCGGCGGTGGCACATTGCCGTCGTGTATGACGGCGAGGACCTGGCGTGGGTGGCCGCGCAGCTGGGTTGTGCGACTGCCGACGTCGTCGCGCGCCACAGCGCCGTTGAATATGCGGTCGCCTGTCTGGGTTTTGCGCCCGGATTCGCCTATCTGTCGGGCTTGCCGGCAAACCTGCACTTGCCGCGTCGCGCCACGCCCCGCGCGCGGATCCCCGCGGGGTCGCTGATCCTTGGCGGCCAACAAACGGCTGTCATGCCGCTGGCCATGCCGTCGGGCTGGCACATTCTGGGGCGAACGGACGTGCGGCTTTTTGCCGTGGACCGCGCTGCGCCGTCGCTGTTGTTGCCCGGCGATCGCGTGCGGTTCGTACCGACAGATGCCGCGGATTTGGCCGGTGCGCCGCCGCGCTGCGAGGTGCTGCCATGACGCACCTGCGGGTCGAACACGCCGGTCCGGCCACGACGGTGCAGGACGCGGGGCGTCTGGCGTGGCAGCACGTCGGCGTCTCGCCCGCTGGTTTTGCCGATCCGCTGCTGGCGTCGCTGGCCAACGCGTTGGTCGGCAATCCGCCTGAAGTCGCTGTGCTGGAGTGGGCGCTGCACGGCGACACCCTGCGCGTCGTTGGCGGTCCCGTGCGCGTAGCCGTCGCCGCCTGGGCCGACGTTCGGGTGGATGGTCACCCCGCGCCGACTTTTCGCAGTCTGCGGCTGCACGATGGCCAGGTCCTGACCGTAGGGCCACTGCAACAGGGGCGTCACGGCGTGCTGGCGGTGGCTGGCGGCATCCTGACGCCGCTGGTTCTCGGCAGCCGCGCCGTTCACGCACGCACCGGCGTGGGCGGGCGTGTGCTGCAGTCTGGCGATTGCCTGCCGGTCAGCGCCGATCCCGCGCGCGACACGCCCGACCGTCGGCTTCCGCCCGCGCACCTGCCCACGCCCGCAAACACGCTGCGCGTCCTGCCCGCGCCGCAGCTGCCGCTCTTCCAGCCCAACGCGCTCCCGCTCCTACTCGCGCAGCCGTGGCGCGTGCTCGCCGGCGATCGGATGGGGCTGCGTTTGGCGGGGCCGCCGTTGGCGCTGCTGCCCGGGGTCGAGCCGGTCTCGGAAGGCGTGGTGACTGGCGCGCTGCAAGTCCCGCCATCCGGGCAGCCGATCGCGCTGGGTCCGGATCGCCAGACGATGGGCGGGTACGCCAAGCTGGCCGTTGTCGTCTCGGCGGACCTGCGGCATCTGGCGCAGCTGCGGGACGGCGATGCCGTGCGTTTTGTCGCCGCTGACCTGACGATGGCCCACGCAGCGCGCTCGCAGGCACACGCGGAGTTGGAGGCGGCGCTGGCGGCGATCCACTTCGCCCATGACGTGCTGCCGTTTGAGTCGGGGCGGCTCCTGCGGCTGCTTTCGTAATGGCAAATTGACCGGATCGTCCGCCAGCCCTACGCTTGGGCCGAACGCGTGCCCGCTTTGACGGGTCTGCCAGGTCGAACGCATGACGGAACAGATACCTTTTGCCGCCGTAGAATTTGCCGCCAATCCGGAGCCGCGGTGCGCGTGCGTCCTGCTGCTGGACACGTCCGCGTCCATGTCCGGCGCGCGCATCAGTGAGCTGCAGGAAGGTCTGGCCGTGCTCAAGAACGAGCTGAGCCAGGATCTCCTGGCGCGCAAGCGCGTGGAGCTCGCCGTTGTGACGTTTGGCGGATCCGTGCGCATGCTCAGTGAATTCACGACGGTCGATCAGTTCGAGCCGCCGATCCTGCACGCCGATGGCCTGACGCCGCTGGGCGCCGCGGTGACGACGGGCTTGGAGCTCGTGCGCAATCGCAAGCGCGTGTACCGGCAAAACGGCATCGCGTGCTACCGGCCGTGGGTGTTCCTGCTGACGGACGGCGAGCCTTCCGACCCGTGGCAGCCCGCTGCGGCGGCTGTGCGCCATGCTGAAACGGCGCGGGAATCGGCATTCTTCGCAGTCGGCGTGGGCGAGGCGAACCTGGACATCCTCGGCCAACTGAGCGTGCGCCAACCGCTGATGCTGCGCGGCCTGCAGTTCCGCCAGATGTTCCAGTGGCTGTCGACTTCGCTGAAATCGGTTTCTCATTCCGGCGTTTCAGACGAATTGTCGCTGCAGAATCCGACGGCGCCGGACGGCTGGGCGAAACTGTAAGTGACGGCCATCGCCAGCGACTGGAAGACGGTTTCGGCCGCGGTAGCCGGACCCAAGAAAGGCGAGCGCGGCTGCCAGGACGCCGTCGCAGTGCGGCGCGTGCGCGTCGGCAGTCGGCAGGCGTTGATCCTCGCGCTGGCGGACGGCGCGGGCTCTGCGTCCCACGGCGGCGATGCAGCGCGGCTCATCGTGCGGACCTTTGCGACCATGGCGACGAGTCGGCTGCGGCACCGGCTGCAGCGCGGTGATCGGCCCGTGCTTTGGGACCTGGACGACATGGCGGCGCTGTTCCAACGCGCCCGCGAGCGCGTGACGGACGCAGCGCGAACGCATCATCACGCGCTGCGCGAATGGGGCAGTACGGGGCTGCTGGCGGTCGTCACCGACGATGCGACGGTGCTGGCCCAGATGGGCGATGGCGCGATGTGCCTGCGCCATGCAGGACAATGGACGTGTCCGATCTGGCCCGATCTGGACGGCTACGTGAACGTGACGACTTTTGTGACCCACAGCCACGCGCCGCTGCGCACGCATGTGGGCGGCCCGACCGAGGCGATCCTGCAGTTCAGCGATGGCCTCCAAGCGCTGGCGCTCGACTATCCCGCGAGTCGGCCGCATGTGCCGTTTTGCCACGGGGTGATCGCGGAACTGGCCAAATCGGCGGATCATCGCAAGCTGCAGCGGGATCTGACGGCGTGGTTGGCGTCGGACGCGATTCGCGCGCGCTCAGACGATGACATCAGCCTCGCGATGGCGATCCGCGACCCGACGGCGAGGATGCAGGCGTGAAAGTTTACGGCGTCGACCGCAAACCCATTGAGCTTGGCGTCGTGCTTGGCCGCGGCGGTGAAGGCGTTGTGTACACGCGCCTCGGCCGCGAGGGCGACGCCTGCAAGATCTACACGCGCCCGCCGACGGCAGCGCGCACGGCCAAGCTGACGTGGATGGTCAGCCGGCTGCAGCAGCACCCGGATCTGGCGCAATGGTGCACGTGGCCGCAGGAGCTGCTGTTTGACGCGCAGCAGGAGTGCATCGGCTTCGCCATGGCGCGGCTGGAGCAGCTGCGGCCGATTCACGAGGTCTACCAGCCGGAGCAACGCAAGTCCGTGCTGCCGTCCGCGGGCTGGGATTTCCTGGTGCGCGTGGCGACGAATTGCGCGCGGATGTTTGAGACGCTGCACAAGTACGACGTCATCGTCGGCGACGTGAACGAGCGCAACATTTTTGTCGATGCCGACGCGACCGTGCACCTCGTGGATTGCGATTCGTTCCAGATCTCCGATGGCGACCAGTTCTTCGGCACCGGCGTCGGCGTTGTGGACTACACGCCGCCGGAAATGCAGGGCAAGGATTTCCGCCTGGTCCCGCGCACCGTTGATCACGACCGTTTTGGCCTCGCGGTCATCGCTTTCAAGCTGCTGTTGATGGGCCGCCACCCGTTCAGCGGCGGCGCGTCGGGCGACCTGCATCAGGCGATCGCCAACAAGGAATGGGACTATCCGCAGTTGGCGCAGCGGCTGCGGCATCTCCTGCCGTGGTCGGTGGTCGGTGCGCCGGTGCGCGCGGCGTTCGTCAGCGCGTTTACCGAGGAGCAGCGGCCATCCGCGGCGGTGTGGGTCGAGCGGCTGACCGCCTTCGAGGCAACGCTCCACGCGTGTCGGCGCGAGCCGCTGCACAAAGTCCCAGTCGGCTTGGGCAATTGCCCGTGGTGCACGATTGAGCAGGTCGCGGGTTACGCGTACTTTTCGCGGCCGCAGACGCAGTTCCACTCCAGCTGGCAAGGTCCGGACGCGCTGTTGGCGCCGCTGCTGGCGGAGCTGCAAGCGCTGCCTTCCCCGCGTCAGCCCGAGGAATGGCAAGCGCCGCAGGGCATGGAGGCGGCGATCGCGACCGCGCGGGCGATGCTGCAGGCTGAGCGTCCGCCGGATTTGGTGAGCTGGTATCTGGCGCTGGGCGGCGGTCTGGTGGCTTTTGGCGGCGTGGCGATGGCGCTGTTCCAGCCAACGCGCGGCGTTCTCGTCGGCGGCGCGGGCGTTGTTGCGCTTGTAGCGTCGCGCTGGCTGTCGGTGCGGCGGCAGATGCCGTGGCATCGCGCAAGTCTGGAAATTGATAAGCAGATCAATGCAATGCGCGAAATCGAGGCCGAGTGGAAAGGCGAAGCGCTGCGGTTCCGCGATCAGGATCGGCGGCTGCGGGCGTGGCTGGCGGACCTGCGCGGTCAGGTGATCGCGGTCGGCGCACAGCGCCAGCACGAAATCGACAAGCTGGAGGGCGACGAAGTCTCAGCGGGTTTGCGCGCCGGGCTGATGCGGTATGCGCTTGCGTCTGTGTCGATTCCCAATGTGCCGGTGGAGAAGAAACGCGCGCTGGCCATCCGCGGCGTGCTGACGGCGGCGGACCTCGATCGCGGCAAATTGGCGGTCATTCCCGGCCTGGCCGATGCGCAGATCGACGCGCTGATCGCCTGGCGCCGCAGCATGGAAACGCAGTTGACCGGCACACGCGCGCGGGAGCCGAACCCGGCGCAGCTGGGCGCCATCGACAGCAACTTCCAGCATATGCGGGACAACCTGTTGGGGGAAATGCGCGGCGCACTGGGTACTCTGCGCGATGCCGGAAGCCTCGCCGATGGCCGCATGGCGGAGTTGCTGGAGCAGGGGCAGCTGGCCGGCGTGGCGCTGCAGGAACGCGTGGATGCGGTGCGGCGCACGTTCATCGAGCACTGACGCCGACACGTCTTTGATTGCCGCCCACGGCAAAGCCTGCGAGCATCCCCCGGCCGTGCGCCACGCTGCGGGCGCTGGAAGATGCCATGTTGCTGAACAAGAAACTGACGTTGCCGGCCAATGAGCCGCGGATTGACCTGCTGGTGCAGCGGCTGACGGAAGTCACGCGTTCGGAGTTGCGTGGCCTGTTTGACCACGCGTGCGTGCGGCTGGACGGTCACGTGTGCGCGCAGCCGAATGCGACCGGTCGCGCGGGCCAGACGCTGGAGGTGACCTGGGAGGCCGGGCGCCGCTACAAGGAAAAGCCAAAGGAGCGCACGAACCGCGATTTCATCATCGCGTTTGAGGACAAATTCCTCATCGTCGTGAACAAGCGCGCGGGCGTGCTGACGGTGCCGACTGATCGCAAGGAAGACGACACGCTTGTCCATGCCGTGGCGCGCCATTTCAGCCGGGGCGAACGGATCACCCACCGCGCCTGGATTGTGCACCGGCTGGATCGCGACACTTCCGGGCTGCTGGTCTTTGCCCGCACGGAGGAGATCGCGGCGGCCATCAAGGACCAATTCGAGGCGCGCAAGCCGGAGCGCGAGTACATCGTGCTTGTCGCCGGACGGGTGCCAAACGACGCCGGGACGATCCGCAGTCATCTGATGACGAACGACGATCTGGACCAGTATTCAACCAACGTGCCCGGCGAGGGCAAGCTGGCGATCACGCACTACAAGGTGCTGGAGCGCCTGCGCGGGGCGACGCTGCTGCAGGTGAACCTGGAGACCGGTCGGCGCAACCAGATCCGCGTGCATTTTGCTGAACGCGGCCATCCGGTGCTGGGCGACGTGCGGTACCGGCCGGAGCTGGCCCGACATCCCGCGTGGCACGAGAAACGCCTGGCGCTGCACGCGCGGACGTTGGGCTTCAAGCATCCTGTGACGGGTCAAGCGATTCGGCTGATCGCGGAGACGCCGGTGTGCTTCGCTGCGTTTGTGCGGGCGGCGCGGTAGCAGCGGTCGCGGGCGCCAGCCGGAACCAACCGCGGACGACGTCGCGATCGGCGGCGGTGAGCAGATCCAGACGCCAGAACGCCGTCAGCGTCAGCATCGCGTAGAGCGCCGTTCGCCAGCCAAGATTGACGACCTCGCCGCTTGGACCCAACAGCGGAAGCGCCGGCAGGAGCGCGACGGGGAGCATGGCGCCCGCTGCAACGCCCAGGCGGATCGCCCACGCGCGCCACGGAAACGCCGCGGACCACGCGACGCCCACGCCGCCAGCAATGCCGCGCAGGAGCAGGGCGATGGCCACGAACTGGCTGACGACGAACGCCGCGCAGCCGCCAATCAGCGCGGCGTGCGCGGTCAGCAACCCTTGGCCATGCGCCAGCCAGAGCAGACCACAGCCCAGAAGCGTGGTCGCCATCGCCGCCAGCTGCGCCCTCAGCACGACGCGCGGCGAGCCCAGCGCAAGCAGGACCGTCCCGTATGCGGTCAGGCGCAGCGGCAGCAGCAAAGCCGTGAGGCGGAACGGCACGGCGGCGCTTGCCCAGCGCGGGCCCCCCATCGCTGTCAGCAGGGGCACCGTCTCCACGCTGCACCAGACCCACACCGGCAGAACGACGAGCGCGACCCGCAACATGCTCGCGTGCCATAGCGCCAAGCCCTCCCGGCGCTGCACGGGCTGGCGCATCAGGTGCGTCAGGTGCGGCAACATCGCGACGGCAACGGCGTTGGGCAGCATCGCCACGAGCGGCAGTTCCTGCGCGCCAACGGCAAAATCAGCGAAGAGCGCGGCCGGGAGCAGAAAACCGGCGGTCCAGGTCGTCAGCTGCCGGTTCAATGTCGCCGTCAGGCCGGTCAGGGAAAGCGGAATGGCCATCTCCAGTTGTGCGCGCAGACCGCCGGCGAAGGGCTCAGGCGCAACGTCGGGAAAGGCGCGCATCACGGTTCCGACGGTGACCAGCAGGCGCACGACCGACGCGAGGGCAAAACACGCCGCGACTTGCCACAATGGCGCGCCCAGCAGGACCGGTATGAGCAGCGCGAGATTGGCGACAGCCGCGAGGCCCAGCGCACGGACTGCGGCGCGGCGGTGCTGGCGAATCCCGAGCAGGAAGGCCTGCAGCATCTGCGCCGGCAAGTCGGCGGCGATGGCGAGGGCGAGCCAGGGCAACAGCATCGGGAGCGCCGGCTGCCCGGCTGGCAGGAGCGCCGGAATGTGGCCCGCGGCGAGCACGCCCAGCCCGGCGAGCACGCCGAGCATCCCCAGCAGCTTGAGCGATTGCCGGGCCAGCGCCGCCTGTTGGCCGGTCGACGCGCGCGGCAGCAGCGCCAGGAGTGAGTCAGGTACCGCCAGCGTGCCGAGCGTCATCGCGCTGAGGTGCAGCGCAAGGGCAAAGGCCAGCGTTCCGTACGCTGATTTGTCGAGAAGCCGGACGAGCGCAAAGAACTTCACTGAGTCCAGCGCTGCAACGGCAACGCGGCCTGCCACAACAGCGCCGACATCGGATGCCACCCGATTGGATGTCGGCACGTCGGCGATCGCGGCCTCGTGCGGATTGTCGCGCTCCAGCAGCAACGTCATCCAGTATGGCCGGACCGTCCTGCGCTGGGTCACGCGCCACAGGCCATCGGCGATCGCGGTTGCGCCAGACAGCGCCCACTGCGCCGGCCCCAGGTGCGGCAACGCGAAGCGCTGGCACCCACAGTCGGGACACGTCACATGCAGCCCGCGGTAGACAAACCAGCGACCGGCGCGCTGCTGGCGGAATTGTTCAATCCGCGGATGCGTGAGGCGCTCAGGTCGGCCGTGCTCCAACTGCGCGCGGACGGAGAATCCCGGGAATTGTCCGGCGAGGTCCGCGGTCGAGAACGACTGCAGATGGCCGTAGACATGGAATTCCAGATCGCAGGCCGGACATTGCGCGAAACGACGGCGCAGCACTTCCTGGTTGGGCACAGAGATCAAGAGCCAGCGGCGGGTGACACGCGCCATCTCACGCACGGCGCTCGCCCGCGTGGCAGCCGGCAAGTGTTCCAGCAATTCACTGGAGAACACGAGATCGGCGCTCTGATCGGCGATGGGGAGCTGCTCGGCGCTCGCGCACACGCGGGCAACATGCGGCGCGCGCACCGCCAGACGCGCCAGGGCGGCCTCGCTGCGATCCACGGCCTGCACTTGATAGCGCTGCGCCAGCGCCATCGTCAGCGCACCATCGCCGCAGCCGACGTCGACGATGGTGCGGACACCCTCGGGCACCAAGCGCAGGAGCTCGTCTGCTTTGCGCACGACGTGCGGATCGAGGTCGCTCCGCGCAGCCTGCCAGTACGCATCGTAGAACGCCGGGCTATCCGGTTCCGCGCGCGGTTTGGCTGGCGCAGTCTTGTGGAGGGGGCGCCGCAAAGCCGGCAAGTAAACGTGCATGGAGGCTCCGCCCGCGAATGTCGCGCAGTCGCGGGAGTGAGCCTATCGCCGGCAATGGCCGGTTCGTGTTTCGTGGCTGTGAAGAACTGCGATGGGTCCGCGGATCAGCGCGCTCGTCCGCCTGGATGGCGGCGCAGCGTCACTCCTGCGGATCGATCGCGACGAATTCCGGTTGGTTGTTCAGCACGCAATTGTCCAGCCGCGCGGCCGAATCGCCGTGGTGCGTGAAGCGAAACGTCGAATAATGTCCATCGCAATCGGCGTCGCCATACGCGGAGACTTCCAGCGTCGCGTTGGCCAGCGTGCCGCTCGCCTTGATTTCGTACACGAACCAGTGCGGCTCATCCAAATTGAATTTCAAGGTCTTCCACAGCGAGCGGTTCCATTCGATCTTGGCCGGATCGCAGCGGCCGTGGCCGTCGTTCACGCTCGGATCGCAGCAGCTCTTGGCCAGCGTGCTGCGGATTTCCCCCACCGGGAACTGGCACACCATCCGCTCGCCATCCGCGCCAAGCTTCGGCTTCACGTAGTAGACGTCGGAAATCCGCGTCAGCCGCGCCAGATTGAGAATCGCCTCCTCGGCATGGGCGCGGCGCATCAGCACCGGCACGCCCCAAAAGAGCGTTGTCAGCGTGGCCAGCGCCAACAGCGCTGCGATGATCTGCCGCGGTTTCATGGGCACCCACTTTGCGAATCTGCCTGGCACGCGTACCAGTTGCAGGTTGTTTTGGAGCAGAATTGCCAGCTTCCTGGCGCACAGCACTGATGGTTGGTGCCGCTCTTCCACGCGCATACCGCGCCGGCCTTGAGCGCGCAGCCCTGCCACTGGCAGTCCTTGCCGCAGACGTTTTCCTCGCACGGTTCGGCGCACGCGGCGATGGCGCCGGGTTGGCACACGCCCGCGGTTCCCGCCGTAACGCACTTGCCGCCGACGCACGTGGCGATCCCGCACGCGCTGCTTGCCTTGCTGCAGTCGACAGCCACGCCTTGGCACTTGCCGTCGGTGCAAACGTCGCCGGTTGTGCACGCGTCGCCGTCGTCACACGCGAGGCCTTTTTGGCTCACGTAGTCGGTCTTGGACTGCAGCGGATTGCACACCCTGCACGAATTCTGCGGATCCTTGCTGCCCGCGCTCACGCACGCGCCGCCGATCGTGCAGCCCATCGGTCCTGGGCTGTAGCTGCACTTTCCGGCGCTGCAGGTCTCGGCGGTGCACGCGTCGCCGTCGTCGCACAGGGCTTTCTGCGCGCATTGGCCGACCTTGCAGTAGCCGACCGTGCACGGATCGCCGTCCTCGCATAGGTTGTCGTCGGTCACGCCATTGCAGTCATCGTCCACGCCGTTGCAGGATTCCGCGGTCGGTGCCGGTGCGCTGCAGCTCGGCTCGCCGTTCTTGCACGCGGTGACGGTCCCCGCGCAGGTGCCAAAGTCGCTGTGTTTCGTGCAAGCCGCGCCGATCTGGCAGCTCGCAACCGTCGCGTCGTCGGCATCGCCCGCGCTATCTTTGCCATCGTGCGTCCAGCTGTCGATCGCGATCGCCGCGACGTCGCTGCTGCCGCCAACGGGCGTGCTCGTGGCGCAAGCGGTGAGAACGATGGAGAAGATCAGCCAGCCGCGCATGGTGCCTTGACGGCGCGCATCGGCGCCGTGGGGTGCCAAGCGTAGCCAGCCTGCGGCAAAGCGGCAATCAGGCGTCCAGCCCGGTCGTCACGCGCTGCCACGCCGCGTAATAGGTCGCCATTTTCACGTCGTACGCATTCTGGGCATACGCCGGGCCGTTGTAGAGCCGCGCGAAATTCGACCAATCCTTGCCCTGCGCTGCCTCATGCAAGGCCTTGGATGTACGGATGAATTCAAAGAATCCGATCGCCTGAGCATCTTCTGACGCCGACAAAGCGGCGAACATCGTCTTGCCATCGGCGTAGCCCAAGCGCCCGGCGTTGAAGCCCATGACCTGCGCGGTCCCCATGCTGATGCTGTCGTACGCGGCGCTCTCGTCGATGGCCTTGGCGGCGTCAAAAGCCAGCCATTCCGCGGCTTGATTCGCGTGCGTGTCGGCGACCGTCTGCCGCGTGTAACGGTGGAACACGGCAGGCTCAAAGCGAATTGTCATCTGCCCGCTCTTCTGCCGCCGCCCGCCCGTCTCCGTCATCATGCAGGCCGCGGCCACGCCGGGCTCAATCGCGATGCGCGCGGCCTCACGCGCGATCAGCGGCCCTTTGTCGTTGTACAAACCCGCCGCCATCCGCTCCGCCGGCGTCTTGCCCACGGCCTTTTTGCGATCCTGCGGCATGGGCGGCGGCACGTTGGCGGGCTGACCCGGCGTCGCAGGCGGAGGTTGCGTCGCCGATGGCTGCGGCGTGCGGCCCTCCGCGGGCTTGGCCGGCTGCGCGTGCGCTTCCGGCAGCACAAGGACCTGACCGCGCCGAACTTGATTCGGGTTGGGCACAGCGGCGCGGTTCAGATCCCAGATGTCGCTCCAGCGCGACCCTTGGCCAAGCTGGGCCTGCGCAATCGCGATCAGCGTCTCGCCTGCCTGCACAGTGTGCGTCTTTGCGTGCGCGGGCAGGGCCGCCTGCGGCTCGGTCGGCGGGGGCACCTGCGTCTGCGGCGGCTTGTCGCGCAGCGGCGGCAGCACCAGCACCGTCCCCGGCCGCAGTTGATGGGCGTTGGGCACGCGCGCGCGGTTGGCGTTCCACAGCTCAATCCAGTAGTGGCCGTCGCCGTACACCGCGTCGGAGATATCCCACAGCGTCTCGCCGTCATCGACAACCATCGTCGGCAGCGTCGGGTCCAGCCCGTCCGCCGGCCGCGCGTCCGCTTTTTGTTGGCCGTCGCCGCGCGCCTTCTGCGCCACAGCAGGCTGGGCCTTGGACCTTTGCTTGGGCTTGTCTTGCAGGTCCTGGGCCATCGTCGCCTCCGGTTACACGACTACCGCCAAATCACTCAGCCGACAAGCACTTCCCGCGTCAGGTTGCGCACGCCGCTGCCCAGCACCTGCAGATCGTCTTCGATGCGCACGCCGCCAAACGGCGTCAGCGCGTCGATCAGCGACCAGTCCAGCAGCGCCGCCTGCGCGCCTTGCCGCAGCGGTTCCAGCAGCGCCTCAATGAAATAGACGCCCGGTTCGATCGTGAAGACCTGCTGCGCGGCGATCACGGACGTGTTGCGCAACCACGGATTGTCCGCCTTGGGCGGCACAAGCGCGCAGCCGACGTCGTGGCACTGCAGACCCAGCGAATGGCCGAGGCCGTGCGGCAGGAACGTGCGGCTGAACTTGTGGGCGAGCGCCTCGTCCGGCGAACAGCGCAGCAGGCGCAAGTCGCAGAGCAGGGCGGTTATGTGCTGGTGCGCGCGCTCGTGCAGGTC
This sequence comes from uncultured Myxococcales bacterium, assembly GCA_903850505.1. Taxonomy (GTDB): domain Bacteria; phylum Myxococcota_A; class UBA9042; order UBA9042; family UBA9042; genus CAIYBN01. Next base: position 28,774 of record CAINLT010000546.1, on the reverse strand, counting down.
CTCGTACGGCATGCCCACGCGCACGTCCGCGCAGAGCCGCAGCTGCAGCGCCTCCACGCCGTCGACAAGCTGGCGAAACACGTCAGAAGCCTCCCCCGCGCCGCGCACCCACGTGCGGGTGATGTCCGAGGCGTAGCCAAACGACGACGCGCCCGCGTCCACGAGGAGCGAGCCCGCGCCCGTGACCGTGCGGCCATACGCGATGTGGTGCAACGTCGCGGCGTTCTGGCCCAGCGCCACGATGTTCTTGTACGGCGTCTCCGGGTCGTCCTGCCCCGTCGCCCGGAGATAGGCGAGGTGCAGATCAAGCTCACTGGCGTCGCTCGTGCGAAACGCGTCGCGGAGCGCAATGTGGCCCGTCGCGGCGCGCCGATTGGCGTCGGCGAGGCACGCGATCTCATACGGCGACTTGCGCACCCGCATCGCATCCAGTTGCCGCAGCAACTCCGGCGGCGTGATCGCCGCTTGCGGCAGGCGCCACGACGCCGCGCGTGCGCGATCCTCGCCAATGAACGCAACCTTGCCGGTCGGCAGCGCATCCGCCACGTCTTCCGCGCGGAGCAATCCGCGGACGTCAAAGTGCGGCCACACATGCGGCGCGTCGAGCGGCGTTGGCGCTTCCCAGAAGCTCATCGCCGTCACACGATGCAGCACGGGGCGCTGACCGGCGACGATCACGAGCGCGCAATCGGCTTCAGCCAGCGGCAGCCAGTGCTGAAAATGCGGCACGGGGCGCAGCGGCCAGTACTGGTCGTCAAACTGCGAACGCTTGAGCGCGCTGCCGGAGTGAATGACCACCGCGTCCCAGCCCGTCGCGTGAAGCGCCGCGCCGTACGCTGCGGTCAGGTGGGCGATGTGATCGCGATAGAGATCAGCCAGATCGATGGAAATGGGCATGGCGGTCCAGTGTGACGAAGGACTAGTCGTTGTCGGCGGAGATGCCCGAGCCGCCCGCAGGCGCAACGCCAGCGACGGCGGTTGGCGACACCAAGCGCTTGGCCACGAGCCACGCCGGCCAGAACTGCGCCGGATTGGCGCGCGCGCCGCGGCCAATGACCGGCTTCTGCTGGGCGATCCGCTCAATCCAGCGCGACGCGTTGTCGCGATACGGCGCAGGCAAGAGCAGGGCGCGCACAAGGTCCGGCAGCGCGCCGCGATCCAGGCTGCCCACGCGGATGCCGCGCCGCGCCAGCCCTGTCAGCGCCACTGCGTCGCGGCTGGCGTCCTCGGGCAGCATCTCCAGGAAGTGCGCCCACACGACACGTTCCAGATCGCGGCCGATGTTGTCCGCGCCCATGTCCGCCATCGACTCGATGCCCATCCCCGTCAGCAAGCCCGGCTCAGCCAGCAAATCCGCCGTCGTCCGGTTGGCGATCCGGCCAAGCGTCTCGCGCGCCGTGTCACGCACATCCATGCGATCGTCTGTCAGCAGCGGCAGCACGGCGCGGGCAACCGCGAATGAGCCGCAATCTGCCAATAATTCCGCGGATGTCTTGCGCACAATCACAGTTGGGGTATCAAAGCGATCGGACTCCAGCACGCGAAAATCCTGCAGCCGCGCGACCATCTCAGGAATCGCGTCCAGCGCCACGAGGGCGCGCATCTCCGCCAGCGCCACCGCCGCGTCCACTTCGCCGTCCAAGCCGCTGTTCAGCGCCGCCACGGCACCCGGCGGATTCCATTGCGCCAGCGCATCCGCCGCCGCCTTTCGCACTGTCGCATGCACATCGCCGAGCGCCTTTTCGATGCCCGCGATCGAGGAGTCGTCGCGGTACAGCGTCAGCAAGCGCACCGCGCCCGCCCGTACTTCCGACCGCGCCGAACGCAGCGCCTGGCGAATCGCGCCCAACCGCGCCTGTACGCCCGGCGTACGGCCGACCGCATCCACCGGCGCGCGTGAGGCGTCGATGCAGCCTTCCGTCATGTCATCGCCCGTGCAGCCGATGCGAATGTGCAGGTGATCGTCGTGCGGCAAGGCGCCATGCGGTTGCGCGAGGATGTTCGCAGCCTGCGCGATCAAATCCTTGGGCTCCTTCTTGTCGTGGGCGTAGCGCAGGATCGCGTCGCGCAGCCACGATGCAACAAACAAGTGCTGGATATCGGGGCGATTCGGGCACGTCAGCAGCGCCTTGACCAGGTACCAGTTCGCCTGCGTGTCGAAATGCATCGGCGACGGTGAATCCGCGGCCTGCAGATCGCGGCCAAAGTGATACAGGTGCTCCGGCACCGCGACCGCGCCCGTGGGCGTGCGGGCGAAGAACGCCAGATCGCCGTCGCGGCCGTTGTGGTGCGAGACCGACCACGGCAGCGGACCGCCGCCCTGACGGGACAGATTGCCGATGCCGAGCTTCTGGCCGCGCACCTCATGGTCGACCGATTTCGCAGCGCACATCAGCAGATCGCGCATCTCGTCCGTCGTGAACCGGGTCTGGCGATCGCTGACCTTGACCAGCACGCGGTGGTGCGCGCCTTCGATCGGAATTTCAGCGGCTTGCACGAGAAAACCGCTCGTCACGGTGCCCACGGAGATCGAGCCCTTGGCATGGCTCGCCAGCCGCGGATACGGCTGTTCACCCAGCGGCATGATCAGCGGATGCAGACCCTCATCGAGAGCCTTGCGATCCTCGCGATGGCTCGACTCCGCCACACGCAGATCGCCTTCTGTTTCATTGGCTTCCGTTGGCCACTCGCGCGACGCGCGCGCCGCCAGTTCGCCCAAGGACAGCCACTTGCCCGACGGCGCCGCCGCGGTTTGCGAGGCGTCCTCCGGCAGCGATTCGGCCTGGACTTGCGGCAACGTCGAGGCGCACGTCGCCAGCGTCAAAGCGCTGCCGGCCACCATCAAGTGCTTGAAAATCCGGATAAAACGCTTGTTAAGCACGCATTCGTCCTAGTGCGGCAGTCAACTCTCCCGCCAAACACAAGATAGCGCCGGACGCTCGGCCGTCCACTGAAATCACGTGAAGAACCGCAAATGCTACACGCCTGTCAACTGGCGGAGCGGGCTTTGGCGGCGTGGACCTGGAACGTCGTGCGGATGAAGGATGCCATGTAACTGACTGCGCTGATGAGGGAAAATACCATGCTGATGAGAAGCAGCACCATGCCGACGCGGTGGTAGTCGACGTCGCCGGCGAAGAAGACGAAGTCGGTGTAGGCGGGGAAGTGGACAAGCAGGCCGATCAGGCCGCACATCTGCAACGCGGTCTTCCATTTGCCAAAGCGATCGGATGGCAGGACGAACCCTTCCTCGGCCGCCAGCGCGCGCAAGCCGGTAATCGCCACTTCACGCGACAACAGCAGCACCACGAGCCAATCCGGCGTCCGATCGAGCGCGACGAGCTCAATCAGGCAGGCCATCACCAGCAGTTTATCCGCCAGCGGGTCGAGAAAACGGCCAAACGAGGACTGCATGTCGAGGTTGCGCGCGAGCCAACCGTCGAGGAAATCCGTGACCGAGGCCGCCGCGAAGAGCGCCGTCGCCCAAAACGCCATGCGCCGCGCCGGACCGGGGCCAGAGAGCAGATCGTCGCTCGCCGCCATGCACCAGATCACCAGCGGAATGCAGAGCACGCGGCCGATCGTCAGCATGTTGGGCAGGTTGAGGATCTCCTCGCGCAGCGCCGAACGCGGTCCCCGCCCTCGTTTCTTCTTGCGCTGCAACTTGCCGTCGTCTGCCACTTGCCACCTCCGAGGACCGCGAGCATACACAAGACGCCGCAGCGCGGGAATGCGGCGGGCGGACGGCGCGTTGCGGACCCAAGGTGTTGCTGCTGCGTGCGGTGTCGGTACACTGTCATCCCTGCGCCGCGCGCGGGTGGCGTGAACCCCAACCATCGCTCGGCGGCTCCCACTTCAGGCCACGGGCAGGCAACGAGACAGTAGGGAAATGGCTAGTCTTCTTGAGTACATCGGCATCGGCCTTCTGGGCGGCCTCATTCTGAACGTGATGCCCTGCGTGTTGCCGGTGCTGACGATGAAGCTGTTCCACGTGTTGGAGCACGGCTCCAGCGACGCGCGTTCGCGGAAAATGCACGGCGTGGCCTATGCCGCGGGCATCCTGACGGCGTTCCTGGTCCTGGCGATCGCGGTGATTGTGCTGCGGGCTTCGGGCGAGCGCGTCGGCTGGGGCATGCAGTTCCAGCACCCGCCGTTCGTGGCGACGATGATAGCGCTGATTTTTGCCTTTGGTCTCAATGCGCTTGGCGTGTTCGAGTTCAACATTTCCGTCCATGGCCACCACCACCAGGGCTACACGGCGTCGTACTTCAACGGCATCTTCGCCGCTGTCATGTCGACCCCGTGCTCGGCGCCATTCCTCGGTACAGCCGCGGCTTTTGCCCTTGGCGCCGGCGCGATCTGGTGGCAAACGCTGGCGATGTTCCTGGCGATCGGCTTTGGCCTCGCCAGCCCGTTCCTGCTCGTCAGCTTTGTTCCGAGCCTTGCCAAGGCGCTGCCGCGTCCCGGCCAGTGGATGGAAACGTTCAAGTCGCTGATGGGCTTTACGCTGCTGGCGGCGGCCGTGTGGCTGTTCGGCACGCTGCAAGCCCAAGTAACTGCTGATTCTGCCCGTGATTTCCTGGCGTTCCTGCTCGTGTTGGCGATCGCGCTGTGGGGCACGCACCATTTTGGCGGCGTCATCTATGGGAACGCGCGGCGGGCGATCGTGCGCGCTGTCGCGCTTGGGCTCGTCGTGGCCGCAGGCACGCAGACGCTGTCGCTGGAGCAAGCCAAGCGGGAGATCGCGTCGGCGCAATGCGCGGGCAGTGCGCCGGCAGGGGCCAAAGCGGCTGCGGCTGCGCACATTCCGTGGACTGCCTTTGATCTGGGGCAGATCGGCGTCGAGAACAAGCGTGGTCGACCGATCTTCGCCGACTTCACCGCCGAGTGGTGCGCCAACTGCAAGACGAACGACAAACTCTTCGTCGACACGCAAGCCGTGCGCGACCGCTTGCGGACGTCCGGGATCCTGCCGATGAAGGCCGACCTGACCAACAATGACGACGCGCTGTGGGACGAGGCGAACGCCCTGGGCCGCACGGGCATTCCGATTTACGTCCTGTACTTGCCGGACGGTACCCGGGATTTGCTGCCTGAGGCGATCACGACCGACATGCTCGTTGCGCACCTGGAAGCGGCCGCCAAAAAGTTTCCGCCAGAGCACGTTGTGAAGCAGTAACCGCGCGAGGGTCGCGCCGGTTGTTGCAATTCCGATCACTTGTCCATGGAGAAGTCGTTGACAGCATGGAGCCGAAGCCCTACACTTCGCCTCCCCAACCGACGGGTTAACCCGTTCGGCGACAGGCGCGTAGCTCAGCTGGTTAGAGCACCACGTTGACATCGTGGGGGTCAGCGGTTCAAATCCGCTCGTGCCTACCGGGGAATGGTTGATTGGACCGCAAGTGCGGGAAACTCAATCGGTTTGGTTCATCAGTCAGTTCGTTCGAGCGAACTGCCTTCGTGTCACTGACAGCCTGACCGGGCGGTCCGGATGAGTTGGCAGCAGCTTCCAAAGGCACACATGGCAGGTCCGTACAGCTCGGCACCAGATCCCTCGCGCGGCGCTCCTCCGGGAGCTCCTGCCGGCGATCCGTCGCGCGGTCCTGTTGGTGCTGGTGGCCCGAGTGGTCCCAGCGGCCCAGGTGGCCCCGGTGGTCGCGGCGGCGATCGCGACTCCAGGGATCGTGAGCCGCGCGTCAATCACCGCATTCGCGTGCCAGAAGTGCGCCTCGTCGGTGTGGAAGGCGAACAGCTGGGCGTTGTCGGCATCGATGAAGCGATGCGGATGGCGACCGAGTTGAACGTGGACCTGGTGGAAGTGGCTGCGGCTGCGCGTCCGCCGGTCTGCCGCCTCATGGACTACGGCAAGTTCAAGTACTTGCAGAAGAAGCGGACCGCCGATGCCAAGCGCTCGGCGACCCACGTGGAAGTGAAAGAGGTCAAGCTCCGGCCCAAGACCGACCATCACGACTACGAAACGAAAATGAACCAGGCGCGGCGCTTCCTCTCGGAAGGCAACCGCGTCAAGGTGACGGTCATGTTCCGCGGTCGTGAAATGGCGTATGCCAACACGCAGCGCGAGCGCCTGATGGAAGTGGCGACCTTGCTCGCGGATTGCTCCGCGCTCGATGTCACGCCGAAAGTCGAAGGCCGCAACATGTCCATGATGCTGAACCCGAAGCGGACGGGCGGTGCGGCCAAGCCTGCGCAGGAAGCGACGGCTCCGTCGGCGACGCCCGTTGTGGCTCAGCCCGCGGCCCCGGCGCCGCAAGTGCATCAGCCCCACCAACCGGCGGTTCAAACGCGCGGCTCGCAAACCCGCGTGCCAAGCCCCACAGACCGCGGTCCGTCGTCAGGCGGAAACGGTTAAGACGGGTCAACGACCTGAACGCGCGCCGGTTTGCGGACAACTGGCGCGTCTGGAATCACACGACCGGAGACGGTCGTCGCCCGCGAATGGAGACGGCAATGCCCAAGATCAAGACCCGCCGCTGCGCAGCCAAGCGCTTTCGCATCGTCGGCAACGGCCGCATCAAGTGCGGCAAGGCCAACAAGCGGCACCTGCTGTCGAATCGCACGACCAAGCGCAAGCGTCAGCTGCGCGCGCCGGGCGTCGTTCCGGCTGGTCTGCAGCGTTCGATCCACCGCCAGATTCCGTACGCGTAGTCTGCCCGCGGGCAGGACTGACCACAGCGACTGTGCAAAAAACCTGCATGGGCGCTGTGAAATAACGCAACAGCCGAGGATATTTGGCTGACACGGTTTGTCGATTGGGCTACGATGCGCAGACTTCGGACCCGACCTAGCAGGTTGGGCGGCCGGATGAATGGTGAGACAAATCAAGCCAGGCAGCGAGTGCAACCAGACAGCTAGTGCAGCCAGATAGACAATCTAGTCAGATAGGCAGGAGCCGGTTCGGCTCATTAGTCAGGAGAATGTGAGATGCCACGCGTCAAAAGAGGCTTTAAAGGCCGCCGTCGTCACAACAAAGTCTTGAAAATGGCCAAGGGCATGCGGGGCGCGCGTTCGCGTTTGTTCCGTACGGCTCGCGAACAGGTCTATCGCGGCTTGAAGCTGGCTTTCAAGGAGCGCAAGCGCAAGAAGCGTGAGTATCGCGCGCTGTGGATCGTTCGCATCAACGCGGCGGTTCGTCTGCTCGGTACGCGCTACTCGGTGTTCGCTGGCTGGCTGACCAAGTCTGGCGTCGGCATCGATCGCAAGGCGCTCGCTGAACTGGCACTGAACGACATGGACGCCTTCAAGGCGGTCTTCGAGCGCGTTCGGGCGCTCGGCGCGCCGGCTTGATCGCGACTGCGTCTGGTGAGCCAGGTGCAACGCCCGGTTCGCCGCGTGTGGGGCGCAGGTTTCGCTAACGGCGGACAGCGCGCGAGTCAGAAAAGTGTGGGTACAGAACGTGTTCTTCGGGTACGACTGTTTCCGGTTTCCCGATGGCGGCTTGGGCGAGTGCCCGAGCGTCGTCTGGTATCTTGATCGCCCCTAACCCTGCGATCGGCCCCCTGTTGCACCGACGACTACGACCGACGCGTCGTAGCGAAAGGCGGCACCGGGTCAAACTCGCTGGGCGGTAGTGGACCGCCTGACGGGATCAACCTGTAGCTACTGAGGATTTTAGCCATGACCAAGGCAGACATCATCGAGACCGTGTACGACAAACTGGGCGGCTACTCCAAGCGCGAAGCGGCCGAGTTGGTCGAGATCGTGTTCGAGACCCTCAAGGACACGCTGGCGAAGTCCGAGAAAGTGAAGATCTCGGGCTTTGGCAACTTCGTCGTTCGCGAGAAGAAGGCCCGCATGGGCCGCAATCCGCAGACCAAGAAGCCGATTGAAATCTCGGCCCGCAAGGTGCTGACGTTCAAGCCGTCGCAGGTTCTGAAGACGACGCTGAACAAGTAAGTTCGGCTGCTCGATTGGCGTCAGGCCGGCCGTCTCCGCGTGGGACCGCTGGCCTGACGTCTTTTTGCCGTTCCGCATCTGCCGCGCCGCGCGGTTGTGCGGCGGACGGGATTCGGGCTACCCTCGCCGCCGGAGGTTCTCATGGCCCAGGAAATGCCGATCGTTCTGCCGGAAGGTCGCAAGGCCCCGGACAAGCACTTCTTCCGCATTGGCGAAGTGGCGGACATGCTGGGCGTGGAGCCGCACGTCGTGCGCTTTTGGCAGCAGCAGTTTGCCCAGGTTCGGCCTGAACGGTCGAGCACAGGGCGGCTGCTGTTTGGCCGTCCCGCGCTGGCCCGCCTCGCGCGCATCCGGACGCTGCTGTATGACGAGGGCTTCACGATTGCCGGCGCCAAGAAGGCGCTGTCGCACGAAGCCGCGCCACCCAAGCCGCCCGAAGTCGTCTACGTCGAGACCAAGGTGACGCAACCGCACGATGACACAGCGGAAGTCGCGTTGCGCGCCGAGTTGGACCGGCTGGGGCGCGAGTTGCGATCGCTGGAAGCGCGGCTCGCGGCTTCGGAGGCGAGCGAGGCTGCAGTGCGGCAACAATTGGCCGGCGCAGAAGCCATGCTGGACGCGGAGTTGCGGGCAGCCCTGGGCGAGGTCGAAGCGATGCTGACCGTATGGCCAAGCTGACCTGCCTGAAATGACGGATCTCCCGACGGCTGGTCTGTGATCTGGCCGTTCGTTGTGCTATTCACCGCGCCCGCATCAGCGGCAGCGACCCGGAACAACGATGGAACTCGACACTTTGCCGGCTGGCCCGGCAGACAAACACGATGCAGAACGCGAGAATCGGGCACGGGAGATCTGCGGGCAACTGCTGATCGACCGCTGGGTGGCGAAGCGCGCCTGCCGTGACTTGCTGATCGACGACGAACTGCGCGCGATCGTCAGTCGGCGCTTGGACGGCGTGGGGCTGGAGCTCGTGGAATCGTTCACGTCGGACTACTTTGCCGTGCGTTTGCGCCGCGACATTGAGGCGGACATCCGGCTGGACTGGGCGACCAACGCCCGCGTGCCGCGCGGGGCGGTGGCGCTGCTCGTGATCCTGTGGGCCAAGCTCGTGCTCCCCAAGCGGATTGCGTCCACGGAAGCGGCGCTCAAGCGCCAGAATCCGGACATGCCGGTTGATCCTGACGCGCCGACGGAAAACGGTCCGCTGTCCCTGCCGCGCGATGCGCTCTACGCCGAGTTTGGCCGCAAGTTTGGCAAGACGGCGTTTTCCCGCTACGTGGGCCAACTCAAGACGTCGGGTTTCATCCGCGAGGATCGCCGCGGCAACATCACGGAAGGTCCGGTGCTGGACCTGCTGATCGACGGCGTGCAGATGGCGCAGAAGCTGCGCGACTCCGTGCTGTGGGACGTGCTGGAGCGCGGCGGCGCGGACATGCCGGAAGCGGCCGATTCAGACGACGGCGACGAATTGGGCGAAGACGAGGATTGAGCCAGCATGTTCACGTTCAAATGGCTCGAATTGATGAACTGGGACTTCTGGGGGCACATCCGCCTGCCGGTTGACGAACAGGTCGTGCTCATCGCCGGGCCCAATGGCTCCGGCAAGACGACGCTGCTCGACGCCCTGCGCGTGCTCCTGAACGCCCGCAAGCTCTCGACTGCGCGCAAGATGCCGCAGTACTTGCGCGACGATACTGGCGTGGCGATCGTGAAAGCGGTGGTCAGCAATCCGCTGAAGCGCGGCACCGGACGTCGGCCGTTTTCCAGCCGCGGCTTGTACGATGAAGATGTGACGCTGGCGTGCATCCTGGAGCGCAAACAAGGGCAGTGGCAGCGCCGGTATCACATCCTGTCGGGGGACGCGTCGATCGAGCAGCTCCGCGCTGCGCCTCACGGTATGGGCCCGGAAGAGTATTCGCGCGCGCTGGAAGAGGCGGGAACGCCGCGGACGCTGCTGAAGATTCTGGCGCTGGAGCAGGGCGAAACGCACAAGCTGGCGCAGCGCACGCCGGAGCAGCTGCTGGAGTACGTGCTGGAGCTGCAGGGCGACAAGCAGGTCCTGGACCGCTACTCGGACGCGCGCGGGACGTATCTGGCGGGCGAGCGCGAGCTGGAGCAGTTTGACAACCGCCTGAAAACCATGGCGTTGCACGTGGACGTGCTGCGGCGCGATGCCGAGCAGTTCCGCGAATACCAGTCTTTGGTTGAGCAGGAAAAGGAGCTGCGGGATGTCCGGCTGCCGGCGGCGCGCCTGAAGGCCGTGATCCGCGAACAGGCCGATCTGGCCCGCGAACTGGAGCGCGCCGAGTCGCTGTTCAAGGCTGCGGAAGCGACGTTGCACGGTTTCACCGGCGAAGCGGAGACGCTGCAGCAGGACTCCGAGACGATCAAGAAGCGCATCGAGCAGACGCGCGCCGACTATCAGACGCTGATGAAAGAGAAGGAGCGGCTGGACGGCGAACACCGCGACCTGAAGCGCTACGAGGCGGAGCTGGCGGAGTTGGGTCCGAGCCAATCCGCGGATCTGGCGGCGATCGAGGTGCTCAAGCAGGAGCGCGAAAAGCACGTTGCGTCCGAAGCGAGTACGCGGCGGCAGCTGGGTGAGGTGATCGAGCAGATCAGCCGCCTGCGCGCGGAGTTGTCGACGCTGGATACCGGGCAGTCGCGGCGCAATCCGCCGGAGAATTCCCAGCAGGTGCTGCGCGAGCTGAGCCGTGAAGGCATCACCGGGACGCTCGTGGCGGATTGCCTGGAGATTCAGGAGCCGCATTGGCAGATCGCGGTGGAGTCGATTCTCGGCTCCGCGCGCTTTACGGTGCTCGTCGATGGCCAGCATGAGCTCGCCGGCCGCAAGGTGGGCCAGAAGCTCAAGTACCGCAACTACATCGCGGCGTGGGAGCCGGCCAAGCGCCATCCCGTGCGCGCGGGTTCGGCGCTGTCGGTTGTCACGCTGACGGACGCGCGGCTGCCTGAGTACATCGTGCAGATGCTGGCCAGCGTCCAGCTCGTCAACTCCGTGGAAGAGGGCCACAAGCTCGGCCGTCAGACCAGCATTACGCCCGACGGCTACCGGCAGGACACGCGCGGCGGCATCTTCGTCGGCACCAGCGATCTGTACTGCGGCACGTCCGCGGGCGGCCATCGCAAGGCGCAAGTCGAGTCCGAGCTCGGCAAGCTGCGGCAGTTGCGCGAGAGCCTGGAAGCGTCGATTGCGCCCACGACCCGGCGGATCGCGGCGATCGATGAACAGCTCGTGCAAGCGCGCGTCGCCGATCGGCTGATCCTGAAGATCGGTGATCCGGCGCTGCTGCACGCGCGCATCGAGACGCTGACGGCGCAGCGCCGCGCGAGTTCGGAGCGACTGGTGGCGATGCTTGGCGCCGTGGACGCCGACAACGCGCTGGTGCTGGACAAGCAGCAACGCGTCGCGCTGCTGGAATACCGCAATCGGGAGGCGCTGTTGGAGCGCGACCGCGCGCGGACGACCGTCGGCACGGTGACGGCGAAACACGCGCGGCTGCAGCTGGAGTTCGAGGAGCTGCGCCTGCAGGTGCGGCCGGAAATGCAGACGGAAGCGGCGCTGGAACTGCTCGAGTCGGAGATTTCCCTCATCGAGCGGCTGAACCTGCTGCGCGAGCGTGTCCAGCGCTTTGAGGGCAACCGCGATGCGCGCGCCCTGCAAGTGTGGGAGCGCGCGGCGTCGGAGCTGCAGGAGCACGAGCGGTCCCTGACTTCGCAGCGGCGCGAGCTGGCGGCGGGCGCGGACGAGCTGAAGCTGGCGCGGCAGGCGTACAAGCGCGTTGTGCAGGAGACGATCCGCCGCTACCGCCAGAACGTGACGCGTTTGGGCGAGCTGTGCCGCGTGGAAGTGCAGGTCAAGATCCCCGGCGCGGAGTTCCTCAAGGACGAGAACGACGATCTGATCGGCAAAGCCGGGCTGGAAGTGCGCATCGGCTTTGACGGCAAGAAGCCGGTCGCAGTGGACGATCCCAAGCTCTCCGGCGGCCAGTCCGTTGTCGCGTCGCTGATCCTGCTGATGGCGTTGACGATGCAGGAAGGTGAATCGGCGGCGGGCTTCTTCATCCTCGACGAGCCTTTTGCCCACTTGTCGGTGGAGCGCATCGACGAGGTCGCGCGCTTTCTGACGGTGACCCGCGCGCAGTTCCTGATTACCACGCCGACGACGCACAACCTGCTCGTCTACAATCCGGCTGGCCTGACGCTGAACCTGCGCAAGAAAGGCGCCACGGAACGCCACGCGCCGGTACCGACGTTCCTGCGGCGGTAGGTGTTGGCCATCTCAGCACGACGACAGGAAATGACCAGCCTGCTGACGCTGGCGGCGCCGCTGGTTGTGGCGCAGCTCGCGCAGATGGGGATGGGCGTGGTCGGCACGATGGTGGCTGGCCAGCTTGGCGTGCGGCAATTGGCGGCGCAGGGCTTGGGCGCGACGGCGTTTTCGCTTGTGCTCATCATGGCGTTTGGCCTGATGGCGGGTCTGGACCCGCACGTCGCGCGCGCCGTGGGCGAGGGTGATCCGCAGCGCGCCGGGCGGCTGTTCTACCAAGGGCTTTGGACCGCCACGCTGGGCGCGTTGCCGCTGATGGCGCTCATCGTGCTTTCTGGTCGCGGGCTGCGCTGGATGGGTCAGGATCCGCGGCTGATGGACGACGTCGAAGTTCTCCTCGACTGGTCCGCCATCGGCATCCTGCCGGCCATGTGGTTTGCCGCGTCGCGCTCGTTCCTGTCGGCGATCGGGCAGCCCGCCATCGTGATGCGCGCTGCCGTGCTGTCCAACGTCGTTCACGCCGTGCTCTGCCTGTGGCTCGGACTGGGCGGCTTGGGTCTGCCGCGCATGGGCATCCGGGGCATCGCGCTGGCGTCCGTGCTCGGCCGCGTGCTCATGGTGGCGCTCCTGTGGCTTGGCGTCCGCTACAGCAAGTCGCTCGCGCCGTTCCGCTCGCCGTTCGCTTGGCCGGAGTGGCCGCTGCTGCACACCGTCCTGCGTTCCGGGATGCCGCTGGCGCTGCAGTATGGCCTGGAAGCGTCCGGCTTCGCGCTCGTGACGTTCTGGATGGGTCTGCTTGGGCCGGAAACGCTGGCGGCGCACGAGGTGGCGCTGAACATCGCCTCGCTGGCGTTCCAGGTGCCGTTCGCCGTCTCAACGGCCGCGGCGATGCGCGTCGGGTACGCTGTCGGTCGTCGCGATGGCCCGGGCATTGGTCTCGCTGGCTGGACCGCGCTGCGCGTCGGCGTCGCCTATTCCGCGCTGTCAGGCTGCGTGATGCTGCTCCTGCGCACGCCGATGGCGCAGCTCTACCTGCCGCACGGCGATCCGCTCGTACTCTCCGTGACCTGCCATTTCCTCGGCATCGCGGCGGCGTTCCAGTTGGCAGACGGCGCGCAGGCCATCGGCTTTGGCGTCCTGCGCGGGCTGGACGACACGCGCGTCCCGGTGCTCTTCAACCTGCTTGGCTTCAGCCTGCTCGGGCTGCCGCTTGGCTATTGGCAAGTGTTCGTCCGGCATGGCGATCCGGCGTGGCTGTGGTGGGGCCTGTCCCTGGCGCTGGGCGTGGTGGCTGTGTCCCTGGCGCTGCGTTTTGCCTGGCTGCTGCGGGTGCGGCGGTTGCTCGCGTAGGCGCTATTTTCGCGGCCACAAAAGCGGCGCTGCGGCCTTCGCGAGGTGCTCCGCCATCCGCTGGTGCCCGGCCGCGTTCGGATGCGTCACGTCCATCTCCTCGCCGGGCTTCTGGTACTTGTGGAAGTCCTCGCCGCGGAACGAATCGACAACGCGCGTCGTCGCAAACCCTTGGTCCTTGGCCGCCGCAATTGCGCGATCGTACAGGCCCATGCAGACCGGATTGTCAAAACGCTCCACGATGGGCAGCGTCGCGAACAGCACGTTGAGGTGATCGCGCTCAGCGATGAGCCGCATGCGCTCCAGGCTGTTGCGCACGACAAGGTCAAACGCGTAGTCCGTATGCAGGTACGCAAAGCCGTCGCAGAACGTTCCGCCCGTCGCCAGCAGCAACAGCGGCGCAAACTGGAACAGGAAGAAGCTGTTGCCCATGCGCCGGAAGCCGCCATTTTGCAGGAAGGGATCGTTCAGCACGTACGTCCACAGCACCAGATCGGGCTGGTAGCGCAGGCCCACTTTCTCCAGCAGCCGCTCCTCCTGGATCGAGTTGTAGCCCTCGCAGGACACGTTCACGACCTCCGGCTTCACGCCCGGCGGCGCGGCGGCCTGCAGGAGCTGTTCCAGCAGGTGCGGAAAGCGCTGGGCAAACGGCAGCGAGCCTTCATTGGGCACGGAATCGCCGAGCAGCACGATGCGCACGACGCCGGGCGGTTTGGGCACGGCGTGCGGCACGTCAAAAAGACCGTCATCGGTGATGCGCATGCTCCAGGCGTTGTCGCGCGCGCGCACTTCCGCGCCCGGGCGATAGGTGAAGCGCAGCAGCCCATCCTTGGAGAGCGCGATGCGCGAGTTGGCGATGTCGACGTCCCGCGAGGCCAGCCGCCACTCCGCGACAAGCACGAGGCTGGGCACGGCAAAGACCACCGTCAACAGCGCGATCCGGACGATCTTCAGGCGGATGAACGCGGCACCGACGAACAGCGCGACGAGCAGCACCGTAAGGACGTGGAACGGATCGCCAATGGGAAAATCCGGGTCCGTCGCCCGCACCGCCCAGATTTCCAGCAGCACGACGAGCAGCAGGAAGGCGAGCGTCGTGCGCGGGCCAAAGCGCTGCGGCGGCGGTGATTCGGTCGAGGGCACGGCGTGACTCAGCTGGGCACAGGCCCGCCAAACGACCATAACAACCCGATGCGGGAAGTCAATCTCGCCTACGGAACCGCGCCGTTGGCGATCCAGTCCTTGATTTGCTGGATCTGCGGCGTGGTCAGGCTGCCGGGATTGCTTTGCGGCATGCGGCCGCCACAACCGGCAGTCAGCGGAATGCTCGTGTCGACCTTCATCACAATTTCGCTCTGCGACGGCTGGCCTTTGACGACCCACTTGGGCAGCGCGCACGCCGCCTTGGCGGTCTGACCGACGAGCGTCGCAGCAGTCCACGCGCCGTGGCACGACGCGCAGAGCGGCTTGAAGATCGCGGTGTTGACGTCGTCAAAGGTTGGCCCGCAGCCGGGGACGTACGCGCTGCTGTCGCACGCACCCGTCCCGGCGTTGCAGACGTCGGCGGTGCAGAGCATGCCGTCATCGCAGCTCTTGGCGGTTCCGGGCGTGCACGCGCCGCCGAGGCAGAGGTCGTTGAGCGTGCAGGCGTTGCCGTCCGAGCAGGCGCTCATGTCCGGTCCCGCGCCGTGGGTGCAGGTCCCCGTCGCGTCGCATGCGTCGATGGTGCACGTGTTGCCGTCGTCACAGTTCTTGGCCTTGCCGGGTGCGCAGGTGCCGCCGGCGCAAGCGTCGCCGTTGGTGCACGGATTGCCGTCGTCGCACGCCGTTCCGCCGGCGACAGCCACGTGGGTGCAGGCGTTCGTACCCACGGTGCAGTTGTCCAGCGTGCACAACTCGCCGTCGTCGCAGGAGACCGTGCCAAAGCTGAGCTGGCCGGTCGCCGGATCGCAGCTCACAAGCTGGCAAGGCTGCAAAGGCACGTTGGCGGTGAGCGGCGTTCCCGCGCACTTGCCGGACGCGAGGCAAACGTCATTGGACGTGCAGGGATCACCGTCGTTGCATGCGATGGGCAGGCCGCCGTTGGAGGCGAAAGGCGTGTAGACGCAGCCTTTCACCGTGTCGCAGGACGCGATCGTGCAGCCCGATGTGTTGGTGCACATCACCGGCGAGCTCCCGCCGCACTCGCCGGCATTGCAGGTCTCGCCATCCGTGCAGGCGTTGCCGTCGTCACAGGGCACGCCGTTCGTGCCGGGCTTGGCTTGGGGCGCGCACTGACCGGACTTCGGGTCGCAGACGTTGAGGGTGCAAACCGTTGTCGGATCAGCGCAAAGCTCGACCACGCCAACGCAGATTCCGCCCGCCGCGCAGGCGTCGCTGTTCGTACAGGCGTTGCCGTCGTCACAGAAGGTGCCCAGGGGGATCGGCGTGCTGTCATCGCATTTGTCGTTGATGCATGACCACTTGTGACACAGCGCAGGTTTGCCGGCGCACTTCATCGGGTCGCATGCCGGCGCCGCGTCGACGTCGGCGCTCGCATCGGTCCCCGGCGCCGCGTCGCTCCCCTGGGCGTCGAGCGTATCCGCGGCTGCGTCCGCATCGGGCGTGGCGTCTGACCCCGCCGGCGCGTCACTTCCCGCAGCGTCCGTGCCCGCCGTGTCGGCCGCGTCCCCGTGTGCGGCGTCTTCCGCGGTCACGGCCGTGTCACCGCCGTCGGTTGCTGTCGCCGGTGTGCCGCAGGCGCAAAGCCAGACTGACGCCACAAAAATCGCTAGCGTTTCATTCCGCATCGGCCACCACCTGATTTGTTCGACCCAAAAGGCTGACGGTCCGCGCACACATCTCTACACATACACTACGGGAAGCCTCGTCTTTGTGCAATCAGGAATCGCTGCGCGCGGGTGGACATCCGCCGTTGGCCAACCTAGCATAGCCGCGCGGTTGGCCGTTTCGACCGACAGGTGCAGCGCGTGCGACTCTTCCCTCCCGTGCCCTGGCGCACCATCCCGCCAAACATCATCACCGCAACGGCCATGGCATGCGGCCTTTACTCGATTTTTCTGTCGCTCTCCGGCGGCAGCCTCAGCCACGCCGCTTGGTACGTGCTGCTCGCCACTTTGCTCGACAAAGCCGATGGCAGTGTCGCCCGCGCGCTCAAAGGCTCGTCCGAGTTTGGCGTGCAGTTTGACAGCTTCGCTGACGCCGTCGCCTTCGGCCACGCGCCCGCCGCGCTCGTGTTCGCGTCCGCGCAACAGCTGGCGCCGCTCACCTGGGGGCAGGGGACCCACGTCCTGGGCCTGCCGTCCGTCGGTCTCCTCGGCGGCATCTGCCTCGTCTACGCCATCATGACGTCGGTGCGGCTCGCGCGCTTCAACGTCATCACCGCGGAGATGGGGCCCAACCTGTTTCTCGGCCTGCCTTCCACGCTGTCAGGCGGGCTGATCTGCAGCGCGTTCCTTTCGCTGGAAGAGCTCAACATCGGTTCGCCCGCGTTCTATCAGCTGTTCCCCGCGTTGCTCGTTCTCAACGCGGCGCTGATGGTCTCCAACCTGCCCTTGCCCAAGCTGCACCTCTCTGCCCACCCGCTGGCCAAAGTGCTGCAGATCGGTGCGGGCGTTGCGGTGTACGTGACGGTTCTGGCGCGCACGGGCTTTGTGTTCGTGCTTGCACTCCTGCTTGGCTATCTGGCCGTGGGATTTGGTATACAGGGCCCGCGCATGTGGCGCGCACGGCAGCAGCACAGCTGATTTGGCGATTTCATGGCGCTCCTGACAATCGCTGCGGCGGACGGCACGGAACTGAGCGTGCGCGACACGGGACGCCGCAATGGCCCCACCGTGCTGCTATGCGACGGCGTCGGCTGCGACGGCTACATCTGGCGCTACCTGCGGCCGCATCTTGAAAAGACCTGCCGCGTCGTGCACTTTCACTACCGTGGCCACGGCCAGTCGGCGATCCCGGCGGACCGCACCACGTTGAGCATCGAGCAGTGCGCCGACGACGCGTGGCACGTGCTCGACCAACTCGGCGTGGAGGATGCGGTCCTCATGGGGCACTCGATGGGCGTCCAGGTCATCCTGGAAGCGGCGTGGCGCCAACGCGCCCGTGCCCGCGCGGTTGTCGCACTGTGCGGCGCCTTTGAGCGGCCGTTGGACACGTTTCATGGCTCGGACTTTGGCCACCGCATCCTGCCGCTTGTGACCGGCGCGGCGTTTCGCTGGCCAACCAAGCTGCGCGACCTTTGGCAGCGCGTTGTGCCCACCGAGACGGCGTGGAAGATGGCGGTGGCGACGGAGCTGAACGCCGCGATGGTGCGCCGCGACGATTTCCTGCCTTATCTCCAGCATATGGCGCGCATGGATCCGGTCATCTTCGTCCACTACCTGCAAAGCGTGGCGGATCACAGCGCGCGGCCGTGGCTGCGGAGCCTGCGGATGCCGGTGCTCGTGGTGGCGGGCGAGCGGGACAACTTCACGCCGGCGCACGTTTCGCAGCGGATGACGTTGCTGTTGCCGAATGCGGAGTATTGCCTCGTGCCGTCAGGCTCGCACGCGGCACCGATTGAGCTGCCGGACTTGATTGAGCTGCGGCTGGACGCGTTCGTTCGGCGTCACGAGCTGTGGTAGGCGCGAAATCAGGCGCCGTCCCCATCACACGTCGTAGAAGATCGGATCGTGCACTTTCAGGAACGCGTCGAGGATGCGCGATTCTTCTTCCGTCAGGTCCTCAAACTTCACGCCAGCTCCCGCCTTCGCGTGGCCTTGGCCGCCGGCGTCAAACGGCCGCGTCCAGCAGACAACCGCGTTCTTGTGGAACACGTGGTTGGCGCCGGGGATTGAAAAGCGCACTTCGACCTTGTCGCCCTTCTTGAACGGCTCGTCCGAGGCGATGAACAGGCCGCCCGTCGAGATGTTGGCGGTCAGGCCGACAAAAAGCCGGTGATCGGTCGCGACGCCCACCTGGATGTCATAGCCCTGGCGACCGTTGTCGCGACGCTCGGAACTGCTGGGGGCGGGCTGGCTGGGGACGGAACTCATGATCGCCTCAAACGGTGAGAGAGTGGGAGCACTCTCGGGGCTGGCTGACGTCTTGCGCGCTCACGGGATCCGGGGCCGGACACCAGCGGTCGCTGTGATAGGACAGGTTACTCTGTATTTGCAAACGCGCATGCGTCTAAATCTTTTTTCACAACCCCGGGCGCCGCCGCCGCGTTTGGGGTCGCGATCGGCGCGGCTCAGTTGCCCAAGCGGACCCGCAGCAGATTGCGGCCAAGCAGGAACAAGTCGCCCGCGCGCAGCGGCGTGTCCTGCTTCACCCGTACAAACGTGCCGTTGGAGCTGCCGAGATCCTTGAGGAAAGCCCGGCCGTTGCGATCCGAGAGGACGGCATGCGAACCCGAGACGAAGCCGTCCTTGGGGAAGAGGATGTCGCCGCGCTCGCGGCCGAGGAACACGTCAGGATTGGCGAGCAGATAGGCGTTGGCGACCTGCCGCTGCAGGCCGATCTGGCACAGGCGGCCCCAGACGCCGCGGGGAACCGGCCAGCCGACGATTTCCTGATCGCCGTGGCGACCGTGTTCCGGCGTCATGCGCTCGAGGCGCTCAAAGCACAAAACTTCCTGGCCGACGCGCATGAAGTCGCCGTGGTGGATCTCGATGGGCGTCGTGATGCGCAAGTACGTGCCATTGGCGCTGTCGATCGGCCGGAGCACGACGCGGCCCGGGGCGGCGTCAATCGCGCAGTGGAGTTCGGCGAGGAAGCCGTCGTCGCTGAAGCGGAGCTGGCAGTCCTCCCCGGCGCCGATGCGATTCTCGCCGACGTACAGCGGAAATTGCTGGGATTCCTGGCCATTGTCGTCGATGAGCGCGAGCATCCCGATGCGTTCAGCGCGGGTGCCGGTGACGAACGACGACGAAGTCGCCGCCGCGTGACGGACGTTGGGCGTGCCGCACGCGCCGCAGAAGCTGTGGCTTGGCGGAACCGGTGTGCCGCACCGTTCGCAGACGAGGCCTGTCGAGGGGCTGCCGCTGGGCGCGCGCGAGGCGTTGACCTGCACGACGTTCGCGGGTGCCTGCGCGGCGGGTGCGGAGATGTGGCCCGCAGATGTGCTGGGCGCAATGCGCGGGTTGACGGTGATCGAGCGCGGCGGCGGCGGCATTTGCCCCGCGGAGCCGAGCGCTTGCGGCGACGGAACCGTTGGGCGCGAAACTGGCACGCCCGTCTGCGTTGGCGCAGCGATGGGCGTCAAATGGCGCGGCGATGCGATCCCACTGACATGGCCCGGCGGATGCACTGGCCCGGTCGCAACGCGCGGGGTCGGCTGCATGATCGCGCTGGACTGCTGAACGGATCCGGTGACCGGCCGGGGGACGCGGCGTACGGTCCCCGTCTCCAGTTCGGACACAGTCGAGGCGCGGTTGGGCCGCAGCGGCTGGGGCGTTGGTGGTTCGGCCAGCCCGCCGGGCAACGGTTCCGTCGCGCTGGAGAGCAGATCCTGATACTCCGTTGGCGGCGGCGACGGCAGTCGACCATCGACGCGGCCAGCGCTGGCGTCCAGCGTCCGGCCGCGATCGGCTGCGTGCGGGTCCGTGGACTGGGTCGTCCGGTGGGGCGGCGTCAGGCTCGAGGGGCGCACGGCCGCAGGATTCGTCACCGGCGGCGGAACGGGATGCAGCGACGACCGGAGCGCCGGGGCGTGCGACGGCGCAGAAGGCACGGGCGAAGGGACCGTCGGCGGGCTGACGTAGCCGGACGAAAGCCGCGCATCAGGGTTCAGCGAAGCGCCGCACCCCAAGCAAAATCGGTACTTGCCTTCATTGCTGCGGCCGCAGCGTGGGCAGGTGACCATCCGGTTGACTCCCTCAGTCAGTTGGCAATAGGTGGGTCAATGCTGACCGGGCTCGGAGTGTCGCTGATCTTGCGTTGCGACGGCAAGGCCTTCTGCGCCAATCCCGCGCGCAGGGCTTGCCAAGGGTCGCCGGATGCGGCACAAGACCCTTCGGCTCCGTCTTGCCCTGAGGCCATGATGGCAATTGCGCTCCGCACCTTCATCATCTTGGACAGTCTGCAACCGCAGCTGGCGTCATTCATCGGCAAGACCGCGCGCGGCTTCCTGCCGCTGCCGAACATGGCGAGTTTGTTCGTGGAAATCGCTCCGGGCATCGCGATCAATCGCGTGACCGACGTGGCGCTCAAAGCGACGACCGTCGCTCCTGCCATCCAGGTGGTGGAGCGCGCGTTCGGCCTGCTTGAAGTCCATGACGCAGATCAGGGCGCGGTGCGCTCCGCCGGCAAGGCGATCCTCGCCGATCTCGGTCTGGAAGAAGGCCAGCGGATGAAGCCGAAGATCGCGACCAATCAAGTGATTCGCTCGATCGAGCCCTACCAGGCGCAGATCATCAACCGCGATTCCAACGGCATGATGATTCTGCCGGGCGACAGCCTGTTCATTCTGGAAACGGAACCAGCGGGTTACGCGGCCTATGCGGCCAACGAAGCGGAAAAAGCCGCGAACGTGAAGTTGATCGAGGTCCGGCCGTTCGGCGCCTTTGGGCGACTGTGGATGGCGGGTTCTGAGAGCGAGATCGACTCAGCGCGCGAGGCCGCGATGGCCGCGCTGAACAACGTCGATGGAATTACCAAGTAACGATTCTTGCAGAAGAAGGAGTAGCTCATGTCGGACGCACTGGGAATGATTGAAACGCGCGGCTTTGTCGGCCTGGTTGAAGCTGCAGACGCGATGGTGAAGGCGGCCAAGGTCGAACTCATCGGCTACGAAAAGATCGGCGGCGGCTATGTCACCGCGATCGTTCGCGGCGACGTCGCGGCGGTCAAGGCGGCCACGGAAGCCGGCCAGCGCGCGGCGGAACGCGTGGGCGAGCTGATCAGCGTGCACGTGATCCCGCGTCCGCACGGCAACGTCGACGCGGTGCTCCCGCTCGGTCGTGGCAAGAAGTCGGACCTCTCCGCTACCTGAACCGCGTTGCCCGCCTGACGCCACGGGTCCGTAGTGGGCCAGCGGCGTTCGCGCGCAAGTTGAGGAAGCAAGATGCTGCTCGGCAAAGTCATCGGCACGGTCGTTGCGACCCGCAAAGAGCCAGAACTCAATGGCTTGCGCATGCTGGTCGTGCGTGAATTGGACGGCGCGTACCAGCCCAACGGCAAGATCGTCGTCGCGATCGACGCGGTTGGCGCGGGCGACGGCGAGATCGTCCTGTTTGCCGCAGGTTCCAGCGCGCGGCTGACGGCGGTCACCAAGGATCGTCCGGTCGACCACGTCATCATGGCGATCGTGGACGCCGTGCAGGCCGATGGCGCGACCGTCTACGACAAGTCGCACAGCTAGACTGAGAGCCAACGATGGATGACGCCCGTATTCAAGCCATCGTCGCGGAAGTCGTCCGGCGCATTGCCACGCCTGCCGCGGTTGGGCCGATCGTCTCGACGCCGAAATATGGCGCGGGCCGCTCCGGTCTGTTTGACGACGTCGATTCCGCCGTTCAGGCCGCCCAAGTCGCCTACCAGCAACTGCACCGCGTTCCCGTCCACGTTCGCCAGCGCGCGATCGAGAACATGCGGCAGATCTCGCTCCAGAACCTGGAAGAGATGTCCCGGCGCGCCGTGGAAGAGACCGGCTTGGGCCGCGTTGCCGACAAGATCGAGAAGAACCGGCTCGTGGCGCTGAAGACCCCGGGCATGGAAATCCTGCAGCCGGCGGCGTATTCGGGCGATGCCGGCCTGACGCTGGACGAGTTTGGCCCGCTGGGCGTCATTGGCTCGATCACGCCGACGACGAACGCGACGGAGACGATCCTCAACAACGCGATTTCGATGATTGCCGGCGGCAACACGGTCGTCTTCAACGTCCATCCGAGCGCCAAGCGCACGCTGGCGTGGTACGTGCAGCTGCTGAACCAGGCGTGCGTGGCGGCTGGCGCGCCGGACAACCTGATGACGATGGTCACCGAGCCGTCGATCGAGAGCGCCAATCAGGTCATGAAGCACCCGGGCGTGCGGCTTTTGGCCGTGACGGGCGGCGGTCCGGTGGTCAAGGCGGCGCTGAATTCCGGCAAACGCGCGGTGTGTGCGGGTCCGGGCAATCCGCCAGCGGTTGTCGACGAGACGGCGGATCTGAAGACCGCCGCGCGCAACATCATCGACGGCGCGAGCTTGGACAACAACATCGTCTGCATCGGGGAGAAAGAGATCATCGCCGTGGCGTCGATCGCCGATCGCCTCAAGCAGGAGCTCGTCGCGGCGGGCGCTTACGAAGTGAAGGATCGCGAGCTGGCGGCGCTGGAAAAAGTGCTGATTGAAGATGGCCACGTGAACCGCAAGTTCGTCGGCAAGAACGTCAGCGTGATTTTGCGCGAAATCGGCGTGACGGTCGGCGACGATTGCCGCCTGGCGTTTGCTGAAGTGGACGAGGCGCACCCGTTCGTGCAGCTGGAAATGCTCCTGCCCGTCGTCGGTTTCTTCCGCGTGCCCAACTGGGAAGAGGCCATCGCCGCCGCCATCCGCGTTGAGCACGGTTTCTTCCACACCGCGACGATGCACTCGATGGCGATCGATCGGCTGGACCGCATGGCCAGGGCCATCAACACGTCGATCTTCATCAAGAACGCGCCGAGCTTCGCCGGCCTTGGCATGCGCGGCGAAGGCTACACCGCGTGGACGATCGCCGGCACGACCGGCGAAGGCCTGACCAACGCCCGCACCTGGACCAAACAACGCCGGTGCACGCTTCACGGCTTCTTCCGGATCGTGTGAACATGCCTGTTCTCGCGGGATTGGACCTGCAACATGTGCCTGCG
Source organism: uncultured Myxococcales bacterium (assembly GCA_903850505.1). Lineage (GTDB taxonomy): Bacteria > Myxococcota_A > UBA9042 > UBA9042 > UBA9042 > CAIYBN01. The sequence continues at coordinate 5,410 of CAINLT010000546.1, read as the reverse complement.
GGCCTGGCCGCGTTGGATGCAGTCTGCAAGGAAGCGCCTGTCCGCGTGCTCTTTGCCGGCGACATCGACCCCGGGCGTTTTCTCCTGATCTTCGCCGGCGACTTGGCGTCCGTGGAAGCGGCGCTGCAAAAAGCCATTGCTGTGTCCACTGACGCGCTGCTGGAGTCCCTCCTGCTGCCTCAGGCGCACGCACACCTGCACGCCGCGCTGCGCGGAACGCTCGCGGATGCGGGCGCTATCCTGCGGGCGGAGCACGCGCTGGGCACGCTCCACGCCCACACGCCGCTGACCCTGCTGGCGGCGATCGACCGCGCGCTGAAAGTCGCCGATGTGTCGCTGCTGCGCCTGCGGATCGCGTCTGAGCTGGCCGGGCAGGGCCATGCGGTCCTGGCGGGCGAGCAATCCGATGTTGAAGTGGCGATCGAAGCCGCGCAAACGGGCCTTCCGTCGGGCGTCGTGCTGCAAACGCGGCTGATTGCCCGGCCCGCGCCTGAAGTCGTCGCCGCGGCGATGCAAAGACCTGTAGGGGCGCGCAGTTTGCGTCCCTTCGATGCCTGATTCCCTTTCATTGCGAGAATTCCCATGGCCAAGATTGCCCCCATCCGCCAAGCCATCGCCGACATTGCCGCCGGTCGCATGGTCATTTTGGTCGACGATGAAGACCGCGAAAACGAAGGCGATCTCGTCATCGCCGCGGAAAAAGTCACGCCGGAAGCCATTGCTTTCATGGCCGAACACGGTCGCGGGCTGATCTGCCTCGCGATGGATTCCAAGCTCTGCTCGCGGCTGGAGCTGACGCCGATGGCGCCGCAGAATGAGGCGCAGCTGAGCACCGCGTTCACGGTGTCGATTGATGCCGTCGATTGCCATGGACCGGCGGTGTCTCCGCGCAACCGCGCGCATACGATCCTGAAGGCGATTTCGGCGTCGGCGCGGCCGCAGGATTTTTCGGTTCCGGGGCACATTTTCCCGCTGGCGGCGCGCGACGGTGGCGTGCTGGTGCGAACGGGGCAGACGGAAGGCAGCGTTGATCTGGCGCGGCTGGCAGGCCTGACGCCTGCGGGCGTGATTTGCGAAGTGATGGAGCCGGACGGCTCGATGTCCCGCCTGCCGAGCCTGCTGGAATTGGGCGAGAAATACGGCATCCTCGTGGTGACGGTCGCGGACCTGATCCAGCATCGGCTCAAGTCGGAGCCGCTTGTGGTGCGCGACGCCCAGAGCACGCTGGCGACGGATTACGGTCAGTTCGACATCGCGATCTACCGTTCGCTGATCGACGGCACGACGCACGCGGCGCTGACGTATGGCAAGATTGACCCGGAGAAGCCGACGCTGATGCGCGTGCACCGCGCCAACCTGCTGAGCGACGCGTTTGGCTTCGCGCTGTCGTCGGGGCGTAAGCACCTCGCGGCGGCGATGGCGGCGATTGCCAAGGAAGGTTCGGGCGTCATCATTTATCTGGACGTGGATCGCGACGCGGCGGAGCTGTCCGCGGCGCTGCAGCAGTACGTTTCGCGCGGTGAGGGCCAGCCGTGGCCGCCGCCCGACTCAGGCAACCAGACGTCAAAATACCGCGAATTTGGCTTGGGCGCGCAGATCCTCGTGGATCTCGGCGTGCGGCAGTTGCGCGTGATGACCAATCACCCGCGGCGATTGCGCGGTGTTGCGGGTTACGGTCTGGAAGTCGTCGAGTGGCTGCCGATCCCCGAGGACGACACGCCGGTGGCTGAACGGGGCATCGCGTGAATCGCTGGCTCGCGGGTGCTGCCGGTCTGACGTTCGCGGCGTGCGCGAGCCCGTGCGAGACGCTCGCCGATCGCGTGTGCGCGCAAACGCCTGCGCCCGATCCCGTGTGCGTGCGCCTGCGCGCGGTAGCGCAAGCGCCGTCGGCGGCGGATCGCCAGGCATGTGAGAGCGGCAATGCCGTGGCCGACGACTTCGAGAAGCGCTGACCGCACGCCAAACTGCAACAGCGCTTGACTTTACTGCCTTTGCTGCCCACGATTGGCCCAGATAACGGGATTGTGCGCGGCATGCAGCGTGTTTCTCAGACACCGCAATTGGCTTTGACGTGGCGGCTGCACCTTGGCGCGTTGGCGATGCTGACGCTCGTGGCGTTTTCGGCGCCCGCGTGGGCGATCGACAGCGCGCGGACGGCGGTGACGCTGGTCCAGCAGGCCGCGAAGTCGTACGAGTCGGGCGATTTTGTCAAAGCTGCGGATCTGTATCAAAAAGCCTTTCGCCTCGATCCGTCGCCGGCGTATCTCTGGGCGCTTGCGCGCTCCGAGCACTTGGCCGGGCTGAACGAGGGCGCGATTGAGCACTACCATCAGTTCATCGCCAATCCCGGGGCGGAGACAGCGCGGGTGCCCAAGGCGCAGGCGTATCTCGCGGATGTGGAACAGGAAGTGAACAAGACGCGGTTGCGCGAGGCCGATGCTGCGAGTCGTTCGGGCAATCCCGCGCTGGCGGCAGAGCTGTACTTGCAGGCGTACAAGACGGCGCCGACGCGGGTGGATTGGCTGTTCAAGGCGGCGGTGGCCGAGCAGATGGCGGAGGCGTGGGAACCGGCGCTGCAGCATCTGGACAGCTACCTGGCTCTCGCGCCGCCCAACGCCGACGAGCGTGTGCAGGCGCAGACGCGCGAGCTTTGGCTGCGGCAGAAACTCGGCCTCAAGCCATTGGTGCTGGTGGAGAAGCCGGCGCCGGGCGTGGCACAGCCGGCGGCGGTCGGGAAGACGGCGATGCCGGACAGCGGCGTCCACGATGCGCCAGTGCTCGCCAAGCATGCGGAACTCAACGCGCCGCCGGCTTGGCCGGGCTGGGCGACGATCGGCATCGGCGCGGTCGCGCTCGCGGGCGGCGTTGTGCTGCTGATTGGCGCAGAATCGGACGCGGCGCAACTGACGCGCGAGCAGAACCACGATGCCGGACAGCTGATTACCGGCCTCAGTCGGGAAACTGCGCTCAACCGCGCGAGCGCAATCAATACGCGCGCAGCGGTGGGATGGACGGCGACCGGCGTTGGCCTCGCGGCCTCGGGCTTTGGTGTCTGGTGGCTGACCCGGCATCCCGCGCAGGCCGCGGTTGTCCTGCCAACCCCGAATGGCGCGCTGCTCGCGGTGAGGTTCTAGACGTGCTGACCTCTGTACAACACCAAACGCTTTCGGTGAGACCTGTTGCATTTCGGACTGGGACCGCGAGCGTGCACCTACGGTGGCACGCCGTGGATCGCGAACGTTTGATCTCGAACTTCGGTCGGAGTGAATAATTGATGATGCGACGCGCCGTGGGTATTTCGCTGGTGGTCGTCCTGCTTGTCGCGGGCTGCGCGCAGGTCAAGCCAGCCGAGGACTTTGCCTTCCAGACGGAAGCCGAGCGCCTGGATGCGGCGGCGCAGTTGGATGACGCGGATGCTGGCGATGGCGTCGATGCGGTGAGCACGGACGCGGCGGACACGGCAGATTCCGCTGACACGGCGGACGCTGGCGACGTCGACGACGCCGTTGATGTCCCCGATGTGGCGGATGCAGCCGATGCGGCGGACACGACCGACACAGCGGATACGAGTGACACCGCGGATTCCGCTGACGCGGCGGATGTCGGCGACGCGGGCGATGTCCCGGACGCGGCGGACACGGCCGATGCGGTCGACGCGCCGGATGCCGCCGACGCGTGCGCTGGCAAAGACTGCGATGACGGCAATCCGTGCACGGCGGACACCTGCAAGCTGGGCGCGTGCGATCACGCGGCGGCCAGCGGCGGGGCATGTGACACGGACAAGTGCAACGTCGACGGCGTCTGCGTCTCGGGCGCCTGCACCGCGACAAAGAAAGTGACGTGTGACGACGGACTGGGCTGCACGCTCGATTCCTGCGACCCCGGCAACGGCTGCGGCCACTTTGCCTTGAACAACAGCGCTGCGTGCGCCGATGACCCGTGCATGACCGGCCAGACCTGCGTCGGCGGCGCATGCCAGGGCGGCGTCGCCAAGAACTGCGACGACAGCGACCTGTGCACCGACGACACCTGCGCGGCTCCGACCGGCTGCGCGCACACCGCCAACAGTGCGCCGTGCGACGACGGCGATCCGTGCACAGCCCCGGACTTCTGCAGCGGCGGCAAGTGCGCGGGCCCGTCCAAATTCACGGACGCGACGGTCGGCGGCGCGGGCAACGACGGCATCGCCCAGTTGTTGAGCGTCGGCGGCGGGTTCACCTGGGTTGGCTCGACGGACGCGCAGGGCGCCGGGCAGCAGGATTTCTGGCTCGCACACACCGATCCCGCGGGCAAGGCGATCTGGGAGAAGACCTATGGCGGCGCGCAAGCCGATCTGGCCAGCGACGCGCGCGCGCTCAGCGATGGCTACCTCCTGCTGGGCAGCACGCTCTCCAAGGGCAACGGCGCGCTGGACGCGTGGCTCATCCGCACGGATTTGAACGGCGTCGTGCTCTGGGACCAGACCTACGGGAGCAACCTGGACGACACGGGCTTGGGACTGACGACCGATGCCAGCGGCATCGCGATCGTGGGAACGACGACAACCGCTGCGGGCTTTACCGACGCCGCGCTCACGCACGTCAGCCTCGCTGGCGACGCGACCTGGAGCGTCACCCTGGGCGGCACTGGCGAGGACAGCCTCAGCGGCATCGGCGCGCTCAGCGACGGCTACATCCTCGCTGGCCACACCTCGTCCAGCGGCGCGGGCGGCAATGATGTCTGGCTCGTGCGCACGGACGTCAACGGTGCCGTCATCTGGCAAAAGACCTACGGCACCGCGGGCGACGACGGCGCCAACGCCGTGACCGTGTTGCCAGATGGCTACCTCACCGCGGGCACGACGAGCGGCAAGGGCTTTGGCGGCAGCGACGCCTGGCTTGTGCGCACCGACCTGAACGGCGTCAAGCTGTGGGACAAGACCTACGGCGGCAAGCTCTACGACGATGCCCGACGCATCATCGCCACGCCCAACGGCTTCGCGTTTTCCGGAACGACCGCTTCCACGGGCGCAGGCGGCAACGAAATGTGGCTCGTGCGCATCGACGGCTTTGGCAACAAGATCTTCGGATTTCCGTACGGCGGCAGCGGTGACGACGGGGGCGCCAACCTCGTCGCCTTGAACGACGGCTTCGCCCTCGGCGGCTACACGGGGTCCAAGGGCGCTGGCGGCACCGACGCGTGGTTGCGCCGCGCCGACCTGTTTGGCAACGCGACCTGCGCGCTCTCGGGCGCGTGCATCGGCAAGCTCGCCAGCGACTGCGCCGACGGCAACGCCTGCACCACCGACCTTTGCGACGCGGCCCACAGCGGCTGCTGGCACGGCGGCGCGGACGGCATGTTGTGCGACGACGGCCTCAAATGCACCGCGACCGACGTCTGCACCAGCAAGGTCTGCAGCGGCGTCGCCTTG
>CAINLT010000545.1 GCA_903850505.1 uncultured Myxococcales bacterium | reverse complement strand
GCAACCGGCAACGGCGCTCACGATTCCAGCGTCGGCGCATCCGTCAGCGCGTTCACCGCGCGTTCGGTCTCGGCGGCGGCCAGCACCGCGTCCGTCGTCAGCGCATCCAGCAGCGCGTCGGTTGCCACGCGATGCGCCTGCCACGACGCCTGCCAGGCCGCGCTTGCACCCGCGTCGCGCAGGATCGCCGCCAGACGGTCGGCCATCGCCAGCGCGTCGTGCGGCCTGCCGTCCGGTGCCAGCGCCAGCGCTTCTTCCACAAGCTCCGCGAGGCCCGCCGGCAGCGGCTGCCGGGCGACCTCGTCCAGCGGCTGCGGCGTTTGCACCAGCCGCGCCATCAGGATCGCCATCACGTCCGAGCCGCCAAAAGGCAAGCGCCCACTCACCGCTTGATAGAGCACCAACGCCAGCGCGTACAGGTCACAGCGCCCGTCCAGCGGCTCGCCCGTGACCTGTTCCGGCGCCATGTACAGCGGCGTGCCGATGATGTGGCCCACCGGCTCGTGCGCCTTCACGCGGCCCGTCCGGTCCAGCGCGATGCCGTAGTCGATGACCTTGACCGTCTCCCCGCTCGCCGCGCCGACTTGGGTCACGAACAGGTTCGCCGGCTTGATGTCGCGGTGCACGAGCCCTTGCGCGTGCGCCTCCGCCAGACCCAGCAGCGCTTGTCGGCACAGATCGATCGCGCGCACCGGGTCGAGCGTCCCCGCCGCCTTCAGCACGTCGCCCAGCTCCAGGCCGTCCAGCCGCTCCATTGCCAGGAACAGCCGACCGTCGTCCGCCAGCCCCCACTCGTGGACGCGCACCGCATGGGGCCCCTGCAGGCGCGAGGCGAGCCGGCCTTCGTCAAAAAAGCGCTGCACCTGCGTGGGGTCGTCAGCCAGTTCGTGCCGCAGCAGCTTGACCACCACGTCGTCCTGCCGCGCCGCATCCCGCGCCGCGTAGACCACGCCAAAGCCGCCTTTGCCCAGCACTTCACCCAGCACAAAGCGCTCGTCGACCGTGTCGCCCGTCTGCAGCGCGTGGGTCGCCAGCGTCGGAAACGCCAAGGGCGTGTGCCGCAGCGCGGTCGTCAGCTCCGCGCCATCTGACGTCGCCGTCACGTTCCAGTCGATCAACTCCGGCAGCGCCGCGGATTGGAAAACGCGGATCTGCCCCGGCTCCGCCTCATGCGCCAGCGCGACCAGCTCCTGCACCAGCGCGCCCGAGGCCACGCGCGCATCCCCGGCCGTCAGTTCCAGCACCGTGCCGTAGCCCACCGCCGCGCGCAGCCACATCGCGTCGGCGATTTGCGGCGCAATCCGCGCCAGCGTCGTCCATTGCGGCAGCGTCGCGAGCACCCACGCCGTCGACCGCTGCACCGACCGTGCGCCGGCACTGCGCAGCAACGCCGCGACCGCCTCTTCCGCCTTTTCGCCGCCGCGCGCCACATGCACCGCCAGCACCGCGCCCGTCCATGGCGCCGCCGTCAGCCCCGGCTCCAGCGCGTTGCCCGGCAGCCGCTCCGCAGCATCGGGCCACTCCAGCACGCGGCCGATCGTCAGCGTGTCGGCATCGACGTCCGCGTGCTCCAGCAGCAGAGAAAGCGGCACGTCCAGCTTGGAGCGAATCCGCAGCGTCACCTCGCCCGCCGCGAGCCGCAGCGTCGGCGGCGTCAGCACTTTCGGCCCCGCCAGCACTGCCACCTCGTGGCGCTTCGCGTCCGGCCGCACGGTGAGCGTAATCGCGTCCAGCTCCGGCAAGCTGCGCACCCGCCACGTCCCGGGCTGGAGCGTCACCGTCCAAGCCACCTCTTCCCGGGGCGGCACCGTGATGCGCGCGGCGATGTGCGGCATGCGCGCCGGGCTCGACAGGCAATCGACCTTGCCCAACGCGCTGCGGATCGCCGGCGTCGGCTGCAGGGTCAGCGCCACGGCGTCGGCAAAGGACGCGTCGTAGCGGATGTCGCATCCCGGACAGTGCTGCTGGCGCGCGGCCAGGCTGAACGTCGCGAGCGCCGCGCTCGGCAGTCGGCACGACGGGCAGATCACTTCCCACTGCGCTTTCAGCACGCCGCCGCGCGTCGCCATCAACAGCCCGACGGTCACCGCGCGCGGGTCCAGATGCCACTGGCGGGCCATTTCCAGCGGCTTCAGGCGCAGTTGGTCCGCCAGCGGCGCGGTCTGCAGCCACGTCGTGAGGTGCTGCGCGACATCGGGCTGGACGTCCCGCAAGCCGGTCTCCAGCGCCTCCTGCGCCGGTGGCAGCAACGCGGGCGGCGCGGTGTCGGGAATCGGCAGGCCGTTTTGCAGCGCCGTCAGGATGGCCTGGAACGCGCGGTTGAGCTGCGGCCGCACCACGAGCGCGGTCTGCAGGCGAATCGCGACCGCTGTGACTGCGTTGCGCGGCACAAAGCGAAAGACCATCGCCACGTGCGCGCCGTGCGCGGTCGGCGTCACGCGCAGCTCCGACTCGTAGCGCTCCGCCGGACCGCCGCGGTATTTCCGCAGAATCGCATAGTGGCGCGGCGCGTCGAACACGACCGGCGCTTCGTCCCAGATCAGCGTCACGCCCATGCTGCGCATCCGCCCGACCCGCTGTATCGCGCCGTCCGGCGTCGGCTCGTAGCTGAACCGCATGTCCATGCCGGTCAGCCGACCAAAGCGCTCCGTGTCGGCGAACGCGTCCCAGGTCGTCTGGACGCTGGTGGGCACATCGCCGGTGAATTCCGTGCAGATCGGGTCAATCATCGTCCTTGGCATCACGGCGGGCAGCGCCAAGGCGAGCGTGCGCTGCGGGGTGGGCCGGGTCAAGCGCCTTTGATCCCGCCGGCGTCTGCTTGCCACCAAGCCATGGCACGGCGACACTCGACCGCTGCCGCTCGCACCGCGCTGGCACGGACTGACGATGACCGAGAATCACGCTGCGTGGCAGGAAGGGCTCCCGCAAGGACTGCGCGCCGGGCTCGGCGGCCGCAAGATTCCCAGCCTGGACGGCCTGCGCGCCATCGCCGCCTGGACGGTCGTCTTCTACCACCTCGGCTTTGGCTGGATGCCCGGCTCGCAGGCGGTCCTGCTGTTCTTCGTGCTCAGCGGCTTCCTCATCACCTGGCTGCTGCTGGACGAGGAGGAGCGCCACGGCGGCATCTCCCTCCGCGGTTTCTACCTCCGCCGTTCGCTGCGCATTTTTCCGCCTTTCTACGCCTACTGGCTCGTGTCCGTCGCGGCGATGGCCATCATGCACCAGCCGATGCAATGGCCGGTCATGTGGGCGTCCTTCTTTTACGTCTCCAACTGGTACCACGCGCTGTACGGGGTGGTAGGCAGCGCCGTCAGCCACTGCTGGTCTCTCGGCCTCGAGGAGCAATATTACCTGCTCTGGCCGCTGGCGTTCTTCTGGATGGGCCGTCACAAGCAGCAGCGGCACGTCTGGGTGGGCCTCGTCATCGTCGCCGTCTGGATTCACCGGATTGTCGCGCTCCAGCGCGGCGTTTCCGCGGACTACATCTACCACGCGCTGGATACCCGCGCCGATCACGTCCTCGTCGGCACGTGGCTGGCCTTGGCGCTGCGGGCGGGCAAGCTGCGGCCGTTCATGAACCTGCTGGGTCGCCACGCCTGGCTGCTGCTCGTGAACCTCGCCGTGCTGGGCTGGCAGCTCGCCCACGATTTCACGCCGCTGCTGGGCGGCATGCTCGGCATCGGCTTCCTCATCGAGCCGGTGCTTTTCGCGCTCCTCATCGTGCAGCTCGTCGCGCACCACACGCATCCGGCGGTGCGCTGGCTGGACCACCGCGTGTTCACGCATCTCGGCTTGCTGTCGTACTCCACTTACCTCTGGCACCAGCTTCCCGTCGCGGGCATTCGCAAGCTGTGGCCGGATTGGTCCGCGCCCGTCAAGGTCACGGTTGCGATTCTCGCCGTGCTGGCGGCCGCGCACGCCTCGTACTACCTGGTGGAGCGGCCGTTTCTCCGCTGGAAAGACCGGCTGACGCGCCAAGCGCACTGATCCCAGAATAAACTCACCCGCTGCGGCGTTCAGGAGCATGGGGCATGGCGGCGCGTCGTCGGTGACGCGTCTTGCCGCCCCGTCCAACCTTCTGGAGTTTGCCCATGCGTGATTCACGATTTTCCCAGCGCCTCCAAGTCCTCGCGTCGGGGCGCTGGCTCACGGTGCTGACGATCCTCGCGGCCGCTTTTGCCGCGTGGCGCTTTGGTGTGACGCCGAGCGTGGCGGCCCAGCAGCCGCGCGTGCTTGCCGCGCCGCAGTTGGATGCACCCGCTGGCGCGCCGCTTGCGCAACCGATTGCCCGCCCGGCCTTGGCGCAGGCCGCCGACGGCAATGCCCTGTCGATCGTGTCGGACGTCGCCGAGCTTTCCGTGCAAAGCGTCGTCAACATTTCCACGACCAAGATGGTCCACGTGCGCGAACAGGCGTCGCCCGAGGAGATGATGCGGCGGTTCTGGGGCATGCGCACACCGGATCGCGGCGATCAGGGCGACTCGCAGGTGGAGCGCGCCAACAGCCTCGGCTCCGGCGTCATCGTGTCCAGCGACGGCGTCATCCTGACGAACAACCATGTGATCGACGGCGCGACGACAATCAAGGTCAAGCTGAGCGACGGCCGCGAGCACATCGCCAAGGTCGTGGGCACGGATCCGCGCTCGGACGTCGCGGTGCTGCGGCTGGAAGGCAAGGTTGAAGGCCTGAAGGCGCTGCCGCTGGCGGAATCCGACAAGCTGCGTTTGGGCGAAGTGGTCTTGGCGATCGGCAGCCCGTTTGGCCTGAGCCAGACCGTCACGATGGGCATCGTTTCGGCCAAGGGCCGCGCGGATCTGCGCATCGTCGACTACGAAGACTTCATCCAGACGGACGCCGCCATCAATCCGGGCAATTCCGGCGGCGCGCTCGTCAACCTGCGCGGCGAATTGGTCGGCATCAACACCGCGATCTTCAGCAAGTCCGGCGGCAGCCAGGGCATCGGCTTTGCGATTCCCGCCAACATGGCGCGCAGCGTGATGGATGGCCTGCTGAAGAATGGCAAGATTTCCCGCGGCTTCCTGGGCGTGGGCATTCAGGAAATGAACGAGGAGCTGCAGCAGGAATTCCATGTGCAGGGCGCGGGCGTGCTGGTGTCCGACGTGCAGGCGGGCGGACCGGCGGACAAGGCGGGCCTGAAGCGCGGGGACATCGTGCAGAAGCTGGGCGATCAGGTGATGGATTCGCCGCGCCGGCTGCGCGCGGTCGTGGGGATGCACGCGGCGGGGACCAAGCTGCAGGCGCAGTTGCTGCGGGACGGCAAGTCGCAGTC
>CAINLT010000544.1 GCA_903850505.1 uncultured Myxococcales bacterium | reverse complement strand
GTGTCGATGAGCGCGGTGCCGATGATGGTCAGCGAGCCGCCTTCCTCGATGTTGCGCGCCGCGCCAAAGAAGCGCTTGGGCTTGTGCAGCGCGTTCGAGTCCACACCGCCGGACAGGATCTTGCCGGACGGCGGAACGACGGTGTTGTACGCGCGCGCCAGACGGGTGATCGAGTCGAGCAGAATCACGACGTCGCGGCCGTGTTCCACCAGGCGCTTGGCCTTCTCGATGACCATTTCCGCAACCTGCACGTGGCGCGAAGCCGGCTCGTCAAACGTCGAGCTGACGACTTCACCCTGCACGGTGCGCTGCATGTCGGTCACTTCTTCCGGGCGCTCGTCGATGAGCAGCACGATGAGGTAGACCTCCTTGTGGTTCTGCGCGATCGCGTGGGCGATTTCCTGCAGCAGCACGGTCTTGCCGGTCCGCGGCGGCGCGACGATCAGCGTGCGCTGACCCTTGCCCTGCGGGCACATCAGATCGACAACGCGCGTCGTGTAGGACTTGGGCGTGTACTCGAGCTTCAGGCGCTCGTTGGGGTACAGCGGCGTCAGGTTGTCAAACAGGATCTTGGACTTGGCGCGCTCCGGATCCTCAAAGTTGATCTCGTGAACCTGCAGCAGCGCAAAGTAGCGTTCGCCTTCCTTGGGCGGGCGCACTTCACCGGCGACCGTGTCGCCATTGCGCAGGCCAAAGCGGCGGATCTGCGACGGGGAGACGTAGATGTCGTCCGAGCCGGGGAAGTAGTTGTAGTCGGGCGAGCGCAGGAAGCCATAGCCGTCCGGCAGCACCTGAAGGACGCCTTCCGCGTGGATCGCGCCTTCGCGGCTGGTCTGCGCCTGCAGGACGCCGAAGATCAGCTCCTGGCGGTGCAGGCTGGCGGCATCCTCGATGCCGAGATCGTTGGCCAGCGCGACCAATTCGGCCATGCGCATGTGCTTGAGATCGTTCAGATGGATGATGACATCGCTCGGCGGCGGGGTATCGGCGGCGGCGGGAGCGGGAGCGGCTTTCCTGGGCATTGTGGTTGTCACGCGTGCAGCGGGAGCTGCTTGGAAGGTGAAGAGGCAGGAGGCTTGGGAGAAGTGCCGGTGAGGATCCGGTAAAGCAAACCCGCGCGGAGGCAGTTGCGGAGGACTCTTTGTAGCCGGGCGCTGTTGTCAGAGGGACGGCTGAAGGGCCGCTGGACACACAACACCCGAAGCGATCGCACGCAACGGTGTTAATAGCTTAGGTAAGCCGAGGGCTGGTTGTCAAGCGGCAATCGTCGGGATCGCGTCGAAATCACATGCTAACGCCGCATGATGTTTGGCAAATAATCACGCGTGGACAGTCAAAACGGAGATGATCATCCGGTGCGAGCGCCTCCAGCGCCGCTGCCTCCACGGAACCCGCGGGCAGGAGTCCAGCCAAGCGCCGCGCGACTTGCAGGTAGCTGGCCAGGCTCTGGGCAAAATGGCTGTCCAGCAGGCGCAGGCGATACGCCATCAAGCGGACCTGCCGTGTGGGGACGAAGGCGACCTCTGTCGCGGATTGGCGGGTCCACAGGCCGGCCTTGACCATCTCCCGGACCAGCCAGAACTGCTCGGAAAACGCCGCCGCGCGCAGCAGGCCCTGACCCAGCAGCGTCAGCAGCTGTTCGGACGACGGCGCCTCAGCCAGTTGGGTTGGCAAATCCGGCTGCGCCTTGAGCGCGCGGCCGCCCAAGGTGGCCTCCAGCAGCAGCGCACGCAGCCGAATCGCCAGCGGCTCGCCCCCGGTAAGGTTCCAGCGCGTCAGGCAGTCAAACAGCGCTTCGGGACGATCCAACAGCAGCGCCACGGGGCTCCAACCGCCAGCGCGTTCGCGCAGCAGGTCCACAAGCGCTTCGCCGTCAGGCTGCAGGCACAAACGCGCGAGAAGGGCCGCGAGGAACAGGTGGCGCGCGGCGTCGTTCTGCGCCATCCGCGACTCCACGCCGTGCGCGAGCAGGAGCGAACCGCCGCCCAGGCCGCGCTGCTTCCCGACCTCGCGCAGACCGCTGAGAATTTCCGTGATGTCGAGCGGCGCCTGACTGCACCCACCTGCCGCCGCCATATCCCGCAGCACGGGCACTTGCGTGTGGCGCGGCGCGGTCGTCGTCGGGGCAGCCTGCTTCGCCGTTGGCGCCGGTTCAGGCATCGCCGCCAGTTGCCCTTCCAGTTGCGCCTCATACGCGGCGAACGTCTGGGCATCGACCGGCTCGGCTTCCGGCGGCGCGTCGGGCATTTCCTCGTCGTCGTTGGATTCCGCGGCTGGCTTTGGCGCAGCCTTGCCCGCAGGTTTGGCGGTGACCTGAGGTGCAGACGTCGCGACTGCGACTGGCGTGGGCGCGGTCACTGGCGCTGCCGCCGCGGCATTTTCATCTTCCAGGAATTCGTCGGCATCAACGGTCCGCAGCCTCGGCACCGCCGCCTTGCCCAGATCAGCCAGCCCCCAGCGGATGCCGATCAGGCGCACGCGGCCGCTCGCCACGAGCCACTTGATCCACGCTTCAAACGCCACGCGACCCACGTGCTTGCCGGGGTAGACGTAGCTCGTCAGCATCCGGTGCAGCTCGCTTGTCGAGTGCAGCCGCCCGCCGCCGTCCACGTCCAGCGCCTCCAGCACGTATTTCACCAGGAGGATGTTCTCGTCGCACAGGCGCTTGTACAGCAGGTCGCGTGCCGCCGCGTCGTCCTTGGCGTTGAAGACCTGCTCCGCCCACGGACCCAGATGCACCAGCGGCGCCTGCTGCACGTCGAGCAGCTCCAGCAGGGCGGTCGCTTCGTCTTTTTGCCAAAGCCCCGCGTCTTTGAGCCAGTCGCGGAAATCGCGCATCGTCAGTTGGCTGCGCCGCACGTGGCCCAGCACCTTGTTCAAGGTCGGCCACACCAGCTCGTCGCGGACACCGGGAAGAAACGCGTAGTCAATCCGCTGCGCCATGGTCAGACCCTCCTGCAGCGACGACTGTAGCGCAAGCGAGGCGCATCGCACCAGCCGCGCCAAGGGGTTTGTCAAACCGGCGGAGCCTGATAGCATCAACGGCGGTTTGCCGCGGAGGCCTCTCTTGTTCGCACGTTCGCTCTCACTTTGGCTCATCGCCTCGCTGCTCACGGGTCCGGCGCTGACCGCGCTCGGCCAAACGGCGCCGCCGCCGCCGATCGTCGGTACTGGCACCGCGCAGCAGCCCGCGCAGAATCCCCAACCGACTTCGCCGGTGGTCATCGCGCCAACGCTCGTTGCCCAGCCAACTCGCGCGGGTCGGCAGCATGTGCTGTTGCTGCGCACGGAAGGCGCCGCGGCGGGTGACACGGCGCGCATGGCCGCGACCAAGGAGCTGCACCAGCAGGCGCTGCGCTACAAGTCGCTCGACGTCGCGCTGTCCAACGCCGATCTCGTCGAGGAGATGTTCGAATTCGAGTGCACGGAAGCGGGCGTCGACTGTCTCGGCCGCATCGGCCACAAATACGGCGCGACGCTCGTGGTCTTCAGCGAACTCGGCAAGACGCCCGACGGCCACGACGCGCTGACGCTGCGGCTCATCGACTCAGGTACGGCGCGTGTCGCCCAAATCAGCCAGCAGCCGCTGGAATCGCTCGACAAATTTCAGGCCGCGGTGACCAAGGGCCTCATCGTGCTGTTTGGCCCGGCCGATCTCGCGTACGGCGAAGTGGAAGTGCCGGGTACGCTCGTGGTGCAGCTGTTCGCTGGCGGCGTCGCGCTGGTCTACGTGGACGACAAGCTCGCTGGCCGCACCTCGACGGGCCGTCCGCCCGCGGGCGGTCTGCGGGCGACCGTGCCCGCCGGTACGCACACAGTGCGCGTGGTCAAAGCCGGCTTTCGCGACTGGACCGGCCGCGTGACCGTTCCGCCCAACGGCACGATCGAGCAGACCGTGGCGCTGGAGCAGGTCGCGGACGTCGGTCCTGGCGATGGCAAGGATCGGGTCGTTGTCCCGGTCTACAAGAAGTGGTGGTTCTGGACGGCAATCGGCACTGCGGTTGTCGCTGGCACCGCTGTCGGCATCTACTACGCGACCAAATCCAATCCGGCTTCGACCGGCGCCATCACGCTGTCGCTTGACCACGTGGACGCGGCCCAGGACCCAATCTTCTCCGGCAAAGGAGGTGGCAAATGAAGAACTCCATCCTCCACGGCGCGCTGGCGCTGCTGCTTGCAACCATGACGGCCTGCGCGGGTCAATCCGCGACGCAGGATCAGCCGACGGGCGTCGGCACGGCGCAATTCGCGCTCACCGGCGCGCTGCCGGGCGTGACCCGTTTGACGCTGTCGATCTATGACGGCGCGGTCAGCGACACGGGCGCACAATCGCCGACGTTCCAGCCGCTCGCTTGCCAGCCGTACGCCGGCGCGGGCGGCAACAAGATCAAGTTGCAGTACCTCAAGGCGTCCAGCAACTACACGCTCTACGTGGAGCTGTTCGGCGATGAGAAGTGCGAAAAGCGCGTCGGCTTTGGCTGGCGCGGCAACGTGGAAGTCGTCGGTGGCAATGATCTGGCTGACGTCGTGCCAACTTACTACGTGCAGCCGTACCTGTTTGGCGCGTTCACCGGACTCGCGCCGGTACCGCAGACGCTCATCGACGCCGCCAAGCTCGTTTCCTGCAGCGGCGACTCCGACTGCAAAGCGGTCCACGCCAACGGTTCGTGCGGCAAGGACTACAAGTGCGTCGTCGATGCGCTGTTCCCGCTGGATGGCGGCGCACGCCGCGGCTTTGCCAGCAGCCTCGCGTTGGCCGACGGCAGCGTCGCCATTATCGGCGGCTTGACCGCGCCGAGCGGTGGCAACTGGGCGGCGAGCAAGCACGAAATTGAAGTCTTTGACCCGCTTTCCGGCTATTTCCGCTCGGTCCTGGACACCGAGCACGCGTTCATTCCCGTTGGCCTCGCCACCGCGGTCACGGATGGCGCGCAGGCGATCGCCATCGTCGGCGGTTCGACGGATTCCAGCATCGCGCTCGACCCGGGCAAGACGCTCAAGACCACGCTCGACGCGACGGCTTGCCCCGGTGCGTCCTGCCCGGTGTCCAACCACGTGCAGCGCTGGGACCTCGCCGCGGAGGCGCACGCTGACCTGCCGATGACCGGGACCGCCCATTCGCTCGCGATTGTCTCCCGCGTGCAGGCCAAAGACGGTCCGCGGCTGTTCATCGCCGGTGGCGCCGAGGCGCGGATCGCCAAAGACGATCTGCGTGTGGCGACCGCGTCGTTGTGCGACCTGTCGCAGAAGGCCGTCATCACCTGCACCCCCAGCAAGAGCGCGATGTCGGCCCCGCGCGCCAATGCCGCCACCGCGTGTCTCACCAGCGCTGCGGACGGCACGTGCACCAAGCTCCTCATCCTCGGCGGCCGCCGGAATCCCGGCACGCCACTTGCGGAAGCCTATGACGCGACGAGCGACACGTTCGTGCCTGTCTCCATCGCCGATTCCAGCGTGAACGCGCTGCTCTTGCACGGCGGCAAGCTGGTCAAGCTCGCGAACGGCAACTTCCTGCTGCTCGGCGCTTCCAATCAGGCGATTTTCCTGGAAGACGACGTCCTGACCGGCGCGGCGCAACTGCAGCCGCCGATGATCATCGCGGTGACGCAGGGCTCATCCAGCCTGACGATGCAGATGGTCCCGGTGCCGATGGGCGCGTTTGCGGGCGGCGACGGCGGCAAGCGCGTGCTGGCGACTGCGGTGGCGCTGGCCAATGGCGGTTCGCTCCTGATTGGCGGTCTCGACGAGAAGCTGCAGCCCGTCGCGGATGCGCTGGTCTTTGACGCCAATGGCCAGCCGGTCGGTCGTGCGGCGCTCTCGGCAGCGCGGATCGGCGCGACGGCTTCCCTCGTCGGCGGCCGCAATGCCCTTGGCGGGTGCGTCCTCCTGGCCGGCGGTTTCACGACCGACACGACGACCGCCGCGATCGGTGGGCTCGTCCCGCAGAATCACGTCGAGGCCTTCTGCCCCGCTCCGTAGCTTTTTTCTCCGCCCAGCGCCTCCCCGTGGCCTGGCAGTGAGCGGCGATGCCCCATTTTGCCGCAGCCCAAGCCCCGCGCGCTGATTCCCTGCTTTGGCCCGCGGCGTGCGTCATCGCGGCGTTCGTCTGGCTGCTGGCGCCATCGGTCGCGTGGTTTGACAGCGGTGAACTGGCGGGTGCCGCCGTCCAGCTTGGCGTACCGCGCCCAACGGGATTTGCCCTGTTCGATCTCGCTGGCCACGCGGTCGCGCGCCTGCCCCTGGGCTCGGCTGCGTGGCGCGTCCATCTGCTCGGCACGCTGTGCGCGGTGACGTCGATTGCGCTGCTCTGGCGCGCGTGGCCAGAGCCGGGCCATCCCGGTCTGCTGCGGCGCCTGCTGCGGCCTCTCTACTGGCTGCTGCCGCTCACGTTGCCGGCCATCGCGATGCACATGCGCGCGTCCGAGGTGTACGCGCCGACCTGGCTCGTCGTTGCCGCCGCGCTGTGGGCTTGGCACACGCAGACCGGCGGCGTCCGCGTGGCGTGGCTGGCGCTGCTGACCGGTCTGGGCGCGGGCATCCACGTTGAAGCCGCGCTCCTGCCTGGCATCGCGACCGCGCTGGCGCTCTGGCGCACGCCGTCTCACCAGCGCCTTCGGGCTCTGGGCGTGGCGTGTCTGCTCCTGCTGTTGAGTGGCGCCGCGCTTGTCTACCTGCCACTGGCCGCGTGGCGCAAGCCCGCGTTCTCCTGGGGCGATGTGCGCACGTGGGAGGCGCTGCGCGATCACCTGACCGCAGCCTCCATCCGCGCCGCCCACGCCGATCGCATCGGCCGCAATGGCCTGCTCGCGCTCGCCCACTTCATCTGGCGCGACGCCAAGTGGCTGTTGCCGCTGAGCGCGGTTGGCGCGGTGTCTTTGGAGCGGCAAAAACAACTCCTGCCGTTGGTCGCCATGATGCTGGCCGATGGGCTGTATTCGGCGTTCATCAATCCCATGGGCCTGCGCGACGACCAGGCCGGCCTGCTCGTCCTGTTCGGTCTGGGCGCGCTCGCGGCGCACGGCCTCGCGGCGCTGGTGGCGTGGCAGCCGCGCTTCTTTGTGGCGCCGGCGGTGGTGGTCATCGGCCTGCACGGCGCGCTGTTGCTGCACCTGCGGCCGGACGCCGATTTGCGCGCCGGTGGGCGGATGGCTGATCGGCTGTTTCAGGACGTGCCGCCGGGCGCGGTGCTGTTTGCCGCGTCGGATCACACAAACTCCGCGTGCATCTGGCTGCAGACCGCCGAGGGTGCCCGGCCCGATTCGCCGTGCCTCTCGCTGGCGCTCCTGCGCGATCCGCGGATGTTGCGGGCGGCGGCAGAACGTCTGGACGTCGTCGGGCTGGCCGATGCGGCGACGGTTGTCGAGGCGGGTCGGCCGGTCGCCGAGCAGGTGCAGGCATGGTTGGCGCCGTGGCGTGGCCGGCCGATCGGCTGGGAGCCGGGCTCGGCGGCGGAAGACTCCGCTGTGCAGATGCGCTGGCGCATGGCGTGGCCGTGGACGTGGCTGGCGCCGGGCTACGTCAACGAGAAGTCGCGCGCGGCCGATGTTGCAGCCTGGCTGCCGGCGCTGGCGACGCTCTGTCCAACCGCCGCAGCCTGTGCCGACGAACCGACGCTGACCCACCATCTGGCTTCTGCGACAGCGCTCGTCGCCGCGATGCGCCTGCAGCCCGCGCCCGAGCAAGCGCGGCAGTTGCTGGAGACCGCCGTCCTGCTGGCCCCGGATGACGCCAAGGTGCTGAACAATCTGGCGGTGCTGGAAGTACAATCGAGCCACGCGCAGCGGGCGCTGGATTTGTGTGAACGGGCGCTGGCGGCTGAGCCGGACTATGCGCGGGCGCATCGCACCGCGGCGCGTGCGGCGCTGTCGCTGGGCCAGGTCGACGCGGCCGTGGCGCATGCCCGCGCGTACGTGGCCGCCCGCCCGCGCCGGGAGACGCAGCCATGGCTGGAAGCGCTGGCCAAGGAAGTGGGGCCGCCCGCCGATGGCCAGTTGCGCGCGCTGTTGCAGTAGGCGGCGGGTTGTCGACAGCCGCTTTCCGGGCTAGCTTGGCGACATGCGCAGACCGCGACGATGGAGTACGCAGTGACCGAGAAACCCCGCAAGACGACTTGGCAGCGCATGGGCGATGGCTTCGGCGCGGTCGGTCGCGAGATGGGTCGCGCCACGGTTCGCGCTGGCAAGGCGGCGGCGGAAGCTTGGGGCGCCATCGATCCCGCGCTGCTCCGCCACGCCGCGCAACTGCCGCTGATGGGCCTGACGCTGTTGGGTCCGAGCCACCGGCCGTTGGCGCCACTGCCGGACGACGGGTATCGCCCGATCCTGTTCATCCACGGTCTGGGCGGCCACCGCAGCAACTTCGCGCCGATGCGCCTGTGGTTTCGGCTGCACGGCCGCGGCCGCACGTACGCGGTGGGCTTCAAGCCGGAGTTGTCGCTCGATGCCATGGCGGCACAACTGCGCGCGGCGATTGGTGAAGTGCTGCGCACCAACGGCCTGCCGGTGGACGCGCAGGTCGATTTGGTGGCCCACAGCATGGGCGGCATCATCGCGCGGCTGGCGCTGGAAGATGTGGCCACGGCCCGGCAGGTCGCGCACATCGTGACGCTGGGCACGCCGCACGCGGGCACGCAAGCCGCGCGTTTTGCCCGCACGCCGCACATCCGCGACTTGCGTCCGGATTCTGAGATCATGCTGCGTCTGGCCGCGCAATTGCCGTGGCCTGGACCGCCGGATCTGCCGCAGTTGACGTCGCTGTGGAGCCACTCCGACTTGCTGCTGCTGCCCGCGTCCACCGCGCAGGTCGTCGGCGCGGAGAACATTGAGATGCCCGCGTTCACGCATTACAGCTACCTGCTCGACGTGATCAGCGCGCGCAAGGTCTACGCCAGCTTGCGCGTCTAGCGGCTATTTCACGACGACGCTTGTCGCGCCGCCCGCGGGCAAGCGGATCCACGCGACAAGCCCGCTGGCGTCGGTCTGCCAACTGGTCGGCTGGCCCGCGATCGGCGTCGCCGCGCCCAAGTCCACGCCGTCGATCACAACGGCCTTGACCGCCGCGGGGGCCCGCACTTTCAGGATCGTCGCCTGTGGTCGCTTGGAGAGCGCGATCGTCAGGCCCGCCGCTGTCGGCGTCATCGTCGCCGTCACTGCGACCGCACCGCTGTCGTCCAGGCGCTCAAACAGGTGCGCCTTGCATGTGCCCAGCGCCGCCATCACCAGCCAACCGTCGTGGGCGCCCACGTCCGCCGGCACCAACCCCGTCAGCGGCGTGCCATCGACAAACGGCTGGATCGAGCACGCGTCCAGGTACAGCGGCGTCTCCGTCAGATCCGCGGTCATGTCCACCGTCACCGTCGCGCCGCCTGGCAGCGCCGCCTGCTCCAGATGCCACCAATCGAGCCACGTCTTGCCCTTGGGCAGCGTGACCGCGCGCTTGCCCGTGGCGTCCGTCAGCGGCGCGACAAGCCAGCGCTGACCCAGCACGTAGCGCCAATCGCCCGGCCACTGCGCGGCGTTGCCCACCGGCTGCGTCACCACCGGTCCAGTGCCCAGTTGCGAGTGCCGCACTTCGCTGAACAACATCGGCGCAAACTGGTGGTGCCAGCTCGCCCAGTATTTGTACGCCGCGGTGATTTCCGTCGCGTGGTCCGGAACCGTCCACGGCGTAAAGTTGCCGCGGCCGTGCAGTTCCATGAACGGTCCCAGCGCGCCGACGGCGATCCAGCGGGCGAAGTTGATGGCGTCAAACGGGATGAGCGTCGTCAGCGCTTTGTCATCACGGTCCAGGTAGCCGCCCACGTCCGAGCCGATCACCGTGTAGCCGGCTTGCGCGGAGATGAACGTCTCGTTCAGCGCGTCGATCAGGCCGACCCAATCGCGGCGGTTGTCGCCAACCCATGCGACCGGCGCGTGCTCAGGCTTGGCGAAGAAGCGCCCGGCAAAGCCGTAGCTTTCATCCCACGGCCGGACCATCGTCAAGAAGTTGCCCGCGCCCTTTTGCGCCACGCCAAAGGACAGCATCTCGCGGTAGTACGCCTGCGAGTAGTCATCCAGCGTCTTTTGGCCCGCGGCCGTCTGCATGGGCACCTTGCCGATGTACATCTCGCCAAAGTCCAGCTTGTAGCCGTCCACGATGCCCAGCACGTCGATCTGCTGGCGGTTCCACCACGTCCGCGCTGCCGGCGAGAAGAAGTCGATGGCCGCGCCTGAGCCTTTCCACCAGCTGTACGTCTCGCCGCCGTTGACGAAGTGGCCGCATTTCAGGCCGTCAGCGAGGTTGGGCGACGGGCCGTCGTACGTGTCCCCGCCCGGCTCCAGGTCAAAGCTCGAGTCATTGACCAGCGGCGTCAACCAGACGACGACCTTCACGTTCTTGGCGTGCATCTCGCCGACCAGCTTATCGAGCTGCGGGTAGCGGCTGGGATTGGCCTGGAACGTGTTGTAGTTGGTCTCCCACGGGCTATCCAGCACGACGACGCCGACGGGGATCGCCCGGTCGTTGAAGCCCTGGACGAACGCGCGCGTGTCGTCGCCCGTCGAGATATCCTTGCTGATCCACGGCTCAAAAGCCCAGCGCGGCGTGCGCAGCGCGGGCACGGGTGGATTGGCCAGCGCGGGATCGGCGACGCACGGGTCAAACGTCGCGCTCACTTCGACGGCGATGTCGGCGCCGGCATCCGTTCCGGCTGTAGCGTCGGCCTGAACATCGGCTTGCGCGGCATCGGCCGCGTCGGTCGTTGCCTTGTTGCTGCAGGCGGCGAGCCAGAGGCTGAGCGCACAAAGAACGGCAAAGATTCGCATGGCTGGCCTGTCGTGGCGCGGAATGCGCGTTTGCCCGCACGGTACCGCAGAATTCCGCGGGCGTCAGCTTGCCTTGGCGCGTCAACACCATCGCCGCAAACACCTTGACCCGTCGCCGCACTCCGCGCACCCTCATGGCGCCATGGCGCGCACCATTCCCATCAATCCCCGACCGACCCAGAGCGCGCAGGAGCTGCGGATTTTTGACGTGCTGCGGCAGAAACTGTCGCAAGAATGGCTTGTCGTGCACCGGCCGCATTGGCTGGGTCGCGCCCGTCCGGACGCGCCGCTGGACGACGGTGAAGCGACGTTCCTCGTCGCCCACCCGGACTGGGGCGTCTTTGCGCTGGTCGAGGTGGATGGCGGACTGCGCTACGACCCGTCGGCGGATCGCTGGCAGCAGGTCGACAACACGGGCCAGAGCACGGCGATCGCCGATCCGTTCCGGCAGGCTGAAAACGCGGTGCGCACGCTTGTCGCCCGCCTCTGCGATCACCCGGCCGCGCTCCCGGGCGCGCCGGCGCATGGCCACGCAGTGCTGCTTCCCGACGTGCTGGTGCCGCCGCGCGGTCTCGCCTCGCACGCGCCGGCGGACATCGCGCTGGGCCTGGAGCAAATCGCCCGGCTGCCGGAGAACGTGGAGAAGCTGGCCAAGCGCTGGCAGCGCATCCATCCGGCGGTCGGCAACGCGTCGTCGCGCTGGTGGTGGCGGGCGCTGGAGGACTTGTTCCTGATGCCACGGGAGGCGCGCGTCCTGCTGCGCCACCGCATCGCCGCCGAGCAGGCGCAGTTGGTGCAGCTCAGCCCACAGCAGCTGACCGTCCTCGACTACCTGAACCGCAAGCGTTTTCAGGCGATCTACGGCCCCGCGGGCACCGGTAAGACGATCCTCGCGATGCACAAGGCGCGGCTTCTGGCGCGGCAGGGCCAGCGTGTGCTCCTGACATGCTTCAACAAGGCGCTGGGCCACTATCTGCGCGAGTCGCTGGCCGACGAGCCCAACGTCACCGCGATTCACTTCCACGAGCTGTGTTACGAAATTGCCGGACTCGATTCGTCGCGCAATCCGCCGCCCAAGGAGCTGGATCACTGGTTTGACGTCGATTTGGCGCACGCCGTGCTGACCGCGGCGCAGCGCGATGGCCCGCGGTTTGACGCGCTGATCGTCGACGAGGCGCAGGATTTCTTGCCGCTCTGGTGGCAGGCGCTGGACAGCCTGCTCGTCGACCCGCAGCGGGCGATTCGCTACCTCTTTTTTGACGACGCGCAGCAGCTGCGCGCCGATGCCGCGCCGGTTGAAGGCGCCGACGAAGCGCTCGTGCTCAGCACGAATTGGCGCAATACGCAGGCGATCCACAGCCATCTGGTGGCGATCGAGCCGCGGCTGGCGCAGGCGCGGTGTGTGGCGCCCGCGGGCGTGCCGGTCGAGACGGAGACGCTGCGGCCGCACGCCAGGAACGGGCTGCGTCGCGTGTTGCAGCGCATCTGCGGCGATGGCGGCGTGAAGCCGGAAGACGTGGTCATCCTGACGGGGCGGTCGCCCAAGAACAGCCACGTCTGGAATGGCGCGGCCGATCTCGCGCCGATCCGACTGACGGACCGCGCCGAGCCGGGCTGTGTGCGCGTGGTCAGCATCAACGCGTTCAAGGGCATGGAAGCGCCGGTCGTGATCCTGACGGAACTGGACCATTTGGCGCCACAGAAAGCGCGGCAGATGCATTACATCGGCGCGTCGCGGGCGGTGCACCATCTGGTCGTGCTGGAAGACGCAGTGGTGCCGCCGGCTGTTGACGGAGCATCGTCGTGAAACGCGCGCTTGTGGGCCTGGCGCTGCTGGCGGCGGCTTGTCGCCCGCACGCCGCACCTGCGCCAACGGTCAAGGCGGCTGCGGACGCCGCGGAAGCGCCGACGCTGCCGGACGGTCGCTGGCGGATCCAGCCGCTCGTTGTGGAGCTGGAACTGGCCGACGATCAGGCAGTAGCCGGGCTGGACCTCGCGGCGGTGACGGCGGAAGTGGTCGCCGGCCTGCGCGCGATGCCGCAGGTGCTGGCGGTGGATCCGACGGCCACGACGTACGTGGGCAACCAGCAGGCGGGCGTGCAGGTGACGGTGCGTTGGCAGCTCTTTGACGCCGCGAGCAAGGCGCGCAGCGTGACCGCCGAGCCGGTCGATGGCGCGCTGGTGCTGGCGGTTGGCGTCCATGCCGAACAGGCTGTGCTGCACGGTCGAGGGGAGCTGGCGGAGCAGCTGTTTCGCGCCACGCTGCCGCTGCCGGCGCAGCGCCAGGAGCCGCTCGATGCGTTTCTCAAGGCGCGGCTGATCAGCGCGCTCCAGCCAGCGGTGGCGCGGGCGGTCGGCGAGCTGTGGGCGCGGCAATTGCCTGATGATGCGGTGGTCGACCTGCTGACGGACGACGAGGACTGGCGCAAGTCCGTGGGCGCGCGCGAGGTCGGCGAACGCAAGCTGGCGCGCGCGCGCTTCGCGCTGGAGAAGCTGGCGCGGTCGACAAAGCGCGATTTGGCGGTGGTAGCGGTGGCGGCGCTGGGTCGGCTCGGCGATGTGAAGAGCGTGCCCGTGCTTGTGACCTGCATCGATTCCGGGCACCTGGACGTCGTCGATGCGGCGCTGCAGGCGCTGGCCGACATGCCCGCGCCGGAAGCCCAGGCCGCGCTCAAGACCGCCGCGGAGGAACACGGGGAGCCGGCGATTCGCCAGCGCGCCGCCGAGTTGCGCAAGGCGCGCCAGCCGCCCCAGCCGCCGTTGCAGCCGTAGCTGAACTCAATGTTTGGCCAGCGCCGCGGCCTTCTTCATCGCTGCGCGCATCGCGTCGCCCTGCTGCGGTTGGTAGAAGTACGGGTACTTGGCATTGCCGCTCTGGATTTCCGCGGCGATCGCGCCGTCCGGATGCAGGAAGAACAGCCGTGGCACGTAGGTGCCGTACTGGCCAAAGCGCTGTTGCAGCCAAGCCGGCGCTTCATCCGCGTTCTGGCGGATCATCACCAGCGACTTGGCCGCGCGCACGGTCTCCGGATCGCGGAACACCGGCTCCAATTCACGGCAGTGCGGGCACCAATCGGCGTAGATCAGCAGGCCAATGCCCTTGTGCTCCGCCGTCGCCTTGGCCACGCCGTCCTGCCAGGGCTGCCATTGGATGAGCGTGTGGGATTCGACCGCCTGCACCGGCATCACGCGGCCAAGCAGCCCGAGCGCCGCGCCGCCCGCTGTCAACGTCGTCAAAAAACCGCGCCGCGATGGGTTCATCTGCTGTTTGCCCTGAAAATGCGCCGCCCGCTGACGCCCATCCAGCGTACACAAGGCCATTGCCGCACGCCACCCCTTTCCCAACGGCGGCGGCTGTGACACGATTCGTCCGCCCAAGCCTGCACTTGTCGCGGGCCGTGCCGTCTGGAGGAAGCCGTGTCCCTGCGCTTGATTGCGATGCTGATGACTCTGAATTTGTTGCCGACTGCCGCATGGGCCAAGAAGCCCGTCGCTGAAGCGCCGGTCGCGCCGCAGCCGTCCGATGAAGCCGACGACGCGTGCCCCAAGGGCACCGGTGAATTCCGCAACAAGGTCGAACGCTATTGCTTCTGGCCGGCCAACTACGCCAAGGAAGGCAAGTGGGTCACCTGGCACGAGAACGGCCAGAAGAAGACCGACACGCAGTACAAGAACGGCAAGCGCGACGGCAAGCGCACCGCGTGGCACGACAACGGCCAGAAGAAAGAAGAGGTCGTGTTCAAAGACGACAAGGAAGAAGGCAAGGCGACGTACTGGAACAAGGGCGGCAAGAAGATCGAAGAGATCGAGTGGAAGAACGGCAAGCGCAACGGCGAAAGCCACGTGTGGCATGACGACGGCATCAAGGTGGAAGACGGCAACTGGAAGGACAACGACCGGGACGGCAAGAACACCTACTACTTCGACAACGGCACGAAGAAAGAAGAGATCGACTACGAGAAGGGCAAGACCAACGGCAAGCACGTGTGGTTTTGGGAGAACGGCAAGAAGAAAGTCGAGGCGACGTTCATCCGCGGCAAGAAAAATGGCCTGCAGACGGACTTCACGCGGGACGGCCAGTTCTCGTCGGCGATTTGCTACCGCGAAGAAACGGCGCAGTGGCGCACGACCGATGAGAAGGAAGTGGCCTCCAAGAGCTGCCACTGACGCGCGTCACCAGGTCGTCAGTTCCGCGCACGCCAGGCCAATCTGATCGGCGACGTCGCCAAAGCGCCCCTGCAGGCCGACGCCGACCATGCCGTCCGGGCAGTGCACGTCGAAATCCTTGCCACCCGCCCCGCCGATCACGCGCGTAGGCGTGAGCGTGAATTGCGCATCCGGCCACGGCGCCGGTGAACACTGCACTTGGATGGCGTTGACGAAGATGTCCGCGCGGCCTGTCAGCGAGACGACGTATTGGCCAGGCGGGCAGAGCAGCTGTGACTCCGCGGCGCCGTCGGGCGCGGTCCCCAAGCGGCTACCCGCCTCGGGCGGCGTATGAGCTGGCTTGGCCGTGCGCAGATCCAGGCAGAGAGGCACGAGGCTTTGCACGGTGTGCGCGGCGGGTTGCGCGACAAGGCCTTGCAGCACGGCGCCGCGCGGGCAATCGCCATAGGCCGCGAGCCCGCCCGATCCGCCAACGGTCACCAGCTTCATCCGCTCCCGCGCGCTGTGCTGCACGCGGAACAGCCACCACGTGCCGCCGTGCCAGACGTGTTCGACGCGCGCCGATTGCAGGGCCGCCTGAGGTGCCGTACCGGAGCGCAGGAGCACGAAATCGACCTCCATCAGCGCCGGATCGAGCCAGAAGTCGCTCTGCAACTTGACCGAGCCAAGGCCCTTGCGGAAGTGCACGATGGCCTGCGGCTGCGTCGCCGGATTGTCGTCGGTCAGGCCGCCGTGCTGAGCCGCGACAACGCCGGTCGGCAAGTGCCGCAGCGGGTTTTTGTACGTCACGGCGCTTTCGCGCGCCCACTCCACGTAGGCAAAACGCGCGCCCGGCGGCAAGTCGGCGAGCTGCTCGGGCAGTCCTGCGACTTCGCTGTTGCTGAATGTCTGGAATTCCGCGCGCACTTGCCAGGCGTAGGCCAGCGCCATCGCGCACAGCGGCACCGCCAGCCAGATCCGCCAGCCGGTGAAGTGCAGGCGCGGCCACAACCCCAGGAGCAGCAGCGTCGGCAGTGGCAGCAACTCGGCGACCACGGGCACGCCGCGGTATTGGGTCGGCAACAGCAGGTAGAGCAGCGCCCACAGCACGGTCAGCGCCTCCAGGCCGTGGTCCGTGAGCCACGCCTGCACGTTCACCCAGCGCAGTTGGCGGCGGTCAAATGCGCTCGTGAACAGCGTGCCGTCCGCCCACATGCGCCGCGCGCGCGCCCACGTCCACTGGCGGCGGCCGAACATGCGCCGCTCAAAAGACTTGGCGTCCAGCAGACCGCGGTTCGTCGTGGCGACGTCATACATGCCGACCAGCAACAGGATCGGCCACAGGATCAGCAGCGCGCCTGCGACCGCGTAGTCCACGTGGTCGGTGAAAAACAGCAGCGTCCAATCGTACAGCCGCTCCAGCAACATGCGCGTCGGCAGCCGCTCCGTGTGCGTCGGTACCGGCGGGGCATTCAGGTGCAGCGCCGCCGCGTTCTGGGCGGCGACCAACCTGCGGAACGCCAGCTGCAGCAGCAGCGGCACGGCCGGCAGCACGACCCACAGCCGCGAGAGGCTCCACAGATCGCGGCGGTACCAGACGAACAGGAACACCACGCTCACGATGCCGACGCCGAACGACACGAGGTGGCAGAAGTACAGCAGGATCAGCGTCACGGTCAGCAGCCCGCCGCGGCGCGCGCCGCCCGTAGTCGCCATCGTGCGCGCCATCGCCAGCGACCAGAACAGCAGCGGCAGGGCGATCAGGTGGTTCAGCACGCCGGCATTCACGAGCGCGTTCCACGTCAGCGGCGCCGCGAACAGGGCCAGCCATGGCGAGCGTTCCATCGCGCGGGCCAGCGCCATCACGGAGAGCGGCAGGCCGATGACGTACGCGGAAAGCAGCAGCCGCGCCACCGTCCACGGGTTCAGGAACGGCAGCAGGCGCGCGCACCACAGCGGCAGCGTCCCTGGATCCAGCGGATGGGCGAGCACGAACCAGGCGCGGTAGCCCGTCTGGGCGTCGTTGTAGCGGGTGGCCAGATCCATCGCCTGCACGTGCAGGCCGAGGTTGGCCATCGGCAGCCACGGCACCGTCCACAGCACCAGCAAGTTGGCGAGGATCGCCGCAGCGAGCAGCCAACGCAGGGAAGGCGGGACGGCGGTTGGCGGCGATTGTGGGGCGTGCTGCATCTTGGATCGCCGGCCACACTGGCCGCGATCAGGATAGCCTCGGACCGACTTTGCGGCAAATTGCCGGAGATCTTCAGCGTGTCAGGGGCAGACGTTCATCGCGCCGGGCGTGCCGCGCTCGCGCACGACGCATTTCAGCGCGCCGGTGGCGCTCAGGCTCACATTGCCGTTCACGTCGCTGACGACCTTGAGGCATTTCTCCAGCGCGGAAGTGCACAGCACCGCCGGATCGCAGGTCGCCGCCGTTGGAAAGTCGAACTGGTTGACGTCGACGTCCACGCCCGGGCCGTAGCTGCAGCTGGCCTGCGCGCCGAGCCAGCACGCGGCGGTGTCATTGCCGGCGGGCGTCCAGCATTTCACGGTCAGCAGCGCGGCGGCGCCATTGCCCCACGGCAGCGCGGACATCGGCACGCTGTCCACCAGCAGGTTCTTGTCATTCCACAGCGCCAGCGCCGTCAATCCGCTGTTCGGCAGGCTCAGCGAGCCGCCCTCCGGGTGATCGCCCCAGCCATAGACCGCGGTCAAGCCGTCGTTTTTGCTGGCATCTGCACTCGCCGCCAGTACCGCGAAGCTGCGCGGCGGCAGCACAACGGAACCCTGAATCACGTGCTGAAACACCGCGCTCTTGATCGTCCACGCGCCGATGTCGATGGCCTGCAGCGTCGGATTGTAGACCTCAAACCACTCGCCCACGCTGTCAGCTACCGCGTCGGGGTTGGCCATCACTTCCGTGATGAGGACGGTCCCGGTGGCCTGGATGGCCATGTCGAATTGGCAGTCGTGCGAGCAGCCGTCGTCGTCCTTCAGGTTGCCGTCGTCGCATTGCTCGGCCGCGTTGTCGATTGTGCCATTGCCGCACGTCGGCGAGTCGCACGCGTCGCCTTTGCCGTCGCCGTCGACGTCGCTCTGCCCGGGATTGCTGGCCGTCGGGCAGTTGTCGCACGCGTCGCCCACGCCGTCGCCGTCCTGATCCGCCTGCGTCGGGTTGTAGACCGTGGGGCAGTTGTCAGTGGCGGTAGGCGTGCCGTCGCCATCGCCGTCCTTGTCGGGGGCGCTGCAAGCTGGATTGGCCACGCCCGGCGAGCCGTAGAGCGGCGGATTGCCCGGCACAGCGTTGCCCGGCAGCGGGTCGGAGCCATAGCACCAGTGCGCCGGATCCGTGCTCGGCTGCCCGACAAATTGCGGATCGAGCTGCCACGCGTGCGCGAGCCAGGCGGCCGACTGCGTGGGATCAAAGCTCACGTGGTCGGCGACGATCTGCGTCGACGAATTCAGCAGCGTGACCCGACCCGGCGCCGTCGCGCTCAGGCCCACGACCGGCTTGGCTGGCGGATTCCAGGTCGCCAAACCGCTCACACCGCCGTTCACGGAGACGTCCAGATTGGCGACGATCGTCGCATACCCGCCGGGTGCCACGGCCATGCCGCCGTTGCCGACCAGATCCGCGGTCACAGTCGCCGGCGCTCCGAGGTCAAACGACTCGAACTGCAACTGCCAGCCAATCAGGCTCAGCGGCTGGCTCCCCGGATTGTAGACCTCCACCCATTGCGTATTGGGCTGCGAGGTCGCGCCGACGTGCACGAGAATCTCCGTGATGATGAGCGGTCCCGGCGTGAACGGCTTGATTTGGCACGCCTCACAGCCGTCGTTGGTCCACGCGTTGCCGTCGTCGCACGCCTCATTCAAGTCCAGTTCGCCGTCGCCACAGACTGCCGGGTCGCACGCGTCGCCCTTGCCATCGCTGTCCGCGTCAGCCTGGTCGGCGTTGGCGATGGCGGGGCAATTGTCGCAGGCGTCGCCTTTGCCGTCGCCGTCGGTGTCCAGCTGATCCGGATTGGCCACGTCGACGCAGTTGTCGATCTTGTCCGGCACGCCGTCCTTGTCGGCATCAGGCGGTCCGGGGCACACGGGATTGGCCTTGCCCGGGGAGCCCACGTCGCCGTCCGCCATCTTGTCGATCGCCCAGCACCAGTGGCTCTGCACGTCATTGGCATCCGCCGTCGTGTCGGTGACGTCCAGGGACAGCGCCTTGCCCTTGGTCACCCAAGTGGAGACCCACGTCACCTTGTCGATCTCGACCGTTCCGGCTTTGACGATCACGGAATCGCCAAAGTTGTTCAAGGACATCTCCGTCTTGTATGCGTACGCCATCGCCACGCCGCCGTTCTTGCTGGCGTCGCTTTGTCGACCGAGCGCCGCGCGTCCGCCCGCGGGCACGACCACCGGCGAGCACGGGTTGATGATGTGCGTGTCGCTCTTGTTGTCGGTCAGCGTCAGCCCGTCCAGCGTGATGGGGTGATCGCTGATGTTGGCGATCTCAAACCATTCGCCTTCGACTTCCGACACGCCCAGCGGCGCGATCATCAGCTCAGAAATCACCAACTCGCCCGGGAGCACCGTCTGTGGCTTGGGCGGCGTCTTGGGCGGAATGCAGATTTGTTGGCAAGAGCCGTCCAGCGCCTGCTCATACGTCGCGTCGCACTGGCAGATGAACGTGTTGCCGGACGGCACGCACACGGTCTTGTGCGGGTCCACGCACGGGTTGCTCGCACACACGGCGCTGACGTCCGCGATCGTGTCCTTGCTGGCGTCGCTCTTGCCGTCCGCGGTGTCCAGCTTGGCGGTGTCGGCGATCGCATCGGTGCCCCCGCCGGTGTCGCTGCTGGCGTCGATCTGGCTGTCCTCGATGGCGGTGTCGGCGTCCTTGTTGCCGGTGTCCTTGGGCTTGCTGGTGTCAAAGGTCTGGATGGTGACGTCAAAATCGTCGCCCTGGTTTGCCGTCGTGCCGCACGCAGGCAGGACGCTGACCCAGACAAAACCAAAAGCGAGAGCGAAGCGAAGCGACATGGACAAACTGAACCTCCGGCAGGCGAGTGTAGCGATCGCGCTTACAATGCGCCAACTCCACGCGCAAGGCGTGACGGCGCGAGGCGATCCGATCTACCCTGCGCACGTCGGCTCTGCCCCGACGTTTCCGCCCTGACGAGGAACCGCCCATGCGCCATCTGTTTGTCATTGATCCGATTGAGCGTTTTGATATTTCCAAGGATTCGTCCTTCGCGCTCATGGCAGCCGCCCAACTGCGCGGTCACAGCCTGTGGAGTTGCGACACCGACGGTCTGTTTGCCCAGTCCGGTCAAGGGTTTGCCACCTGTCGCGCGACCCAAGTCGCTGGCGTCCAAGGCAAGCACTTTGAGATCGGTCCGGTGGAAGTGAAAAATCTTGGCGAATTCAACGTCGTCTGGATGCGCAAGGATCCGCCGTTCGACATGCAGTACATCGCCGCCACGTACGTCCTCGATCTCGCGCCGCAATCCACGCGCGTGTGCAGCCGGGCGGACGCGCTGCGGTCGTGGAATGAGAAGACAAGCATCCTGCATTTTCCGGAATGGGCGCCGCGTTCGCTCCTGAGCCGCAACATGGAGACGATTCGCCGTTTCCAGGCGGAAGTGGGCGGGTCGGTCGTCGTCAAGCCGTTGGGGTATTCCGGCGGCGCGGGGATTGTCGCGCTGCATCCCGGCGATTTGAACACCCGGTCGCTGCTGGAAATTTGCACCAAGAACGGCAAGGAGTTCGTGCTCACGCAGGAGTATCTGCCGGCCGTGACGCAGGGTGACAAGCGCGTGATTCTGGTCAATGGCGTCGCGCGCGCCGGGCTGCTGCGGATTCCGCCCGCGGACGACCTCCGCGGCAATATCCACATCGGCGCGACCGTGGAGCTGTCAGACCTGACGCCGCGCGAGCAGGCGATCTGCGATGGCCTCGGGCCGTTCCTCGCCGGCGCGGGCCACGTCTTCGTGGGCATTGACCTGATCGGCGAAAAACTTACCGAAATCAACGTGACAAGTCCGACGGGCATCCAGGAGATTCGCGATCTGGGCGGTCCGGACCTCGCCGAGGAACTGCTGGACGCGGTGTCCTGACCGCCGCGCCAACTGTTGAACCTTGGCGCGTCGCCGCGGCTCCAACTTCGCCGGGCGCACGGAATTTGCAAAACAGTGCAAAGCGCTGTTTCGCTGTGTGCTTTCCGCGGGTCAAACCTTGACCGCGTCCTGCGCAATCGCCAGTCTGCCGAGGTTGGTAGCGATTCTCTGCCAACCTCCCTCGAGTTCGCCTGTGATCATTTCGCCAAATCGCACGCTCTTCGGCCTTCTCGCCGCCAGTTCGCTCTGGTTGGCGTGCGGCGCGGTGCCGGCTTGGGCGGACGAACCCGTGGCGCCTCCCGCTGCGGCGACAGCGAGCGCGCAGGAGAGTCCGTGGCGCGTGGATGCGGGCCTCCTGACCGGTTTGCCCGCGGCGCTGGGAACCGGCATGACCGGCGGCGTTGCGGCAGGCGTGTTGCACGCGGGTACGTGGACCTGGGGCGCGCGCGCTTCCTATTCGCAAGCGACTGAATATACGACGACTTGGGCGACGACACACCGCGAGATTCGCCTGCGTGCGGTCGGCGCGATGCAGCGCCAGATCGGCCGTGGCTTTGTCGGACTGCGCCTCGGTGCCGGTGCGACGGCCCTGTACGAGTCGCGTGCCCGGGCGCAAGCCGCGCGCCTCGGCGACGCCGCAAGCAGCCTCAACACATCGGCATGGGCGCTGTTGCCCGGCGGAGAGTTGGAAGCCTTCATCGCGCTGCCCATCGTAGGCCCGTTCGGCCTTGGCCTCAGCGCCGGCCCTTCGGTGCATCTCGTCGACGGCAGCGTCACGCCCGGCTGGCTGGCGCAATTGACTGCGGTGTGGTGGCCATGAAGTACCTCTTGCCGCTCCTGACGCTGTTGGCCGTGGGCTGCCAGGACAAGCTGCTCGGCTTGACCGACAACGCCTTGCCGCTCGTGCACATCAAGGTCAAGGTCACCGGCGATTTGCAGCAGCTGCGGCCCCCGGCGACGCTGGGCGAGACGCCGCATCTGCGCGTTGCGCTGGTGTGGGGCGCGGTCTACGTGCCGGATCCGTTCTGCGCGATCTACCAGGTGCTGCCGCTTGACCCGTCCGCGACAGCGGTGGCGCAAGCCGGATGCCGCGACGTTTTTGGCTTCGTGCCGACGCAGGTCGGTGAGAGTGTGGCAGTTGCGGCCGATGGCTCGGCGACGCTGGACCTCATCAATCTGCCCAACGCGGCTGTCCTGGTCGGCGAAGTCACAAGCCGTGTTGGCTACGCCAGCATCTTGGTTTTTGACGACCGCAACGACAACGGCACCCTCGAATTGCACCGCGCGGCGCAGCGCAACACCGGCCCGGGCGGCGGCGGTCCCGGCGGCGGCGGACCCGGCGGCACGGCGATGCCCGACTCCGCAACGCCGACCGTCAAGGGCGATTTCGTCTATGGCGCCAGCTTCATCTCCATGACCCAGCCAGACCAGCGTATCGCCTATCTGGAAGGCACGTTTGACGCCAACAATGCGCTCTACGGCCTTTTCTACCCGCGAACCGGTTGCGCTGACGGTCCGACCACCGGTTTCTCGATCCTCTCGGCTGGCGGTTTCTCGGCGCTGCTCGGCCTCCAAGCGCTGGCCGGCGCGGGCGGCGATCTGGAGGACCCGGCGACGTGCAGCGTCAAGACCTTGGACAGCACCGTCACGATCCCCCTGCAGGCGACCGAAACCGTGCGCGACGTGGCCTGCAGCGGCGGCGGCACTTCCGGCGTTGTGCGCTACAGCGAGCCCAAGTCGCAGCCTGACTGGCTCCAGCCGTGGGCTTGCGTGCCGGTCAAGTACAGCCCTTGCCTCCTCGGCATCGCGATTCCCGGTCAGGATTGCAGCAAGTTCGACGCCAAGGCCCGCCCCGCGCTCGCGGTTGCCGCCGCACCTGCGGACTGCAAAGGCAACACGCACTACGTCCTCAAGGGCTGCGCCACCGACCCCAACTGCGCCGCACCGGAATGGGACTATACGACGCCCGCCAAAAAGCCCGTCTGGTGGCCCTGCGACATCGGGAGCACGCCATGATGCGCGCGCTCCTCCTGCTGCTGGTGTTGACGCTGCCGCAGTTCGCGCTGGCGGCGCCGCAGGTTGCGCTCTCGACGGAGGTCACGCCGACGGAGATCGCTGTCGACATGCCCGCCGCCGTGACCGATGCCGATGAGCTGCTGCCCTTCAAGCTCTCCCTGCCGACCGAGGAAGACGCCGCGGCGTGGCAGCAGCCGGGCTTTCGGCTGCAGATGGGTACAGGTTTTGGCATCCTGCGCGGTATTGACGGCACGCCGGGCGACAAGAACATCCCCATCCTGGTGCGCATCGGCGCGCGCCTGGACCGCGACTGGTCGCTGTTTGGCTCGTTCCAGTTTGCCGTCGCGGGCTGGCGCAAGAACGGCGACCTCTCGGGCCTCCGCTTTGCCGGCACCATCGACCCGACGTGGCACATCACGGAGCACCTCGACCTCGCCGCCGGCTTCGGCTTTGGCGGCCTCGTCGAAGGCTCCACCGGCCGCAGCGATCCCGACGCCGCACAGCGCGCCGCCCTCGTCGCCTCCTACACGTTCCCCAGCGCGCGCACGCCCATGGTCGCGTGCTCGGGCGTCGGCGTCGCCGGCCTGCTGCGCGCGACGTACATGTGGGTCCTCGGCCCTCTCTCCGCCACCGGATTCGCCGTGCAAACCGACGGTCAATGGACCGCGTGTGTGGAAAACGTCGGTCGCGTGGAACCTGACACCGCCCAGTCCATCGTGCGCCGCCAATGGTGGTCCAATGCGGGCGGCAGCCTCACGTGGGTGATTTCATGGCGATGAAATACCTGCTGCGCTGGCTGCTGCTGTCGTTCGTCGCGCTTGCGCCCGCGCTGGCGCACGCCCAGGCCAAGCCGCTGGAAGGCCAAGCCGCGCCAACGCTGGAGCCGCCCAAAGCCGTGACGGAAACGACCGTCGCGTATCCGGAGCACGCGCCGGAGCACACGCAGCCGGTCCTGGTGCGCGTCAAGCTGCGCGTTGGCCCCGACGGCCATGTGCAAAAAGTCGAGCTGCTGTCCGCGCCGCAGTCCGTGTTCGACGACGCCGTGATCCGCGCCGCCGAAAAATTCCTGTTCCAGCCCGCGCGCTACGGCGGCAAGCCGGTGCCGGTCGATATCACGTTCTCGCATACGTTTCTGCCGCCGCCGCCGCCGCCCGCACCCACGGTCGATGGTGGCCCGCCGCTGGTCTCGACGTTGCGCGGCAAGCTGGTGGAGAAGGGGACGCGCGTGCCGGTGCAGGGCGCGACGGTCTCGGTGCAGATCGGGGAGCGGCACTATGACGCGCCCGCTGACAGCCGTGGTCGCTTCCGCCTGATGATCCCCGCGGGGCAGGCGCGCATCACGGTGCACGCGGTGGGCTACAAGGCGTTCCTGCAGCAGGAAAAGGTCGACGACAAGCAGGAGTTGGCGGTCGCGTACTACGTGGAGCGCGAGCGGTACGATCCGTATGAAATCGTGGTCTTTGGCGAGCAGCGCCGCGAGGAGCTGTCCCGCATCACGCTGCGCGGCGCGGAGATCAAGCAGGTGCCCGGCACCTTTGGCGATCCGTTTCGCGTCGTGCAAACGCTGCCTGGCGTGTCGTCCATCATGTCCCTGTTGCCGTTTCCGGTCGTGCGCGGCGCGAGTCCGGGTTCCACCGGCATCCTCATCGACGGCACGCGCGTGCCGCTGCTGTACCACCTGCTGGCCGGTCCGAGCGTCATCCACCCCGAGTTCATCGACGAAGTGCAGTTCTATCCGGGCGGTGCGCCGGTGCTCTATGGCGGCTACACCGCGGGCATCATCGACGGTCGGACGCGGCGCTCGCGGCCCGATGAGAAGCTTGTCGACATCGACCTGAACCTGCTGCAATCCGGCGCGCTCATCCGCTATCCGATTGAAGCGCTGGGCATGACGGTGACCGCGGCGGCGCGCTACGGCTATCCGGGCGGCGTGATCAGCCTCGCGACGAACGCCTTGTCGCTCTCCTACTGGGACTACCAGCTGCGGTTGGACGGCGGCAATGCCCGCAACGGTTGGACGCTCTTTGCTTTTGGCGCCAGCGATGAGCTCGACACGCCGACCGCGGGTTCCGATCCCGCCAATCCGACGCTCGCGCCGGCGCTCAAAATGGCGTTCCACCGGTTGGATCTGCGCGCGCAGCACGGCAGCGGCAAGTTTGACGCGTCGTACCGCCTGGTCGGCGGCATCGACACGACTGAACAGGGCACGACCACCAACGTCTCGACGCTGGTCCTGGAGCCGAGCACGCGGTTTCGCTGGCGCTGGCCCAACCTGCTGGACGTCATCGCGGGTCTGGAAGGCAGCGTGCACAGCTTCAGCCAGGGCGCTGCAACGACAACAGGCGGGACCGGCGGCGCGGCAAGCGGCGCGAGCTTGAGCTCGCTCACCAACGACTTGACGACGCAATACCTTGGCGCGGCGTTGACTGAAGCGCTGTGGCGGCCGAGCAAGGATTGGCTGATTCGCCCGGGCGTCCGCGTCGACGTGCGCCACGATGACTCTGCGACGCAGACCGGCGTCGACCCGCGCTTCGCTGTGCGCTATCGCCTGACCAACCCGGATCTGCCCGCGGGCGTGACGAGCGTGGCCGACGACAAGTCCGTGTGGATCAAGGCTGGCATCGGCGTGTACCACGAGCCGCCGCGTTTCTCCCTGCCGCTGCCGGGTCTGGACGCGATGCCGCTCAAATACGGCCTGCTGCGGTCGATCCAGACCAGCGTGGGCGTGGAAATTCCGGTGGCGGAAGGCTTCACGGCGACCGTGGAAGGCTTCTACAACGACATGGATCCGGTGGTTTTTGACCTCTCGACCAACGCGCAGAGCGTCGTGAAGTCCGCCGCGCTGGCGTCGCCGGCGCTGTCGAGCACGCCGCAGGAGAGCGCACAGCAGCAGTTCCTCGATCGCCTCACCGTGCCGCAGGTCGGCCGCTCGTTTGGCGTGGAAGCGCTGATTCGGCGGCAAGTGCGCAACGGCCTCTACGGCTGGCTGTCCTACACGTTGTCGTTGTCGGAGCGCAAGAACAGCGGATTGTGGGTGCCGTATGACTACGACCGCACGCACCTGCTCAACGTCGTCGCGGGCCTGCCGCTGCCGCGCAACTGGGACGTGGGCCTGCGCCTGACCTACCAGAGCGGCCTGCCGGCGACGACGACGTACGGCTACAACACCGCGCGCGGCGATGGCTACTTCCGCATGGACCTGCGCATCGACAAGCGCGCCGTGTGGAACAAGTGGCTGCTGGATTTCTACGTCGATCTGACCAACGCCACGCTCTACCCGGAGGAAGTGGTGCCGGGATCAATCATCCGCTACGTGCTGCCGACGGTGGGCTTTCGCGCCCGGCTGTAGCCAAAGGAAAGGGACATGCCCCAGACAGAAAACACGCTTGATGCACAACTTCTGGACATCATGTTGCGCGCAGGTTCGCGCTGGGTGCTGTGGCTGCTGCTGACGCTGAGCCTGTTGGCGGTGGCGGTGATGGTCGAGCGGATTTGGTTCTTCTTCCAGGAGAAACAGTCCAGGAAAACCCTGGATGCCGCGATGGCGGCGCTGCCCAAGAGTGGCCCGGCGGCAGCGCTGGCGATTCTGGGTGAGGCGAAGTCGATGCAGGCCGCCGTGGTGCGCGCGGGCTTGGCCAACGCGGGCGATGGCGCGGCGTCCGTGGAAGAGCACATCGCGGCGGCCGTGGAGAGCGAGCGGCTGCGGTACGAGCGCGGCCTGGCGTTCCTCGGGACGCTGGGCAGCAACGCGCCGTTCGTCGGCCTGTTTGGCACCGTGCTCGGCATCATCCGGGCATTTCACGATTTGGCGGCCAACTCCGCGCAAGGCGCGCAAGCCGTGATGGCGGGCATCGCTGAAGCGCTCGTCGCCACCGCGGTTGGCCTGCTCGTGGCGATTCCCGCCGTCGCCGCCTACAACGCGTTTTCGCGCCACGTTGAAACGGCTGCTGCTGCTGCGGGCGGCTTGGGCCACTCCGTGCTCGCGTACATCAAGGCGGAGAAGCCCAAGGCCGAGAAGACCTCCAATGCCAACGGAGCCGCGTAATGGCCGGCGGTGCGCGCAAAAAAGGCATGATCACGGACATCAATGTGACGCCGCTTGTCGACATCATGCTGGTGCTGCTGATCATTTTCATGCTGACGGCCAACCTGATCGCCAAGCAGGCGATTGAAGTCGAGCTGCCCAAGGCCGCGCAGGGCTCAACGCCCACGCCGACGACGCTCGCGGTGACGCTGACCAAGGATGGCCAGATGTACCTGAACGGCCAGCCGGTGACGCCGGAGCAGCTGCGGAAGTCGGTCAAGGCGGCGCTGGTCAAGGATCCCAAGACGCAGGCGATCATCGCGGGCGACAAGGACGTGTCGCACGGCCGCGTGGTGTGGGTGCTGGACGTCATCAAGTCGCTGGGCGTCATCTCCTTTGCCATCCAGATCGACCCGACTGGCCTGACGCCGCCCAGCGCGCCCAAGGCGCCCTGAATGTACGGCGGTCGCCTCGGCACCAGCATCGCGATCGCGGTGGTCCTGCACGTGGCTGCGGCGTACCTGCTCATGCGCCTGCCGGAGCAGCCGCGCCTGCAGCGGCCAGTGACGGTTGAGATGCGCGTCATCGATCCGCCCAAGCCGCCGGACGAGCCGCCGCCAGAGCCGCCCAAGCCGGAAGAGGCGCCCAAGCCGGAGCCGACGCCGCTGGAGCAGCCGAC
>CAINLT010000543.1 GCA_903850505.1 uncultured Myxococcales bacterium | reverse complement strand
CTTCGCGGTGCTCCTGCTGGCGATCTACACGGGCGCGGGCGCGTACGCGTGGCGGATGCAGCTCTTGCCGGTGACGCTCGGCTGCGTGTTGACTGCGTGGGCGATCCTCGCGCTGCCCGGTTGGCAGCGTGCGTCGATGGCGGCGCTGGCGCTGACGGCGCTCCTGCAGCTCGTGGCAGCGCGCGAGACGGTCGCCCAGCCGAGCCTGACGGAGCTGCAATACCGCTTCCAGCGCGCGCACGTCGCGGTCCTGCCGCAGGGCGCCGCGGTGCTGGCGGTTCTGGCCGCGCCGGTGGACCATCCGCCGCCGTTGGGCGGGCTGTCGCCGGGCGGCACAAGGCTATGGTGCGATGCCGCCGACCCGACGAACCTGCAGCAGCCCGCAGAAACGCTGATCTACCTGCAATCGGCCGCGTGCTGGTTGCAGTGGCCGGGCGAAGCGCGGCAGCCGCGCGGGCTCCATCCGGTCTGCCAGGCCGTGCACGACCACTTTCGCCTCCAGCCCCTCGCGGAGATGGACTTGCCGCCCACGCACGAGCCGCCGCTGCAGTGGGCGCCCACGCCGAGTCCGCACGGGTACCGCATCGGTTTCTACCGGCTCCTGCCGCGCTGAAAGCCATACGCTTCATGGACGCATTCGTGCCCGGGCCCTAAGATGGCGGCGATGACGGAGACCCAGCCGCAAACCCAGCTCGACCTCCCGCCTCTGCCGCGGCGCCTGTTGCTGGCGCTGACGGTGATCGCGGCGGTGCTGGCCGGCGTGACCGGGCCGTTGCCGCCGCAGGAGGAGTCCGCGGCGCCGACGTGGGTGATCCCGGAACACCGCGAGACGACCGTGCTGCAGTGGCTCGGGCCGCTGACGGACGGCGCGCAGTTGACGCCGGAATGGCGAATCGCTGACGTGGCGATTGTCCCCGACGGCCTGCGCCTGCACCTCCGCGACAACTCGGCCGAGCCCGGGCCGTGGGCGACGCTCCATCTGGAGGGGCAACCGCCCACGCTGGCCGTGGATTTGCCGCCCAGCTTGCCCGCTGCGCCCGCGCGTGCGGTGCAAATCGCGGCGGCGACGCTGCGGCTTCCGGGGCCCTTTCAGCGCAGCCAACCGGTCGCGCGTCCGCCGCAAGTCGTGTCGTGGCGGCTGCTGGCGGTGGCCTATCTCACGCTGCGGTTCTTTTCGGTGCTGACTGCGTTCTTTGCCGCGGTTTGGCTGCTTCGCCGGCTTCCGCGGGAACTGTGGCTTCCGTACGCGGCTCTGACGCTGCTTGCGGGCGGCGCGCGCCTCTGGCTTTCGCCCGCGACTTTCCTGCATGAGTTCTATCACGTCGCCGAGTCGCTCAGCCTGCTCGCTGGCCAGCCCGGGTTCTTCAACGGCTATGGCGGTCCCGCGCTCTATTCTGCGCTGGTGCCCTGGCTGCGTTGGGATCCGGCGTGGATGTTCGCGGTCAATGGCATTGCCGCCACGCTCACAGTGCCCGCTCTCGCGCGGCTCGCGGCGACTGCATGGCGGGATGAACGCGCTGGCCTCGTCGCTGGCCTCCTGCTGGCGCTCTCGCCGCTGCATCTGCGCTGGGCGGCGGCGGAAGACCAATGGGTGCTGGGCGCGGCGTGGACGATTCTCGCGCTTGCCGCGTGGCTGGACGCCGTGGCGACGGACGACCTGCTGGCGGCCCTTGTCGCGCTGCTGGCGTGCGTGCTGGCGATGCAGGCGCGCCCCGAGCTGATGCCGCTGCCGGCGCTGCTGCTTGCGTTCGCGATCGTTCACCGGCTTGGCTGGTTGCCGACGTGGCTGCAACGGCGCGACGCGTGGCTGGCGCTCGCGGTGACGGGTGTGGCGGCGTGGCCGTTGGGTCTGCTGATGTTCAACCGGCCGCCGCCGCCGGTGGCCGGGCTGGAGCACCTGACCGCGTGGACTTCCGCGCAGTGGCGCAACCCGACGTGGACACCGGTGCCGCTGCAAGTGCTCAGCGCGCTGGCGCTCGGCGTTGCGCTGTGGGTGCGGCGTTGGACGGCTGTGCTCATCGCGCTGTCGGCGGTGGTCTGGACCGCGCTGCCGCAGGTGTTCTACGGCGCGTCCGGGCCATTTGTGGAACGAACGCAACTTCTCAGCACGGCGCTGGCGCTGGGCGTCACGGCGGGCGTGATCCCGCTGCTGCTCCAGCCGCTGCCGCAGCGCCTGTGGTTCGCCGGCCTCTTGCTCCTGATGCTCGTCACAGTGCACGATCGGATGCCCGCGATCACGGCGCTGCACGCCCAGCAGCGGGAATGGAGCTTCTTGCGCGACCATGTGCCCCAGCTGCAGCCGCCCAAACGCCTCCTCGCGCCGGCTCACAAGTCGCTCGATCATTTTCCGATCATGCTCTTCCCGCCGCAGCGTGCGCCGCAGCTGCTGAGCCAGGAGGACGTGGTGGCGACGCGGCGCTGGCCGCTGCCGGGGCGCGATCTGCTGTACTACCAGAGCATGGCGTGCTGGTTTGCCGGGCCGGACGAGCCGCCGGTGCCGCCGGGCATGCACCCGCGTTGCGCGGCGGTGCGCGACCATTACGTGATGGAGCCGGTTGTGGTCACCGAGCTCGCGGGGCCCGTGGGACCGTTGCTGCGGCCGACGCAGGCGTCCGGCTACCAGATCGGCTTCTTTCGCCTCACGGCGGTGCGGGCGGATGCGCCATGACGATTCGCCGCTTCTACCAGCACCGCATCAACACGATCGCGGAACTGCAGCAACTGCCGCTGGACGTCGGCCTGGAGTTCGATCTGCGGTCTGACGGCGGCGACATCCTGATCACCCACGATCCGTTCACGACCGGGCCGACGATCGAGGCGTTCTTTCCGCACATCGGGCCGCGTCCGTGCATCTTCAACGTCAAGTGCGAGGGGATTGAAGCGCGCGTGCTGGAGATCGCTGCGCGCCACGGGATCGCCGATTTCTTCTTTCTCGATCTCTCGGCACCCGCGGCGTGGAAGCTCGCACAGCAGGGCGAGACGCGGCTGGCGGTCCGCTGGTCAGAAGTGGAGCCGCTGGCGGGCGTGCTGGCATGGCAGGGGCGCGCGCAGTGGGTGTGGATCGACTGCTTCACGCAGTTTCCCGGCACGCGTGACGAGTGGCAGCGCCTCCAGCGGCATTTCAAGCTGTGCGTCGTCAGCCCGGAGTTGCAGCGGCATCCACCGGATGCGACGCGCGCGCTGTTTGCGCAGTTGCAGGACAAGCCCTTTGACGCCGTGTGCAGCAAGCAGCGCGCGCTTTGGCAGGCGCCATGATGACGACGAAGCCGCGCTTGCGCGACGCCTGGCAAATCCTGCGGACGGACAAGCTGTTCTGGGGGCTGATCGCGCTCAAGCTCGTCCTCTCCGCGTGCTGCGGCTCGCACTTTGCCACGCGCTGGTTCGTGCCATTCCTGCACGATTTTGGCCAAGCGCCGTTCGTCGACCCGTGGCAGCGCTATCTCCAGCTCGGCGAGGTCCAGGCGTTCCCGTACGGTCCGACGATGCTGCTGGGTCTCGGCGCGCCCTGGCTCGTGCTCGCGCCGCTGGGGGCAGCGCCGGTCGGGGCGTTCAGCCTGCTGCTGCTGCGCCTCCCGCTGCTGGGCGCCGACGTCCTGATCTGCCTGCTGCTCATGTCCTGGCTCCCGCAGCACGCCCGCACGGTTGCGCGCAGTTGGTCTGCCAGCCCCGTCGTGATCTACGCGACCTACGTTCACGGCCAGCTGGACCTCTGGCCCACGGCGCTCCTTCTGCTCGCGCTCTGGTTCGTACTCGGTGAACGGCCGCGGCTGGGCGCGCTGTTCCTCGGGCTTGGTCTCGCTGCCAAGCTGCATCTGCTCGTAGCCTTGCCGTTCGTCCTGACTTTCCTGTGGAAGCGCCGCCGCGGTCGTCGCGCGCTGCCGGCGGTCGTGGCGATCGTCGTGGGGACGTTGACCCTCGCGTACCTTCCGGTCCTGACGCCCGCGTTCCGGCTGATGGTTCTGGAGAGCCCGGAGTCGGCGCGGCTTTGGGCGCTGACTGTGCCATTTGGCCCGCACGTCGCGCTGTACCTCGCGCCGACCGCGCTCATCTTCGCGTGGCTGCGCATGGCGACCTGGCGGTCCGTCGAACGCGATCTGTGCCTGCTCATGCTTGGCCTCGCGTTCCTCTCGCTGGTTGCCCTGGTGCCGCCGCAGCCCGGCTGGTTCGTCTGGTCGGCGCCGTTCGTC
This sequence comes from uncultured Myxococcales bacterium, assembly GCA_903850505.1. GTDB lineage: Bacteria > Myxococcota_A > UBA9042 > UBA9042 > UBA9042 > CAIYBN01. Next base: position 126 of record CAINLT010000543.1, on the reverse strand, counting down.
GTGTTCCTGGGCGCGCAGTTCTCGCGGACGGCGAATTGGTCCGTGCGCGCGATGAACGCCGCGTATCTGCTGTATTTCTTCGTCGCGCAGACCGATACCGTGCTGGAGGCGTTTTCGCCGCTCGTG
>CAINLT010000542.1 GCA_903850505.1 uncultured Myxococcales bacterium | reverse complement strand
CCCAATCAGGACGGTCTTGACGCAACTCCCGGGGCGGCCTACGGTGAAATTGCGCCCGCCCCCGGTGCCTCCTCTCAGGACCCGTCATGACCCGTTTCCGCATTTCCTTCCTGTTCACGGCACTTCTCGCCTGCGCCGCGTGCGGCAATTCCACCGGCTCAACGACTGCGAGCACCGACGACGCCGCGACAAGCGACCTGCAAATCAGCGGCACGGATGCGGTGGGAACCGACGCGATCAGCGACGCGACATCAGACATCGCCAACGGCACCGACGCGATCAGCGACGCGGCACCGGACATCGCCAGCGGCACCGACGCCGTCACCGCCGACACCAGCCCGGACGTCCCCATTTCCACCTGCGCGCCCACGTACGAGGGCAGCATCCCCGGCGCCCAGTTCGACCTGTCCAAGACGCCGTGTGCGTTCTCGATCAGCGCCGCCAACGGCGTCTTCAACCTCGGGTACAAACTGACCGTCGCGTCGGCGGCAAAGTTGAGCATCGGCGGCGATCTGGGCGGCTGTCTGCCGCAAGCCAGCAGCATCCACGGCGGCATCGCGACGTTTGAGCAGGTCGGAGGCAACAGTCAGAAATGGTGCGTGTGCGACACCGGGCTGTGCGCGCCGGTCAAGCCGCCGTTCACGGCCAGCACGCCCGGCAGCTACGACGTCGCGTTCATCTGGGACGGCATGAACTGGTATGGCCCGTCCGACACCGGCAACAAGCCCGGGCCGGCCTTTCCGGTTGGCAGCTACACGTTCAGCGTCTCCGTCAGCGGCGAGCACCAATTGCCCGACGGCACGACCGAGACCTTCGCCGCCGTCGCCAAGCTGCCCATCACGCTCACGCCGTAGCGCTATTTCGGTTTGCCGCCCATGCCAAGGGACACGTTCTTGACGCCCAGCCCTTGGAGCTTGCTCAGCAACTCGGCGACCTGCAGGTACTTCAACTCCTGATCGGCCTCAATGCGCACCTGCAGGTTTGGCTCTTTGGTCAGGCGGTTGATGACGTCCTGCTCCAGCGTCTTGGGATCCGTCGCGGCGCCCGCGTTGTACAGCGCGCCGTCCTTGGTCATCTTCACGACCAAATCCTGCGCTGGCGGCTGATCGCTCGGCACCATGCCGGACGGCAGCTGCAAATCCAGCGCGGTCGCGGCATCAGCGTCGCGCTGGCCCTGATCCGTGACGACCGCCGCGGTCGACACCATGAAGATGATGAGCAGCACGAGCACGACGTCGATCAGCGACGTCAGGTTCAGGTCGACCGACTCGCTGCCTTCCAGATCATCGGCTGTGCCCCAGTCAAACCGCGCCATTGCCATCTCCAGCGGTGCGATTTTGGTTGCCCATCGCGGCAATCAGCGCTTGCGGCGGCAGGCGCGCCAAATCATCGGCAGCGTCCTCCACCAGCACCTGGACTTCCAGCACGGCGTTTTGCAGCTGCGCCTTGAGGAACTGGTGCAGCAGCACGATGACGAGCGCAACCGCGAGACCGCCCGCCGTGCTCACCAGCGCTTCTGACACGCCGCCCGCGACCACGTCCAGACCGCCGGATCCCGATTGGCCAATGTTCTTCAGCGCCTGCATGATGCCCAGCACCGTGCCGAACAGGCCGGTGAACGGCGCCATGGAGCCCAACGTCGCCAACATGCCCAAGCCGCGCTTCAGGCGCAGGAGCAACCGCCGACCGTCGCGGCTCATTTCGGCGAGGATGTCGTCGCGCGGCGCCTGACGGATCGCCGCTTCCACGCCGCGCATCAGCACGGGCGAAAGTCCCGCGGGCGCCTTGGAACACAGCGACACGACCGCCGGCAGATTGCCCGCGACCACCGCATCGCGAATCCGCCGATCCAGCGACCGCACGTGCGTCAGCAAGGCGCGGACCGCCAGCACGCGCTCGACGAAGATCGCGGTACCGACGAAGCCCAGTCCCGCGATGGCGAACATCGTCGGACCACCGAGCTCAAAGAGATGCCGCAACTGATCGAGGTTCATGTCTAATCGCCTACCCTGCGCAAATTCATTCCCGGGCTGCAACACCAGCGCACGGCAAAACGTTCCCAGCGTCCTAGTATAGGTGCAGCGCCGGACGGACGGAAGCGATTCGCGTTGACACCGCGCCGCCGCCAACCGATCCTGTTGCATCGACCGTTACCCGGTCCATGAGGTCCCATGCGGCGTTTGAGTGGCGTGCCTTTTGAACCTTGGCTGTTGGCGCGCATCCAGGCGTCGCGGCACATCCTGCTGTCGACGCACCAGGGGCCCGACGCGGACGGACTGGGGTCGCAACTCGCGTTCGTGCGGGCGGCGCGCGCGACGGGGCGAACCGCGCTTGTCGTGAACGAAGATCCGCTGCCCAAACGCCACGCGTGGCTGGATCCGGACGGCGATATCGGCCATTTTGACCGCGATGCCGCGCAGCTCCTCGGCGCCGATTTTGGCCTGCTGTTCGACACGCATGAGGTCGAGCGCGCTGGGCGCCCGGCGCAGGCGCTGCGGCGTCAGGGGGTGGACGTGTGGGTCGTCGATCACCACGCGGTCAAGCCGGATCTGGACCTGCAAGGGTGCGTCGCGACGGAGTTTTCCTCGAGCGGTGAGCTCGTCTTTCGGCTGTTGAAAGCGCTCGGCTGGCCGATCGACGCGATCGCCGCGCGCGCGCTCTACGCCGCGATGAGCTTTGACACCGGCTCGTTCCGTTTTCTGCGCAACCAGTCGGAAACGTTGCGCGTGGCGGCGGAATTGCTGGACACGGGCTTTGACGCCAATCCGGTGCAGGAAGCGCTTTTCGCGAGTCGCACCCGCGATGAGACGCTGCTCCTTGGTCGCGTGCTCGCGCAGATGCAGTTTGCCGGCCGCGATCGCATCGCGTGGGCGGCGATCGGCCCGGAGATCGGCGCCGGGCTGAACCTGGAGAGCGACGCGATCGGCGAAACCATTCCGCATTTCGTCGGCATCGAGGGCGTGCTCATCGCGATGCAGCTCAAGCCCGGGCGCAACGCCGGCGAGTGGAAGCTGTCACTGCGGTCCAAGGCCGCTGTGAAAATCGGCCACGTGGCCCAGCATTTTGGCGGCGGCGGTCATGAACACGCCGCGGGAGCGACGCTGACGGGTGACAAGGACCAGCTCGCCGCGCAAGTGCTTGCGATGCTGGAACAAGCTCTGCTGGACCAATTGGGCTGACATGCGCAAAGCCAAGCACGACCGCCGCGATCCGCTCGTCTGTCTGTGCAACGCCGTCCCGCGTTCGCGGATTGACGCGGCCATCGCGGGCGGCGCCTGCACGCTCGCCCAGATCTTTGACGCGACGTGGGCGGGCTGCGGTCCCTGCGGCGGCACGTGCCAGCCGGAAATCGCGCACATTCTCGCGGAACACCTCCGCATCGCGGCCCTCCGCAACGGCACCCGATGAAAATCGACGAACGCAGCGTATTTGCGGCCTTTGCACCGCTCCTGCAGCGGCTGTCGACCGTGACGTGGGCGGGCGCGCGCGCGGGTACGCAAGGGGCGCGGCTGCAGCGGGACGGTGCGGTTGGGCGTGTCCGACCGCTGGCGGAAAACCTACTTACGGCGTCGGTTTTTGACGGTGTTCCGCAACGTGTCGAATTGTCGATAGTCCGTCAAGAACTGCATGCCTCGTGCTCGTGCGGCGATGCGCCGTGCGCCCACGCGGTGGCGGTCGCGCTGGAGTCGGCGCGGCTGGCCCGCCAAGCGCACGCGGCTGTGGCGCAACAGACGGACGTCCTCGCGGCGCTGCGGTCCCGGCTGGCGCGGCCGAACCTGCCGGAGAAGGCGCTGGAGCCGGCGCGCATGTTGAGCGATCTCGCGCGGCTGCCGTTGGACGCCGCCGTTGACATGGTCGCGCTGGGTTGGCGGCAATCGCTGCGCCATGGTCCCAACGACATCCAGGACTTGCTCGCGCTGGTGGATCGCCTCGAGGTACAGGCGCGCGAGGACCACGCCCTGGGCCGGGAACTGGCGGTGCGGTTGCTGTCGGCGCTGGGCGCGACCAAGGTCGTGTTCAGCGGAATGCCGGAGGCCGTTGAGCCGGCGATTCGGCTGCTGGCGCGCATGGCGCTGGATCGGCCGCTGGATCTGGGCCCGCAATGGAATTTGTTGTTCGATCTCGCCGAGGCGGGCCATCCGCAGGTCGCGGTTCACTTGGCGATTGGCCTGGAACATGCGGCGATTCGATCTCCAGAGCTCGCTGTGGCGCTCGCAGAGATGCTGTCGGGCCGCGTGCTCGCGCAGCGGGCGACCTGGCGGGAGGTGGCAACGCCGACTTCCCGCGATGCGCTGGCCGATGGCCTCGTCGTCGCGCTGGTGCGTCATGACGACCTGCCCGCGGCGCTGGAATTGGCGCGACTGTGGCCGCCGATGCGATCGGGAGCGCTGGCGCTGGCGGAAGTCCTGGGCGCGCAAGGGCGGGCGGGCGAAGTCTTGCAGGTCGCCGAGCACTACGATCCGCGCGGTGAAACGTGGCAGGCGCTGATGGCGGCGGCGCTGGCGGCGGCGCTTCCGGAACACCCAAGGTCGGCGCAGCAGCTCGCCAACGTCGCATGGCAGCGCGGTCCCAACCTGCAGACGTTCAACCAGCTCGCGCAACTCTACGCCGGTCCCGCTTGGCCGGAGCGGCGGCACACGCTGGCGGCTCAGGCGCTGGCGGAAGATGACATTGCGTGGCTGGCCGAGCGCCTGGCGTTGGAGCCGGATGCGGTGAGCGCGCTGCTGGACGTGGCGCTGCAATGGCCGCTGCGGGAGCGTTTCCAGCGCGAGGCGTTGGTGCATTTGGAGGCGCTGTCGCCGGAAGCGGCGTTCCGGGTGCGCGCGCTGCGGGTTCATTCGCTGGTCGTGACAAACGTGGCGGCGCGTACGCTCAAGGACGAATTGCTGCGCCTCAAGGACTGCGCGACGGCGTTTGGCGAACCCGGCTTGGCGGGCGATCTCGCGCGGCTGTTGGCGCGGGAAGTGGGGGAGAAGTCGGCGTGGGTGAGCGCGGTGTCAGCCGTTTTTGGCAAGGGCTGAGGTCTCAGCCGTCCAGCCGCGCGAGCCGTTCACACAGCGCCAGCGCCACGACGGCCGCGTCTGGCGCAAAAGCTTCGCCAGCCGCAGCCTCAGCGCGCGCCAGCGTTGCGGCCAGATGCGCACGCGCGGTCGCTTCGCCGCCCACAGCGCGCACCCAAGCCACGGCTTGGGCGACGTCCGCGTCGCTCGGCGGTGATCCTTGTGTCGCTTGGCGCAGCAGCGCGCGGATGCCATCGGCCTCTGGCCCCGGCACGTCGCGCAGCGCCACCAGGACGGGCCACGTCGGCTTGCCTTCGCGCAGGTCGGCACCCGCGTCGCCGCGCCCTTTGGTGCCCAGCAAGTCCAGCAGGTCGTCGCGAATCTGGAACGCCAGGCCGATCTCCCGACCCAGCTCGAACGCGGCCTTCTCCGCCACCGGTCCGCGTCGCAGCAACCGCACCGCGCCAACAAAGCACGCCGAGAACAGCGGCCCGGTCTTGGCCAGATGCACGGATTCGACGTCTTGCAAGCTGGGTTGTGGGAGGTCGCGCAGCGCCAGGTCGGCGACCTGCCCGCGAATCGTCTCGCACAGTGCTTCCGCCAGCAGCGCGCCAAGCGTCGCCCGCAAGTCCAGCTCAATCGCGTCCGAGCGCAGCACGCCCGCGACGGCACCCATCAGCAGCGCGTCGCCCGCGTTGATGCCCTGGGCCACACCAAACTGCGTCCACAGCGTTGGCCTGCCGCGCCGCAGCGTGTCGCCGTCCTGGATGTCATCGTGGACAAGCGTGCCGTTGTGAATGAGCTCCACGCCGGCGCCGAACACCCGCGCCGCCTCCACCGGACCGTTCGCCGCCGCCACGAGCGCTGGGGTCAGAAGCGCGCGCAGCCGCTTGCCGCCGCTGGCCAGCTGGTCGCGGCACATGGCGGTCAGCAGTTCCTGCCCCGCCGGGCGCGTCACACCCGCGGGCACGTGCGGCTGAGGCAGGACCAGCAGGCTAAGCGCCAGTTCCTCGCAGTCCGCCATGAACGGCGCGATCAGCGTTTCCAGGTGCGGTTGGGAATGCGGTGCGCTCACGCGACCTCCGGGGCAATGTCATGGGGGAGGAGCGCGACCAGGTGGCCGCCGCTGCTTTGCCAGTCAATGGCGAGGCGGGCGATCGCTTCGGCGTCGTCAGCGAATGCCAGGACGCAGTCGCCGCCGCCTGCGCCGGATGCCCGGGCAAGGCAGCCGTGGCTCGCGATGCGCGCGCGCAGATCGACGACGTGCGGCGGGACAAGGCTGGCGTCGTCCGCGGCTGCTGCGAGGAATGCTGCGTCGCAAGCCCGCAGCGCGTCGAGAATGGCGGCCACCGGGCCTTGCCAGACGCTCAAGAGAACCTGCGCCGCGTCGTGCATCGCGTCCAGATGCGCCGCGGCCATGGGCAGCTTGTCGAGCGCCGCTTGCGTCGGCGCTGGCTCGCCGGAGAACAGCGCCACGCCGTGCAAGCCGGTTGGCCACGTCAGGCGCACCGCGCGATCCGGCGTCCGGTGGTACGCGATGCAGCCGCCATGGGCGATTGTCGTCACGTCATAGCCGCTGCCGGCTCCCTGGCCCGCACCGTGAATCTGTCGCGCGGCGTCCGCCACCTGCGCTGCTGGCCACTGCGTGCCGGCGTCGTGCAGCACCGCGCGCAGCGTCGCGACCGTAACGGCCGCGCTCGTGCCCAGCCCGACCTTGGCGCCGCCGATTGCGCCCGCCACATGCAGCGTCAAATGCCGCGTCAGCCGTGCGCCCTGGTGCTGCTCCAGCCAGTTCAAGGCGCGGGCGACAAAACCAAGCAAGCCCGTTGGATGGCGCGTGCCCGCCGCGAGGACAAATGTCTGACCAAACGCATGCAGCGTCACGTCCGCCGCGCCGTCCGTCAGCTCGGCCAGCGCCACTTCCCCCACCGCAACCGCCAGCGCCACGCCATTGGGCCGCAGCACCGCATACTCGCCCGCGAGCATCAGCTTGCCCGGGACCGGCGGCAGCTCAGCCACGTTCCGGCACCAGTCGCGCGCCTTCGCCGACGCGCGTTTGCAGGACCGTCTCGACGCCGTCGATCGCCGCGAGCGCTTCCGCCACGGGACCCGCGTCGCTCGGTTCAACAAGCACGACGACGGACGAACCGGCGTCAATCGTGAAGCAGCAGGCCGTGCCCTCAGCGCGCAGATTGCGCACCGTGTGAATGACGCCGACCGTCGCCGGCTGCCAGTACAACAGCGGCGGCCGACTCGCCATCATCGTGCCGTGCATCGCCATGGCGTTGCCTTCCACGACGTCCGCGAGCCGCTCCATGTCCTTGGCCGCGAGCGCGGCTTGGCATGCGATGACGTCTTTTTCGCACTGCTCAATCCAGCCGCGAAACGTCAGCGAATCCGACGCCGCCATGCGCATGCCGCTTGTCGACGAGACTTTCTTCTTGCCGTCGCGGACCTGCGCCACGAGGATCGTCAGCGGCCAGTGGTCCGCCGCGAACAGCTGCCGCGCTTCCGAATCCGAACCGTCGGCCTTCTGGCCGCATTCCCATTGGACAAAGCCGCCGTGGATCGACCGGCTCGCGGAGCCAGAGCCCGTGCGCGCCAGCCGCGAGAGCGTGGCCTTGTCGAGGTCGAGACCGTACGCATGCGAAGCCGCCATGGCCAGCGCCGCGAAAGCCGACGCGCTCGATGCCAGGCCGCGCGCTGTCGGGACGGTGTTGATCGAGTTCAGGCCAGCGTGCACATCCGAGCCAGCCATCTCGCGAATGATGCCGAGCACGCGCCGCACCTTGATCATGCCCGCGTCGTCCAGCGGCCGATCGTCCACGGCCATGACGTCGTGGCTCAAGCCCGGCTCGGGTGCGCACACAGTCAGCGAGCCCAGCTCGCTCAGCGTCACGGAAATCGACGACGCCAGCGGCAGGTTGAGCGTGTGATCGCGCTTGCCCCAGTACTTGGTCAGCGCAATGTTGGACGGCGCAAAAGCCGTGACGCGTTGCAAACTCATGCGTGCTCCGGATAAATCGGCAGGGTCCAGAAGGTCCGGATGCGCGGTGCGATGGCGGCCGCAACCGCCTGGGCCTCGGCTTCCGTCGTGCACAAGGCCAGCAACATGCCGCCCAATCCCGCGCCGGTCTGTTTGGCGGCCAGCGCTCCGGCGGCGCGCATCGCGACGAGCGCCTCGCGCATGGCCACGTTGACGACGCCCAGCGGCTCCATCGCTTCGCCGGCCGAGCGCAGCGCGATCGCCAGACGCGTCAGGTCGCCACTTTCCAGCGCCGCGAGGGCCTGATCCGCCGCAGCAGACGTCTGCGCATTCAGATCCTTGACGGCGTCTGCGCCCAGCTCGCGGCGGTGGTGAATCGCGATGGCGATGGCGTCGCGGGTCGGCACGGAAGCGCCAATGTCCGCCAGCAGCCAGCGCGCAGACGCCAGCACCGGCGCCACATGCACGCGCCTCAGCACCTGGCCGCTTTGGAAGAGCACTGGATCCGTGCCCGCGGCCGCAGCCGGGTCAAGCCCGGACGAGTTGCCATGGACGATCGACTCGCATTGCCGCGCCGCTTGCAGGAGTTCCGCGGCCGTGGGGTCCGCGCGATCGGCAAGTCGCCATGCCGCGCGCACGGCGGCCACAGCGAGCGCTGCCGACGATCCAAGCCCACGGCGCATCGGGACTGTCGACGCGATGCGCGCGCCAATCGCACCACTCAGGCCAGCCGCTTGCGCAGCCGCGACGAACATCTGCCGTGTGTCGTTGGCCACCATCGGGTCAACGTCGTCTTCCAGCGTCACGTGGAGCGCGCCCGGGGCGCCGCGCGTCAGGGTCACATCCGTGCGAAACGGCGGCAGGCCGATGGCGAGCGCGCGCGCGCCGTCCATGACGTGGTGTTCGCCGATCAGGATCGTCTTGCCGTGACCGTGGCCAGTCGCAGTCATGCTCATCGGCGATCCCGCGGGTCAGCGTGTTCGATGTAGCGCAGGTCCACCTGCCGCAGCTGCAACAGATCCGGCGCGCCGGCGAGGAACATCGTGATGCGCAGCGTCTCAATGACGCCGTCGATCGCCGCAACCACAGCCTCCACGCCATCTTGCGCCGCGACGAGGAACGGCCACGCCATCGCGCACGCGTCTGCGCCCAGCGCGATGCACTTGGCCACTTCCAGGCCATCGCGCAGCCCGCCCGAGCCAATCACCAGCCGGTTTGGCAGCGCCCGGCGCGCCAGAATGATGCTCTCGGCCGTCGGCGTGCCGAAATCCGCGAGTACCGCACCGGCGACCGCCCGCGGCGTCCGCGCATGTTGCCGAAGCGCCTCGATTTGCGCCCAGGACGTGCCGCCCACGCCCGCCGTCTCCACGCCGGCGATGCCGGTCGACCGCAGCGCCCGCAGCGTTTCCTCGCCAAGCCCGCAGCCGACTTCTTTCACGAGGATCGGCAGGTTGGCGCCCGCCGCGACCTCGCCGATCGCGTCCAGCACGCCGCGCCAATCGCGATCGCCTTCGGGCTGGATCGCCTCCTGCAGCGGATTCAGGTGCACGTAGATCGCGTCAGCACCGACGGCTTGCGCCAGCGCTTCCAGGCTGGCCGCGTCCAGTTCATCGCGCAGTTGGATCCCGCCGATGTTGCCGATGATCAGCGTCCGCGGCGCCACGTCGCGCAGATCGAAGCTCGTCACTTCCGCGGGCCGATCGAGCATCGGCCGCTGCGATCCCAAGCAGAAGCCAACGTTGGTGCGCTCCGCGGCTTCCGCGAGGATGCGATTGACGCGCCCAGCTTCGTTCGTGCCCCCGGTCATCGCGCCGATCAGCAGCGGTGCGGCCAGCGTCTTGCCCAGCAACTGGCACCGCATGTCGATGCGGTTCAGATCGAGTTCTGGCAGCGACAACAGCTCAAAGCGGTAGCGTGCGAGGCCATTGCCCGCGCCCGGCCGCTGCACCTGCTGGTCGAGGGCAATACGGAGGTGATCGCCTTTGCGGTCGCCGAGCTGATCTGGGTTGTGCGGAGTCTGCGCCATGGGGCGCTGATCGTGCAGCGTCTACCGCTTTCGGTCAACCAGCACTTGCCGGCAATAGCCGCGTTCTGCCATGCTCTGCGCGCCATGACGCTCGCCAAACGCCGCAATCAAACCTCTCCCCGTGTCCTTGTCGCAAGCTCGTTTTCGTCGGCTGAGGCGGAGGTCGACGAGGTCATGAGCGACGATCTCGAGGCGCTGCTCGAGCCGAATTTCCCCGCCAGCTCCGTGCCTTCCATCGTGGCCGCGCAGGCCGGCATGGCGTACTTCACACTTCTGCGCGATTTGGTGCGCTTGGGTGAGGCGGGCTTCGTCGTCCGCTTGGCGGTCCTGACGGAACTGGCGAGCTCGGATCGCACGAAGTGGGACGTGGAAGTGCTGGCGCGGCACTTTTCCTGGCTGACGGCGGACGCGCGTTCCTCGGTGCTGAAGTCGCTGCGCAAGGGCGGCTGGCTGGAAGTCATTGAAGGCTGTCATCAGCTGACCGAGCGCGGTGAAGCGCTTTACGCGGTCATCAGTCGCGTCCTCGGCATCAAGCCGGAGGAAGGCGATCTCGCGCTGGGCGTGCTCAACGTCGAGCTGACGCGCGATCTGGGCCACGAGCAGGCGCCGGCTTTGCGACATCTGCATCACAATTTGCGGCGCATCGTCGGTACGGCGGAAGAGGCGGCGCGGTCGCACTCGGAAGTTCGCGTTCTGGAAGCGCAATCGCGGATTGAGCGCAACCTCGCGTGGGCGCGTCGGGCGCGGACCTGCGTGGAGCGCCTCGATCTGGAGAACGACCAAGCCTACCGCGCGGCGCAGGATGTCGGCTCGGCGCTGTCTGAACTGCATCAATGGCAAGCGGTTTTGCAGCGGGCGATCGGCGATCTGAGCCGCAAGCGCGTGCAGTTGGGCGCGACCGGGCTGTCGATGACCGACGTCACGACCTTCCTCATGCGCTGCGATCTGCAGACGCTGGCGGATTTCGGCGCGCCGATGGTCAGCCAGCCGATCTCGCCGATGTTCCTGATCCTGGACAACGTGCTTTCCGAGGCGGAGTACGAGTACGTGCAAGTGCCCGCGCGGCCCGATGACCTGTATGCGCTGGGCTGGGCCGATGGTCCGCCGGACGAGTCCGCGGCTGGCCAGATGGATCTGCCGGAGTTCACGGCGCTCGACCGCTTCATCGCGGACATCGCCGGGCTGGCAGAGAAGGGCGGTTCGCAGAAGCTGGCGAACTTTGTGCCGCGGCGCAGTTGGGCTGAGAGCGCTTACCGCCTCTCGCTGCTGGCGCTGGGCGAGTCCATCACCGTGACCGACGGTGCAGCGTCGGATTCGGAGGAGCCCAGCGCGATTGAAGCGATGGCCGCGCTGGCCAGCAAGCCGTTTGAGGTGGTGCTGACGGGTGATGGTTCGGACAAGGATCGCGTGTTTACGGACGCTGCCAGCGAAGTCTCGCGCGGCGTCATTCGGCTGCGTTAGCGGCCAACCCAAAGCGACAGTTGGTGAATGAGGTTTGCGATCGAGCCACGGCGTGCCGCTGGATGTGCGCGCGCGCCGTTCAGGCTCCAACCAAGCTCCGCAGGCCTATTTCGCGCACTTGAACGACGGCGTGTGCAGGCATTCGCCGCTCGGGAAGACGCACTTGTCGTCGGTGCACACATCGCCGTCGCTGCAGTCATAGCTCAGGCCGCTGCAGATGCTCTGCTTGCAAGTCGTCGCGTACGTGCACGGGTTGCCGTCGTCGCAATCGCCGCCGTCGAGGATCGGCACGTTGCTGCACGCGGCGTTTTTCGAGTCGCACGTGTCGGCGGTGCACGGATTGCCGTCGTCGCAGGTCTTGATCGTGCCCTTGCATGTGCCGTTGACGCACGTGTCAAAGTTGGTGCAGACCTGACCGTCCGAGCAGACCTGCGTCAAGTTCACGTGTTTGCAGCCGTTGGTGCCCTCGCAGCTATCGGCGGTGCACGCGTTGTCGTCGTCGCAGAGCCCGCCGCCCTTGCATGCGCCAAACGTGCAGGTGTCCTGGAGCGTGCACGGATTGCCGTCGTCACACGCGGGGCCGCTGAGCGCGACGGTGTGGCAGCCGAGCGTGCCGCTGCAGTCTTCCTGCGTGCACGGATTGCCGTCGTCGCACGCGGAGCCGACCGCATAGCAGGAGCCGTCAGTGCATTTGTACGCGGTGCACGGATCGCCGTCGCTGCAGGACTGGTTGGTCGGCGCGTGGACGCAGCCAGCCTTGGGATCGCAGGCGTCCAACGTGCACGCGTTGCCGTCGGAGCACTGGATCGCTGAGCCGATGCAAGCGCCCTTGAAGCAGGCGTCGTGGAGCGTGCAAATGTCGTTGTCGTCGCAGACAAATCCGTCGGGTCCAGCTTGCAGGCGGCACTTGGCCTCCTGGCAAACGCCGACGCCGCAAGGCGTGTCGGTCTGGCAGTCGATGTTGCTGGTGCACGGGCGACCTTCGATGGGGCTCGGCGGCGCGCCGTCCTGGTCGTAGCTCGCGGCGTCGCTGGCGTCGTGGCTGAGGCCGTCGGCCCCGTAGCTGCTCTGCTCGCCAACGCACGCCGGCAGGGCCATCGCGCACGCAGTGAGGATGAACAGGCCGGCCCCGACTTTCTTTGTGTTGTCCAGTCGCTGCATAGCACACCTCCTGAACACAGCCTATGCTCTTCCCCTATCCTAGTCGACGCAAGGTTAACAACTCTAAACAATTGAAGTGGCGAAAACGCGACGGCGAAGCCAGTGACGTCGGCTCGGGAAACTTGACGGATTGGCAACTGCTGAAACGGCAACGCCACCGTCGGCGCGGGTCACCAGACCGCGAGGTGGTCCTCGACAACGCCGAACGCGGGCGGGAGCACGAGTTCCTCTCCGCCCGGCAGGGTCACGGTACCGGCAAAGTGGCCATAGGGCTGGACAAACCGGCTGCGCACCAAGCCCAGGTTGACGTTCTGTTGCCGCGCGCCCAGCGGCGTAAATGCCAGATCGATTCCCGCGCCGCGCACGTGCCAGGTCTCCGAACCGGGCGACGCGGGCAGGCTGAACGTCACGCCGCCCAGCGCGTGCAGATGGCCATCCAGCCACACCGCGTTCTCCTCGCTCGCGCCCGCCGCATCGTCGTACACGTGCGCGGAGAGATTGAGGCCAAACCGCCGGCCGTCGGGCAAGAGGGTCGCCGTCGACGCCCAATTCCAGCGCGTCGTGCGCAGCGCCGCCGAGCGCGTCCAGTCCAGCGTCGCCAAGCCATCGCGTGGCAGCGGCTGGTCATCCAGCGTCAACTGCACTTCCGCCAGCATCCCGGCGTCCTTGTGCGTGTACGCGAGCCGCCCGGGCGCCAGCGGGAACACGAGCGCGAGGCCTTCACCGTGATCGATCGCCGCGGAGCCGCGCAGCCACTTGTCGCCCAGCCGGACCGCCAGATCGACGCGCCAGCCCCGCGGGATCGCCTCGATCTCCACGCGGTTCGCGCCGCGCGCCCAGACCGTGCGCCCGACCAGCGAACTCCGCGCGATCTCCAGCCCGGCGCCGAACGGGGACATCGCCTCCATCTGCCACATCGCATGCGTCTGCCGATCGACGACGTAGCAGAACAGATTGGCGACGTAGCCGAGCTGCACGACCGCGAACGCGACGAAGTGCGTCTCGGTGACAATTGACAAATAGTTCCATTCTTTCAAGCGCCAACGGCCGCCAGGCGCTGTTACGTTGGGGTTCGCGATCGCCCCGCGAAAGCGGCCAATGTGGATCTGCGGACCTTCCTGGATCTGGCTTGGCGCCGTATGCAAATCTGTCATCTTGCCTCGCATCGGTCGCCGAAAGGCCCGCACGTTCGCTTTTTGCTCCGGGAGTCGCCCGGTCCGCGGCCAACGTTCAGGAGGAACTGCACGATTCTGCCACAGCACGGCGCGTTGGGCACCTCGTCCAGACGCTTGACGCGCGGCCTGCCAAAAGGTACTGGCTTAGGGTTGCGGTCATTCGTCTGGCGGTTGACAGTTTGCATTTGGAAAAGAGTCGGGATTTCGAGTTGTTGCAACCAAAGTTGACAAAACTGGCGCAAGTTATCGGTCGGGTGCATCTTCGCCGTGTGAAGAAGCTCATCCTGACCGTTGCTGCCGCGCTCCTGAGCCTGCCCGTGTCGACGGCGTTGGCCGCCGATCCGCGCGCGCTGGCGGCCATTGCGCCGCTGCAATGGGTGGAGCCTGACGCCATCGAGTACACCTTGGCGCGGGTGCGCGGCCTCGGCGACGCCAAGGAACAGCTGCACGAGGTCGCGGAAGCCGGTCTGGAGCAGATGGCGTGCCGCGGCCTGATCGACTTTCGCGGGCTGACGGCAGTGCGCACCGGTGGTTTCGGCTACCGCGATCAGTTTCGCGGCCGCAGCTGGATGCGCCCGGCGCTGGCGCGCGTGGTCCTGCGGGCGCACGAGGCGTTTCGCGCCGAACGGCCGACAAATTGGGTGACGGTCGCCGATGCGACGCAGCCGGGCTGCGGGCAGCTGTCGTACGGCACGCTGGTGCGCATGGTGGAAGACCGCCAATCCGCTGAAGCGCGGGCGACGGCGGGTCGCGTTGCCGGTCTGAACGCGGCGAGCCTGGATGGCGACGGTCCGTCCGAGACGCAGCGCCTGCTCGCGGAAGTGCAGTTCCTCGTCGGTCAGCCCGGCGCGGCGGAAATGCACACGGCGGCAGACTTTCCGCTGGAGCACGAGCGCTTTCACAGCCAGAACCAGCCGGTCCTGCTTGAACACCGCATCCTCGCCCGGGGGCTGTCTGAGGACGGCGAAGGCCGCACGGTGTTGCGCGTCGCCACGCGTCGCTACGCGCTCCTGCCGGACTTGCCCAAGCCGCGCCAGCAGAAGCGCCTCGTGGCCGGCATGACCCGCGCGGTGCAGAAGCTGTGGGCGAGCGGTCAGACGATTCAGAGTGAGCAGGTCAACGATTTTGACCCCGTGGCCGGTCAGCGCCAAGTGTGGATGGTGCACAAGGTTGACCAGCGCGCCGGTTTGCAGATCACCGTGCTGGCGCGTGAAATGCCCGGTGCGACGCTGGATCCGCAGAGCGCGATCGAAATCCGCCTGTCGCGCTGGCACGATCGCAAGCCCGGCAACGGCAATGGCGAAGTGCGCTGGCGGCCCACGGAAGGCGGCTGGCAGCGCTGGTTGATGCTCAGCGAGGCAGGTCACATGACCCACGCTGGCGGCCGCGATGCCGATATCAGCTACGTGACCGCGGACAATACGGACCACCTGCGCGTGCGGCTGAACCGCATTGACGTGATGGGCACGTGGCGTTGGTGGCAGTTGCTGGACGAGACCTCGCGCGCGGCGGGCACGCCGTTGGAGCGCATCTTCATCGACGGCAAAGTGCGCACGCTGTTTGCCAAGCACCTGCCCGCGGAAGCCAAGGCGACGCTGCTTTGGCAGGACATCATCGCCGTTTCGCAGGGGCACGACGCACACCACCACGTCCGCCTGGCCTCTGCGCCGGCGGAACGTGAAGGCGCGGCGCTTGTGGATCTGTTTACGCCGGTCCTGCCAATGGAAGACGCCGTCGGCGTGAGCATGCCGGGCGACTCGTGGATCCGCGCCCAGGCGGTTTGCGTGGCACCGCTCATTCCGGTTAGTGCGCCTCCAGCATCGTCGACGGCCGCTTCGTCGCGCGCTTTGGCGTATCCCAGTCGCTGACGATCCCCTTGCCCTCCGGAGTCTCCATGTCCCTCATTCGCAAGGCGGTCCTGACGCCGCACACCCTGCCGTGGCTGCTGACGAGCCGCCGGGAAATCGACAAGCTGCGGATGATTGGCGACGAACCGTCCCGGCTGCTGGCGGACGCGCTGGGTGCGGCGCTGGACGATCGTCTGACCACCCGCGAGCGGGCGTGGGTGGACAGCATCGAGGCGCTGCGCAAGCGTGCTGACGCGTCCAAGCAGCTGATTCGCATGGAGGATTTTGGCGCAGGTTCGCCGACTGCCAACCTGAGCGCGGAGGAGATGTACCGCGGCCGGTTCATCGAAAAGACGCTCGGCGCGTTCAGCCACGCGTCCAAGCCGTATCTGTGGACGTCCGTGCTGTTTCACCTGGTCCGCAAGTTCCAGCCGGCGACGATCATCGAGCTTGGCTGCTGCGTGGGCATCTCGGCGAGCTATCAGGCGGCGGCGCAGAAGCTCAACGAACGCGGGCGGTTGTGGACGCTGGAAGGCGCCTCCGAGCTCGCGGCGGTGGCGCGCGGACACTTTGCGGAGCTTGCGCTGGACAACGTGACCGTCGTGCCAGGTCGCTTTCAGGACACGCTGAATGGCGTCATTGCGGAAGCCGCGCCGGTGGATTACGCGTTTATCGACGGCCACCACGATGAGCAGGCGACGCTGGACTACTTCGAGCAGCTATTGCCGCATCTGGCGCCGCGCGCGCTGCTGGTGTTCGACGACGTCGACTGGTCCGACGGCATGAAGCGGGCTTGGCAGAAGATCCAAGCCGATTCACGCGTCGCGATCAGCATCGAGACGCGGACGCTGGGTCTGTGCGTCATCGATTCGACGATCAGCAAGCGCAATTGGCGCATTCCGATGGCGTAAGGGCTCGTGCAAGCACAAATCGATCAAGTCCCAGCCGTGTGTCGCCGGGCGTATCGCGCAGCGGGCGCACGTGGCGACCCAGCGACAAGCGTCCCACACGACGGGTTATTGCTGCTCGGCGCCTAACGGCGGCTACGGCGTCGCGGTGTATTTCCGTTCGGCGCGCAGGCTCCACGGACTCTCAAAGACCGTCGCATCGCCCGCGCGCTCGGTCAACTTGCCGGCGCGCCACAGCCCGACTTTCTCCAGCCACGCTTCGAACTCCGGCGCCGGTCGCAGGCTGTACAGCTCGCGGACCTGCGCGTTGTCGTGGAAGCTCGTCGTGTTGTAGTTGAGCATCACGTCGTCGCCCAGCGGGATGCCCATCAGGTAGTTCACGCCCGCGCTGGCCAGCAGCATCTCCAGGTTTTCCTGATCGTCCTGGTCCGCGTCCGCGTGGTTCGTGTAGCACGCATCGCAGCCCATCGAGATGCCCGCGAGCTTGCCCATGAAGTGGTCTTCCAGACCGGCGCGGGTGATTTGCTTGCCGTTCTGCAGGTATTCCGGGCCGATGAAGCCGACGACCGTGTTCACGAGGAACGGCGTATAGCGGCGGGCCAAGCCATACGCGCGCGCCTCCATCGTCGTCTGATCCGTGCCGTGGTGGGCGTTGGCTGACAGCGCCGTGCCTTGGCCCGTCTCAAAATACATGACGTGCGGCCCTTCCGCCGTGCCTTCGCGCTTGGTCAGGTCATACGCTTCGTCCAGCAGGGACAAACTGACGCCAAAGTTCCGGTTGGCCTTCTCCGAGCCCGCGATCGACTGGAAGCACAGGTCGACGGGCGCCTTGTAGCGGCGAATCGCCTCCATCTGCACGGTCACATGCGCGAGCACGCAGACCTGCGTCGGGATGCGCAGCTGCCGCGTCAGGTCTTTCACCGCGTGCAGGATCGCCGCGGTATTCTCCACGCTCTCCGTTGACGGATTGATGCCAATCACCGCATCGCCGTTGCCGTAGCTCAGGCCTTCCTTGATCGCCGCGAGGATGCCCGGCACGTCGTCCACGGGGTGATTGGGCTGCAGCCGTGACGAGATCCGCCCCGGCAGGCCGATCGTGTTGTTGCAGCGGCGCACTTGCGTGATCTTCTTGCCGGCGACCACGAGGTCCATCGTCGACATCAGCTTGGCGGTCGCGCTGATCATTTCCGGCGTCAGGCCCATGGAAATCGCCCGAATCTCATCGGCCGTCGTCTTGCGATCCAGGATCCACTCGCGCAGTTGCGCGACGGTCCAGCCGCTGACTTTCTGGTAGGCGCGCGCGTCCAGGTCGTCGATGATGACGCGCGTCACTTCGTCGAGTTCGTAGGCAACAGATGGAAATTCGTAGAACTTCTGCAGTGGCATGTCGGCGATGACGCGCTTGGCCGCCACGCGCTCCCGGGCATTGTGCGCCGCCAGGCCCGCCGCGCGATCGCCGGACTTCAGCTCAGACGCCTTGTTCAGCGCGTCCTTGAGGCTCTTGAAGGTAAAGGAATCGCCGTGTACGGAGGCCGTCAGCTTCATGCGGCGAGTGTACGGTGCGGGCGCGCATTCGTGAAGCCCAGTGTGTGCAAGAGCGGGCTTGCCCCCTGCAGCGCTGGCCCGTAGTGTGCAGCGCAGGAGACGCAGATGAAGAAGCTCGATGAAATGCGTGAGGACGACTTCCTGGGTGCGTTCCAGCAGGAGAAGCGCAAGGAAACTGGCTTTGTCGCCAAGCCGGTGGCGGCCAAACCGCTGGTGGCCAAGGCGCTGCCGCCTGCGCCGCCGCCGGAAGATCCGCAGCTTGTCGCGCTGCGGACGGAGAACGCCGGGCAAAAGGCGGCGCTGCAACGCTTGGAGGCTGACGTCGCGCAGGCCCGCGCGGCGTTGGACGTGGCCCGGACGACGCAGGAACGCTTTGATCGCGAGCGGCGGCTGGCTGACAAGCGCGCGGAGGATGCCCGCGATCGCGTGCGCGAGCTGGAAATGCGGCTCGCGGCGGCGGACAAGACGGCGCTGTGGGCGGATCGCGGCCTGACCAAGGCGGAAGTGCTGCGGGCGCTGGCTCTGTTGGCCAATGCGCAACCGCAGGCGCTGTTGACCGCCGTGATGGCCGTGGAACCGCAGCCCTTGGCGCAGCTGCTGAACGATCGACTGGCGCTGGTCTGCGGCGCGCCGACGTGCGAGCCCGCGGGCGATGCGTTGCTGCTGGTGGTGCCGGTGGAACGCTGCGAGTTGTGCGGCGGATCCGATTTGCGCGCGGCGTATCGGGCGTTTGCCCAAGCGATGGGTGCGGCGCGGCTGCCAAGCGTGACCTTCATCGGCGGATCGCCGGCTTACCGCGAGACGCTGCGCGCGCTGCACCGCGAACTGAATCCGGGTTTTGCGCTCGACGCTGTGGGCAAGAAGCGGCCCGGCGAGAGCAAGCGGGCGCAGGCGGCGCGCGGCCTGATCGTGATCTGGGGCGGCAGTGAAGTCGACCACGACACGACGATCCACTATCGCCAGAGCGGTGATCTCGTGCTCAGCGTGAGCCACCGTGGGCTGTCGGGCATCCTGCCGCGGCTGACGGCGCAACTGCAGAAGGCGTGACGGCGGCTATTTCGTCTTGAGCGCGGCCAGCGGCGACACTGGCGTCGTGCCGTCCAGGATGCCCTTGACCTGATCCCCCGTGTCGCCCAGCACCGCCCGCCGCGCCAGCGCCAGCGTGTAGGTCCAGACAATCGGCGTGCCCACTTCAGCGGTCATCGGCGGATTGCAGTCGCCCAGGCCAAACGTCTGGTGGCAGCCACCGGTGATCTCCACCCACCATCCATGCGGCAGCGGATCCCAAAGCGGGGCCGACGGATGGCCCTGATCGTCCGTGCCGGTCATGATCAGCATCGGAATCGTCACCGCGGTCGGCGCTTCCGGGGCAAACACGCCGTCGTCGACGCCACCGGCCAGCTGCGCGGCGCCCGCGATGCGCTTGTCGGCGAAACCGGC
Organism: uncultured Myxococcales bacterium; assembly: GCA_903850505.1. GTDB lineage: Bacteria > Myxococcota_A > UBA9042 > UBA9042 > UBA9042 > CAIYBN01. The sequence goes on along the minus strand of CAINLT010000542.1, from coordinate 2,172 downwards.
CTTGTACTTGTCCTGCGCGACCTGCGCGCAATCGATGTTGGTCTTGCCCGCCGCGCAGTTCGCCGCGATCATCTTGGCGTCATACGGCACGCCCGCCAGTGCCCACACATCGGTGCTGCCAAAACTGTGCCCGGACAGGAAGACCTTGTCCGTCCGCGCCTTGCCGTACAGCGGGTCGGACGGCGGCAGTTTTTCCAGCCAATCGAGGCACGCCTCGTCGTCGGTCTCGCGCCACCAGTAGATCGCCGGCGGTTTGGGATCGGCGTTGTTGACCAGCGTGTTGCCCGTGTGATCCGGCGCGATCACGATCCAGCCGTGCGTCGCGAAGTGCCGCACCATGTACGGCGCGGACCCGCCAAAGCCGAGATGGCCGTGCGTGAACAAGTGCACCGGATAGCCCGCGGCGTCCACGGGGTGCGCGAGCGACGCGTCCTTGAAGACGTCGTCGTGCGGCACCGGATAGGCGTCAAAGTAGACGGACGGCGTCCCCGTCGCATCGTTGGTCGGATACCACACGTTGACCTGAATCGTGCGCGTCACGCCATCGGGCGCGGGCACGTAGGTCAGCGGAAACGTCCGATAGCCGACCTGAAAAGGCCCGGGCTTGTCCGGCGGCCAAGTCAGATCTTCGCGAACGGTTGGCGCTGCATCGTCCAACGCAGCGTCACTCGCATCCGCCGCCGCATCATCTGCCGCCGTTGTTGACGTCGCGGCGTTGCCGCACGCTGACAGCACCACACAAGCCAGCACCCATGCTGACGCATTCCACATCTTGATCGTCATGTTCGCCGCTCCCGCTCGTCGCGACCGCCACGATAGCGGAGACCGGCGCTGGGGGCAAAATCAGTTCAGCCCGGACGTCCGCAGCGCTGCGTACAGTTCGTCTTTCAACTGCACGCGGCGGATCTTCTTGGCCTCCAGGTACTCGTCGGCAACCGGCGCGACGTTGTTCTCGTGGAGGTGAATTTCCGCGTCCAGTTCGTCGTATGTCGCCATCCGCGCGGCGAAGGTCGGATCGGCCGCCTTCAGGGCCGCGATGACAGCGCGGTATTCTGGAAATTCACGATACAGGTCATGGTGTTCAATTGTCATGGCGCTTCCCCCTTGTGGCGTCCGCTGGGCGAACGCATCGGCCAAGAATCCCATGCTGGACCGGTTGAATGGCGCGCGCATTCACCGGGATCACGCCAGCCCTTGACGCAGGTCAATGGCCACAGCTTGCCCTTCCTCCGCACAGTGTCTAGCCTCCGCCCGGGGTGACTGATGGCCAACGTCAACGTGTATCGTCCGCTGCCGCAACTCGGGCGCTTTCTCAACCTGTGCGGGCCGACGCCGTTGGTGCCGGTGCAGTTGCACGACGACGCGCCGCTTATCTGGTGCAAACTCGAGTTCCTCAATCCGTCCGGCTCGACCAAGGACCGCATCGCCCGCTACATGCTGGAGAAAGCCTGGCGCATGGGGCAGTTGGGGGAAGGCGGCACGGTCGTGGAGGCCTCCTCGGGATCGACGAGCATCGCGCTGGCGCTGACGTGCGCGCAGATGGGCCTGAAATTCGTGGCCGTCATGCCCGAAGGCGTGAGCCACGAGCGGATCCTGATGATCCGCGCGTACGGCGCCGAGATCATCCTCGTGCCGCGGGAAGCCGGCATTCGCGGCGCGATCGACACGGCGGAGCGCTATGCCACGCAGCACGGCGCGCTCCACACGCGGCAGTTTGAGAATCCTGACAACGCCGAGGCGCACCGGCTGTGGACCGGCCAGGAGATCCTGTCGCAGATTCCGCGCGGCATGGTCCACGCGGTCGTGAGCGGCGTCGGCACCGGCGGGACGATTGTCGGCTTGTACAGCGCGTTCAGCCAGGCGGGCTGTCCGACGATTCCGGTCGCCGCGCGTCCCGTCCGGGTCGCTGGCGATGGCCCGCACGCGGAAATTGAGTGCTGCAGTTTTTCCACGCGCGTGCCGGGCGTCGTCGATGGCATCTCCAAGCTCTACACGCACGCGGCGCTGCCGGGCCTGCGCGAGCTGGACGTGGACGAGGAAGACGCGCTGCGGACGACCAAGGCCCTAATCCGCAAGGGCTTTCCGGTCGGTCCGTCGACTGGCCTGAACTTCTGCGCGGCCGAGCAAATCGCCCGCGAGCTGGGGCCGGACGCGCAGGTTGTGACGGTGTTT
>CAINLT010000541.1 GCA_903850505.1 uncultured Myxococcales bacterium | reverse complement strand
TTCTTCAGCTTCACTTCCAGGCGCACCACGTGGCCCGGCGCGGCCTGACCAATCTTCTGCACCCAACCGCTCTCGTCGTCAGACGTCAGCGCGGACTGGCTCAGGTTCGGCTGCGCCACGACCTTCAGCGTCGCCGTCGGATTCGGCGCCACGTTGGGAATCTGCGCGATGACGTTGAGCAGCGAACCGTCCGGTGTTCCCGGCGCGATCGTCGCGCTCACGTGCAGCGTGACGTCGCCGGTCGGCGTAATCGAGACAATCGGCACCGTCCAGGCGATCGTCCCCGCCGTCAGCGTGCCGCCGTCAAAAACGTGGATGTCCGTCAGGCCTACGGGCGGCAGCAGCGTCTGGATGTTCACGAGCTGCGCCAGCGCGTCGCCCTTGTTCTGCAGCACCAGCCCCAAGTTCACCTGATCGCCCGGCTCCAGCAGGCCGCCGTTGACGTCCTGCACGGTCCAATGGCTCGGCGACAGATCCGCCTTCGCAACAACCGTCAGCATCGTCGGCTCGCGAATCGCCGTCGTCAGGTCCGCGTCCGAGAGCACCGGCACCTGCAGCCCCGTCGCCGTGATTTGCGCCTGCTCCACAATCACCGCGCCGTTGAGCTGCGGCGTCTTGACCTTGGCCTGGACCGTCAGCGTCGCCGCATCGCCCGGCGCCAGCGTGCCCATCGCCCACGTCACCGTGCCACCCGGCGTTCCCGCGCCTTGCACCACGCCGCCAGTGCTCGCCGTCACTTCGCCGAGGCGCGCATCCAGCGGCAGCGTCACCGTCGTCGCTTTGGCCGCGCCATCGCCATCGTTGCGCAGCGTCAGCGTGTAGGTCAGCGCGTCGCCCGGGCGCACGTCGCCGCCATTGACGTCCACGACCGTCAGCTTGGCCTTGGAGAAATCGACCTTGGACTGCACGCTCACGGTCGTCGGGTCGTTGGCCGCAGGCGTCGTCGGATCATCGGACTTCTGCGCCGTCGGCTGGCCCGTGAACGTCAGCAGCGCTTGGTTCTGGATCGCCGTGCCGTCGTCCAGCCCGGTCTTGACCGTCGCCGTGAAGCGCAGCGTCACTTCATCCGCGGCATTCACGCCGAGAGACGCGATTGCCGGCCACGTCACCTGATTCTTGGCGGTATCCACCGCGCCGCCGTCCAGCGCCACGATGTTGTCCAGCCCAGCCGGCAGCGGATCCACGACCGTCACGGACTTGGCCAGCGCATTGCCGGTGTTCTTGACCTTGATGGACCACGTCAGCGCCGTCTTCGGCTTGACCGTCGCTTGGTTGAGCTGCTGGCCGCCCGCCGTCGCAAACACGTTCTTCTGAAGGACGACAACGGCCGCGCTCGCGACGTCAAAGCACGTCGGCGTTCCCGCGGGCGTCAGCGCCGTGTTCGGCGGGCTGGTGAACGACGCCGCCGGGTTCTCGTTCGCCTTGATCTGCGCCTGGTTGCAGACGTGCGTGGCGTTGTCGAGCGGCTTCTTGACCGTCCCGCTCACCGTCAGCGGCGTGCTCGCGCCCGCGGCCACGTTGCCCAGCGTCCACGTCACGGTGCCTGTCGTCGGGTTGTACGCGCCGTTTTGGCCGACCTGGATGTTCTCCAGCTCCTTGGGCAGCACGTCCGTCACGACCACGCCGGTGCCCGCCTGATTGCCGGAGTTGACGATGCTCAGGCTGTACGTCACCGCGCCGCCCGCCTGGATCTGCGCGCCGTTCACGGACTTCGTGCTCGCGCCAAAGTCGGGCAGGTTGACGACCTGAAAGCTGATGGTGTTCGTCGTCGCGCTGGACGGCGTTTCCGTGAAGCTGATCTTGCCGGTGTTGCTGACCGTCGTGCCGCTTGGCGTGGCCTTGTCGACGACGGCGGTGAAGCTCAGCTCGGGCTTGTCGCCGGGCAGGAGGCTGGGAATCGCGTTCCACGTGATGGTCGACGTCGCGGCGTTGAACGTGCCGCCCGTGACGGTGACCTGCGTGAACTGCGGCGCGAGGACATCGGTCACGACGACGTTGCTCGCCGGGCTGCTGCCGGTGTTGCGCGGGTGGAGGAAGAACGTGAGCTTGTCGCCGCCCTGGACGGAGCCGCCGTTGGAGTCGACGTAGCTCTTGTCAGAAGTCGTCAGGTTCGGCGCGGACGTCACCGCAAACACCGTCGGATCGGTCTTGCCCGGCTTGGCGGGATCGTCTGACAGCGCCGGCGCCAGCAGGCCGTCGCCCGTCAGCGTCACCTGATTGCTCACGGACTTGCCCTGCGGCAGCGGCGTCACCAGCTTGGCCGTCACCGTCAGCGTCTTCAGCGGATCGGTGTTCTGCAGCGTGCCGACCGGCCACGTCACCGTTTGGCCTGCCACCGTGCCACCCGCCGCCGCGACGATCGTGCCCAGCGCCGGGTCCAGCGTCGTCGTCAGGACGCCGTTGGTCACCACGCCTTTGCCGGTGTTCTGCAGCTGGATCGTGTAAGTCACGGTATCGCCCGGATTGAACGTGCTCCCGCCCGACGACGTCGCCACATCCGTGAACGTCGCGATGTTGGGATTGGCCTGCACCTTCACCGTCGCGCTGATCGTCTGCGGCTTGGGCAACTGCCCGCCCGTCACGGTCGCAATCGCGGCGATCGCCGTGCCGTTGATCGTCGCCGCCTTGACCTTCGCCGTGAAGTGCAGGACCAGCTGGCCGCCCGCGGGGATGCCGACCGTGCTCCACAAGATGCTGTTGCTGCCCGCATCCAGCGCGCCGCCGCCGTCGATCGCCGTCACGCCTTCCAGACTCTTGTCCACGGGCAGCGCGATTTGCAGCGCGCCCGTCGCGATCTTGCCGGTATTCGTCAGCGTCAGCGTGTAGCCCAGCGTATCGCCCGGCTCCAGATCGCCGCCATTCTGATCCGCGACCGTCAGCACCGACGTCGACAGATCCGGGCCGCCTTGCACAGTCGTCACCGGCGTCTGCACCACCGTCGGTGTTTGGCCATCGGTCGGCGCCAGCGTCGCCACGTTCTGGAAGGTCGCGCCCGGCGTCGTGTCCGCCTTGACCTGCGCCGTGAAGCTCAACGACTTGGTCTGGCCCGCCGGCACGACGACGCTGCCCGTCAGCACAGACCCAGCCAGCGTCAGCTCCGGGCTCTGCGACGACACGAAACTCAGGCCGGACGGAATCGGATCGCTGACGTTGACCGCCGCGTCGCCGGCGCCCGTATTCTGGATATTGATGGTGAATTTCACCTGATCGCCCGGCAGCAGCGGCGTATCGGGCGACAGATCCGTCACCGTTTTGGTCGACTGGCTGAGGTTGGACGGCACCTGCAGCGTCAGCGCCGTCGGATTCTCCGCGCCCGGCTGGTTGGGATCGTCCGTCTTGTAGGTCTTGGTGCCCAGCACCACGCTGCCCTGACTGTTGACGATGTGGCCGGCGATCGGATTGATACCCAGCGCCTGCAACGCCGCCAGATCCTTGACCTTCGCGGTGATGGTGAAGATGGCCTGCTGGCCGGACGGGATCGGCACGACGTCAAAGCGGACCTGACCGCTGTTGCTCACGCCGCCGGTCGCGGTCGACTTGTTGGTGCCCGGACCGGTCGCGGAGACGAACGCCAGCTCTGCCGGCAGGTCAAAGCCCAGCGTGTCGACGGAAATGGCCGTGGCGGACAGGCTCTGCAGCGTCAGCGTGAACGTCACGGTGCCCGCGGGGCTCTGCTTGAACGGCGCGACGGCCAAGGACGGCGGCGCCAGCTGCGGCGGGACGAGCTTGACCACGGAAGTCTGCGTGGCGATGGAATCGCTGTATTTGGCGCTGACGTAGGTGTAGGAAACCAGGCCGGCGCTGTCGATTTCCGTGACGCCCGGCACGGCCTTGACCTTGACCTTGAACGTGACCGTGCGGTTGGACTTGCCGCCCGCGGCGTTGGTCAGCACGCCGAGATTCAGGCCGCCCGCGAGCGCGCTCTGGCCGCCCACGTCGGGCACGATGACGCCGTCGACGGTTGTTGATCCCGGGACGTAGTCGGTGCCCGGCGGCGGGAAAGTCGCGAATTTCAGCGTCGTGTTGTCTGAATCCAGCGGGCCGGTGTTGAGCAAATCGTCGGTGTACGTCAGCACGTCGCCGGGCGAGGCTTCCGTGAAGTTGGCGTAGAACTTGTTGACGGTGCTCTTGAAATTCGGCGCCTTGCGGTTGACCTGCAGGAGCGACCAGCCGTAGACGAAGAACTCGCCCGCGCCGGCCATCGTCACTTGCTGGTCGTTGTCCGCGAGCGAGCCGTTGCCCGACGAGACGACGAGCGACGCGGACGTGTCGTTGGGTTTGACCAGCGTCGAGACGTCAAAAGTGTCGAGATCGATGCCGGTCTCTGGCGTCGAGTTCATGATGTTGTGCGGTTCGTTGTTGCCCGCGCCGCCGGTCAACTCAACGCCATTGAAGGAGACGAAGTCCCAGCACGTCGCGCACGGCGGGCTGTCGGGGCCGTTGTTGCCCGGATCCTGCTCCGGATTGCCCAGCTGCTTGTCGCCTTCCATCGCGTAGTAAGTCAGCTGCGCATCGGGCGGATCGGCGACCAGAAAGTCATTGATCGTAAACTTGATTTGTCCCAGCGAGTTCTGCTGTTCGTCCAGCAGGACGTAGCCGTCGTAGAGGAACACGTCGCGCTGCGTCGTCTCGCTGAACTTGGTGTCGTAGACAAACACCATCGACCACGACGCGTAACGCGCTTGGCAGCCGATGTCGCCCTGCTCGCAGCACACGCTCTCCGGCTGGCCGTTCTGCTTGGTCAAGCCATTGCACGCGTTGGGGTTTTGCGCGGTCACCTGGGCGATGTTGGCGACCTTGGCGTCAATCCCGCCGACCGTGTAGTTGCCGTTCCAGTGATCCGCGCCCGGGTGCGACTGCAAAAGCGACGTGATGTCGCGGCGGCAGTAGTAGTGCGAACCCGTGCCGTTCGGCGTCGGATCGGTGCGCGTTTCGCAGCCGTCGGCCGCCAAAGTCTGCTGTGCGCCGTCGGCCAAGGTGACGACCGCGGTGTTGTCATAGCCGCTGTTGGGCTCCGACGCGCCCCAGTAGAGATACGCGGCGACGATGACCGCGTCCTCCGGCATCTTCTGGCTGATCTTGACGGTGTCGGAGCTCTGGGAGAGCAGCTTGTCGTTGAAGCGGTAGTCGACAAAGTTGGTGACCAGGCTGGCGCCCATCTGCACCGACTTGCCGTAGACCTTGAACGCCTTGGGCGCGGACGGGTACGTGCCCACGACGAGCGCATTCGCGGGCGCCACGGCCATCAGCGCGCAGGCAAGCGACAGGAGCCATCCCGTTGCCCGTGCACGCCAATTCCGCTGGACGTGAATCATGTGCGTCGTCTTCCTGCGTCCATGGCGCGCGCAACGGGGCAAGGGGTCGAGAAGCTGCTAGTAGGGATTCCAGAGCAGGGCGTCGGTCCGCCCTGTGAGGCTCGTGGCCGTGCCACCGGTGCCGCCGAGGATCAGCACGTGGCCCGTGCTCAAGCCGGTCGCCGCGCCGAGCGTGCGGTCGCCGTCGCCCATCAAGTTCTCGATCTTGTCGATGTTGATGGCGAGGCCGCCGTTGCCGTCGCTGTCGACATGCAGGAATTCGCCGCTGTTCCAGTGGTTCGTGTCCGTGCTGCTGCCGCCGGCGATGAGCACCTGACCGGCGCTCGGACCGGCTGCGACGGCGGCAACGATGGGCGCTGCGCGGCCTGAAGCCATCTGCTTGCTCGCGATGATTTGGCTCTGGACGATGTCGAACACGTCGACGGACTTGGCCGCGGCCTTGTGGTCGACGTCGCTGAAGCCGCCGATCATGTAGACGTGGTAGTACTGCATCGCCGCGTTGGCGACGAAGAGCGCGGCGGGCCAGATCCGCACCGGCTGGTCGGTGTACGAGACCGGATTCCACAGGAAGCCCGCTGGCTTGGCCGGGCAGTCGGCCGGGCAATTGGTCAGTGAGTCGGACACGAGCACGCTGCCGTTGGCGACCGTGAACTGCACGACCTCCATCGTCTTGACCGCGCCCTGTGTGTTCTCGCCGCCGACGAGCATCACGAAGCCGCCGTCTGGGCCGGGCACGCGCACGCCCGCGTGGTGCCAGCGCGCGGTGGACAGTTGGCCCATGGCCTTGAAACCGCCGGTCGCGTGCCAGATTTCCCACGTGTTGCCGCCGCACAGGCCGTCGTGCGGATTGGCGGGGCAGTCTTCATTGCCTTTGCCGCCGAGGATGAGGAAGTAGTCCTGATGCTCGAACATCTGGATGACGGTCGGCGCGATGCGGCCAAAATGCAGGTTCGGTTCGGTCTGCGTCGGGCTCGTCACTTCGCCCGTCGTCACGTTGTAGAACTCGATCTTGTTGGACGCGCGCGGCTTGCCCTGCTCATCCATCTCCACGCCGCCGACAATCGCTGCGACGGTCTGGCCGACCGCGATGGTGTGGAATGCCCGCGGCGTCGCCAACTGGTTGGCGGGATCTTCCGCGGTGACCAAGCTGCGCGAATCGGGATCGTAGACGCCGATTGTCGACGTGAACGACGCGTAGCTCGCCGGGTCAAATGGACTCTTGGCCGACGCCTTGGGCACGCCGCCGCCGACCATCAACACCTTGCCGTTGGGCAGCGCTGCGATCCCCGTGCCAACTTGCGGTGACGCCAGCACCGTCTGCGGCGATGCGCCATCGGCGCCCGGCTCGCCAAAAACCGCGGCAAAGTTGTTGATGCGGGTCACGTACGGATGCAGTTCCACGCCCGCCGACGTGCTGTAGATGTCCACCGGCACGGAAGTCCCGCGGGCAAACGGCACCGTCGGCTGGTCCTCGCCCTTGTACACGTCCACGCGAATCTGCCGCGCCGGACCAAAGGGCACCGTCGGCACTTTCACCTGCACGCCGGGCTGGTAGCGCTGGATGTCGAACAGCTTGCCGTCCGTCCCAGGAAAGTCGGCGATCAGCGCGATGAAGCGCGAATCGACGGTCCCCAGCGGATTGTCGTCGTTGGCCGGCACGCGCACGTTGACGACGATCTTCGTCGACGGCGCCGTCGTGGTTGCGGTGCAGGCGGAGAGCAGCGCGAGCGCGGGGAGCGCCACCATGCGGCTCAAGTTGTTGATGCGAAGGGTCAGCATGATCTCGCTCCAGGCGCGGTCGGTAGAAAGCGCAAGACGGCTCACGGGATGATCCCGACGGCGGAGAACCCGGTCGCAGGCGCGGGCTGGCGCGTGGCGGCATAGATGGCAGCGCCCACGCCACCGGCGACGACGACGCCAGCGATGGTCCAGGGCCACCATTTCTTGTACCAGGGCTTGGCCTCGGTCTCGTCTTCATCGTGCAGCAGGCCGGCGTACGGATCGGCGTTCGCGTCAATCGCCGGCTCAGCCTTGGCCACCGGGCGAATCTTCGGCTCCGGCTTGGGTTCCGGCTTGGGCTTGGGCAGCGGCGCTTCTTCTGGCTCCAGCGTCGGCGGCGGCGCGACGGGCACGACGGCTGCCGCGGGCGTCTCCGCCTTGGCTTCCGCGCTGGCGTCAAACACCGCCGGCAAGTCCTCGACTTCCTTGCACGTCGTCAGCGCCGCGCGCACGCGACCTTCTGAATCCAGCGTCTTCATCTGCAGATCGCCGAGCGTCGGCTGGTATTCCACCTTGTCGAGCGCGCACACCCGCTTGGTCTTCGCTTGGAACAGGAACAAGTGCAGTTCCAGCGACCGCGGATTCTTGGACACGACGCCGTAGAGCAGGTACTGCGCGCCCACCTGCTTGCTGAACATGGCGGCCATGTTCTTGAAGACTTTCTCGTGGAAGTTGCCGCTGCCGGCGAACGCCTTGATGTCCTCGGGCGGAACGGTGAGGCCGATGGACGTCGGGTCCTCGTCGATCTTGATGTTGGCGCTGATCGTGCCGTCCTTGCCCTTGGCGACGAACGTCTGGCCCCACGGCTGCGCGCCCACTTTGCGGACCTGCACGTAGTGCGTGCCCTGCAGCAAGTCCTTGACCTGACTGGGGCAATTGCCAACTTTGACGCCGTCGACGAACACGTCTGCGCCCGCGATGGGGCAGTCAATGCTCAGGTTCGCGCCTTCCTTGTCGGCCAGGCCCTGCCGCGCCTGCGTGAGCGCCTGCTGCAACGGCTTGGAAGCCTTGCGCGTGTCCACAACGAACGTCGGCTGCAGGACCACGGCCTTTTCCAGCCATTCCTTGGCGCCCTTGGTGTCGTTGAGCTTGAGCGAAATGGTCGCGGCCTGCGCGTAGACGTCCACCAGCTTGGTGAAGTCGACGAGCTCGACGAAGTTGTCCTCATAGCGCTGCGCCGCAGCCTTCAGCAGCTTGAGAATGTCCGCCGGGTCCTCGTTCTCTTCCACCATCGTGCGCGCGGTCACGGACAGCGTATCGGCGCGATCGAGCGCTTTCTGCGCGGGCGACTGCGGCTTCTCTTTGACTTCCTTGACGATCGGCACCAGCGGCTTGCCCGAGTCGATGACCTTGGCCGGCAGCGGCTTGAGCGCATCACCGGCGCTCAGCATCTGGCGCAGGTACTCCTCAATGCGCGCGGCGGCCAGCACGCCCACTTCACCCTTGCGGGCAAAGGGCACGATGCCCACGCTCGGCTTCTCGGCTTCCTGGGCCCAAGCCTGGCTCCCGCCCCAGCGCTGCGGCAGCGGCATGAGCAGGGAAGCGGTGGTAAACGTTAGCAGCAAGACCTGAGCCACGCAGCGAAGCGCGACGTCATTTTGCACAATTGCCCTGGAACGGGACACGATCGACCTCCGAGTCTGACGGCTGCATGCACCAAGGCACACGTCGGCCGGCGTGAGACGCAACCCGCAAGTCTGCCCGAAACAGTGACGCTTGCCAAACAAAGCGATCGGCGGCTCGAGCCGCTAGCCCGGGCGCGGGGAAACGACAATCCCCACGGGGACTTGCACTGGCGTCGGTACGCTGACATGCACCGGTCCCGCGTCAATCTCCAGCATCGTGGAGGGACCGCCGTCGAGATTCAACGCATCGGAAAGCCCCGGACCGCCATCGTGTTCCGGTCGCTGCAGAAAAGTAGTCAATTCATGCAACTGGAGCACGCCTTCACTCACCACAAGCAGCACGCGCCCTTGCGTGTCATGGCCCAGCGCGGTCCGGCGCGCGGTCCCCGGCTTGAACGTCAGCGGCTGGCCGTCCACCAGCAGGCGCGGGCCGCACTCCACCGCGAACTCGACCTCTGGCAGGTCTTTCCAATCGCGGGCGTGGCGCATCAGCGGCTGTTGCGCGGCGATGGCAAACACGCCGTGGTCCACATGGCGCAGCGGCGACAGCGTCTGGCCGTTGTCCACCAGCAGCCCCAGCGGCTTGTAGGCAGGGTCAAAGAAGCCGCCATTGATCGCCGCGACCGCACCGGGCACCGCCGCGCGAAAATCCGCGGGACTGCCCAAGGGCCGGCCCATCTTCTCTGGCGTCACCACGCGCAGCTGCCACTGGCGCGGTTCCAGCCGCAGCAGGTGAACCGTCACGGGTTGCTGGTCCTGGCCGACGAGGACGTCCGCCCGCGCATAGTCCAGCCCGGGCAGGGCGGCTTGCCACTGCAGCGGCTCGCGCTTGGGTGCACGCGTACACGCCGCGCAAGTCAGCGCGAGAAGGAGCAGAAGTGGCAGGCGGAGCGGCAGCATCACGTCGTCATGCTACGACGTTTGCGGCAGGGCTCAAAGCTGACTCTTGACCGCCGAGCGCAGTTTTTCAAGCTGCTCTTCCGGCTTGAAGCCCGTGTCCATGAACCGCACGATGCCCTGGCGGTCGATGATGAACGTCGCCGGCATGGAGTAGACGTTGAACTGGCCCATCAGCTCGCTTTCCGCGTCAGAAATCACGCTCCACGTCGCTTCAAAGCCCTTGGCGAATTCCAGCGACTTGCCGCTCTCGCGGTCCACGCCGACCGAGACGATCTGGAAGCCCTTGGCTTTGTTTTCTTTGTAGAGGTTGACCAGCTCCGGGAATTCCTTCTTGCACGGCCCGCACCAGCTGGCGAAGAAGTTGATGAGCGTGACCTTGCCCTTGAAGTCCTTGGTGCTGATGGCGTTGCCGGACGTGTCCTTGGCGTCAAACGCGGGCACGGGCTTGCCGACCATCTCGCCGTCGGTCTTGGCGATCTTGCTCTCGTCGATCTTGCCCTGCTGGACGTCTGAATCCGCGCAGCAGCGGAAACCTGTGGTCATGTTGCGGTTGCCGATGCCGAAGCTCGCCGAGCGCTGGTTGCACGCCGCGCGTTCGCCCGAGCTGTTGTGGCCGCCCATCAAGCCCGCGGTTTCCTTGGTGGCGCCGGTCCATTCGCCGATGTTGCCGGCGAGGTCAAAGATGCCGCTCGGCGTCCGGCATTTCTCCATGGAGCCGGTCTTGCCGGCCTTGCCCTTGTACTTGTCCTCCTGGTCGCGGCAGATGCCGACCTCGTAGAAGGAGCCGTACGGGTACATGTTGCCTTCCACGTTGTCGTCCGCGAACTGGTTGTTCTTGTTCTCGTCGATCGGCGGCGTGCCGGTGCAGGCGGCCGTCCATTCCTCTTCCGTGCACAAGCGCTTGCCGGCCTTCTTGCACGCCGTATCCGCCTCGGTCCAACTCGCCAGCGCGGGTTCGACGTTCGGCACGCTCACGGCCTTGCCGTCCTGCGTCAGCGTCGCCTCATACGGATCGATGAAATACGACGTCGTCGCCGTCTTGGCCGCGATCATGTGCGAACCGTCCGGCTTGGGCGCCATCGCGACCGGAGCCGTTGCCGGCGCGCCCTGCGCCTCCGGATGCTCCAGCGACTTCTCGATGTAGTACTCCAGGATGGCGGTCGACGCGGAACCGGTCACCAGACGGCCGTTGATGTACGTCCGCGGCGCGCCGTTGATGCCCGCCTTCACGGCCAGATCGATGTCCTTGTTGATGCGCTGCAGCACCGACGGGTCCTTCACGCACGCGTCATACTTTGCCATGTCCAGGCCGAGCTCCTGCGCATAGCCGCGGTTCGACTCCGGGTCCAGCTTGGGCTGCGCCGCATAGAGCTTGTCGTGCATTTCCCAGAACTTGCCCTGCCGCCCCGCGCAGATGCCGGTGACCGACGCGTTGCACGCATTCGGGTGCTTGTCATAGCCAGCCATGTAGCGGTTGCACTGCGGGTTCATCGGGAAATGCTTCATGATGAAGCGGACTTTGTCCTTGTACTTGGCCTTGACCGGCTCCATCGTCAGCGCGAGGTACTTGCAGTATGGGCACTCAAAATCGGAGTACTTGACGACCGTAACCTTGGCGTCCGGGTTGCCGTAGATGTAGTCCTCGCTGTCGATCGGCGAGAGGTAGAACGTGTAGCCGTCCTCCGTCTTCTTGCCGCTCGGAACGCCAACGCCTGCCGGTTGCGCGGGCGCCGGAGCCGCAGTCGGTTGCGCTGCCGGAGCCGAGCCGCCGCCATTGGCGACAACCGCGGGTTCAGCAGGCGCGGCATCGCCGGCAAAAGCCTGATCCAACTCGGCCTTTTCCTGTGCCAGACGGCCCACTTCCATGCGCGCCTTGGTCGAGTCGTAGCCGTACCACGCCAGTCCGCCGGCGATGATGAACACGCCGAGCGAGAGCGGCAAAGGCTCCGCAAAGCTGAGGACGCCCTTGACCGCGTTCTGGATGCCGAGGCCGATGGACTTGGGGCCCGCGGCGACGGCGAGGCCGGTGACGAGGAAGTTGATGAGGTAGAGCGAGACGCAGTAGAGGCAGTACGCGCCGACCTGCGTGGACGAGTACCAAATCAGCGCGCACGACAGCAGGCTGGCCAGCACGCCGATGCCGACGACGCCGTTCAGCGCGGTCATGCCCATGTCCAGCGTCGCCTTGTCCTTGGATTTCAGCGACGTCAGCGTCTTGTAGGTCAGCCAGATCATGACGGCATACGTCGGGATGCCCATCACGCTGATCGGCACGCCCTTGATCTCGGACCAGCCGGACATGTTGACGGCGTCGCAGTTGATCGAGCCGCCGAGGTTGCAGCTGGAGATGTAGCCCTTGGTGTACAGGATGTTGAGTTTGTGGCGCGCGAGGTAGATCGAGACGCCGATGCCCGCGGTGCACAACGCCATGATGGCATAGAGCAAGTTGGTCAATGCGGGCAGCCGCGCATCCTGGGTTGCGTCGCGGCGGGCCTGGTTGTGAGCGGCATCAGCCATGGCGGTTCTCCTGAAGACAAGATGGGTGGGCAAAAAAGCGCCGGGGCCGAAATATAAGACGACCCCGCTGATTCGCAAGGCACCCGCGTGCAATTCTTGGGCGGACCGGCGTATTCCCATGTCGCGCTTCCGCGGCGGATGGGGTAGAAGCCGCCGCCGGAGGTCCAGTTGGCAGAGACAGCGCAAGTGATCGTGATTGGTGGTGGACTGGCAGGTTGCGAGTGCGCGTGGCAGCTTGCGGAGCGCGGAATCCGCGTGGAACTGCACGAGCAGAAGCCGCAGCAGCGGACGGCCGCGCAGACTGGGGATCACCTGGCTGAACTGGTGTGCTCCAACTCCTTTCGCAGCGACAATCCGCTCAATACGATTGGGCTTCTGCACGAAGACCTGCGGCTGGCGGGCTCGCTGATCCTGCGGTTGGCCGACGAGAATCGCGTGCCGGCGGGCGACGCGCTGGCGGTTGATCGCGACAAGTTCTCCGAGGCGGTGGAAGCCGCGATGCGCCACCATCCCAACATCGCGCTCGTCGCGGGTGAAGTGACCGAGTTGCCGCTCGCGCGCGGTTTGCCCATCGTGATCGCGACCGGTCCGCTGACGTCCGATGCGCTGGCACAGCAGCTCGTGGCGCTGACGGGGCAGGAGCGTTTGGCGTTCTTTGACGCGATCGCGCCGATCGTTTCCGACGAGAGCATCGACCACGACAAGATCTTTGCCGCATCCCGCTGGGGCAAGGGCGAGACCGACGACTACCTGAACTGTCCCATGGACAAGCCGCAGTACCTCGCGTTCATCGATGCGCTCCTGACCGCGGAGTACCTGCCGCTGCAGGATTTTGAGAAGGGCGTGCACTACTTTCAGGGCTGCCAGCCCGTGGAGGTCATCGCCGCGTCCGGGCCGAAGTCCCTGCGTTTTGGCCCGATGAAGCCGACCGGTCTGGATGATCCCAAGACCGGTCGCTGGGCGTATGCCATCGTGCAGCTGCGCGCGGAGAACCGCCACAAGACGGCGTGGAACCTCGTCGGCTTCCAGACCAAGATGCGCCAGGCCGATCAGCGCCGCGTGCTGGGCATGATCCCGGGCCTGGAGAACGCCGAATTTCTCCGCTACGGCTCCGTGCACCGCAACACGTTCCTGGACAGTCCGCGGCTGCTGGACGCGGGGATGCGCCTGAAGAGCTGCCCGCAGGTGCGCTTCGCCGGGCAAATCACCGGCGTGGAAGGCTACGTGGAGTCGACGGCGTCCGGGCTGTGGGTCGGCGTGCGCATGGCCGCGGAGATGGCGGGTCAGGAGCTGCCGCTGCCGCCCGAGACGACGGCGCTTGGCGCGCTGCTGCACCACGTCATCGACGACTCCGTGCCGGAGTTCCAGCCGTCCAACGTGCACTGGGGCATGATGCCGGCGCTGGAGACCGTCGAGGGCGTCAAAAAGCGCAACAAAGGCGAGCGGAAAGCCGCGCACCTGGACCGGGCACGTGCCGCGCGCGATGCCTGGTTGGCGCAGTGGCTGCCGACAAAATCAGCGTAAGCGAGTCTTGTGGGCTGTGGATAAGTCCTGTGGATAACGCTGGCGCGCCTTGCATTCCGATCACTTGTCGATCGCGGCATCCCGCTTCCTGCCGCGCGGAATCGGCTGGCGCAAGCAATATCAGTCACTTGTCTCTCGGCCGTTGACGCAGATCCCGCCGCTGGTTACCCCCATCGCGCACTTGCTAGAGCGCCGTCAGTGGGACGGCAATCGATGCAAGCAGGGCGATTCCGTCGATCATGCGCTACATTGCCAAAGGCCCGGTTCTGGGCAGCAAAAAGCGCCGCGACGTTCGGCAAGTGGCGACGATCGCGCTGCTCGTTGCCGTGGCTGGCGGCGCGGCTTGGCTGTCGCTGCGCGTCGTGGCCAAGGACCTCTCGGAAGGTCGGCACATTCACGCGAATCATGCCGATGATGCCAAGACCCAAGCGGCGCAAGTCGCGGCGCCCGCAGGTGTTGTGGCGGCGATCCAGCCCGGCGGACCTTCCGCGCCGACCGCGCCCGCGCGTACCGTTTCCGCGATCGCGGTGGATCCGGTCGCCCAGGCGCTGCTCGCGGCGGGTCGCGACCACCTCGCACGCAAGGTCTCCGCATGCGCGCTGCCGGTCGACGACAGCCGCGCCAACAAGGGTTCTGGCATCGATCTTGTCGATCGCGGCCTGGAGCGCATCCTGAGCCTGCGCCAAGCGCTGCCGCGGCACCGGGCGCGTGCGCCGCAGCTGTATGGCCTGCGCGAGAAGCCGACGCCGACCGCCGATGAACGCCGCCGCGCGCTGACCGCGGAGAACCTGCAGATCTTCCTGATGGCGTTTGCCCAGCACCTGGACGGCACGCGCGAGAACCTGGAAGCGGGCGACATCGTGCTGCTGGAGCGCAAGCACGGCGCCAAGCGGCTGATGCCGGCGATTGTCAGCGACGTGGTCGACAACGACGGCGTGCCGATGGTCATCACGATGGACCCCGTCGACCGCGTGGCGCGCGAGCAGGTGCTGTCGACCTACGCTGTGGAAGGCCACTATCGCCTGCGGATGGCGGAGATCGAGCGGATCCGCCAGAGCTTGGAGCTGTCGCTGCCGCAGCCGGCGGGGATGACTTTGTAGGGTTGGGCTGCGCGTAGGGCCCATGGGATCAGGCGAAGTGGAGTTGGGCGCGTCCGGCCGATGGCCGGACCGGGCCGGCAATCCTGGCCGTCGGACGGCCAGGACCGAGCCGCGATGCGCGTCTCGGCGCGGTGCGTTGCGTCCCTCGCGCGGCGGGGCGTTTTCGCGTCGGCCGGTGTTCAGCGCGGATCCCGAGCGGGTTCAGGTGCGGACTACGGCGGTACGGCCGAGTGGGTGGCAGGTGCGACTTTTGTAGCGGTGGTCCGTGGGTGCTGGGGCCGGCTGTACCCGGTTGGGTCGGGTGACTGCAACGCGTGCGGGTCGCTGGTACGACTGTGGGACTTGGGATCGGAAGATGTTGGGGGCGGTGGGTTGACTGTTGTCCTACCAAGCACAGGGCATTGCGGCTGGTAGTACGAGAGTTTACGTCGTTGCCAGGGCCATCGCGCGCTTGGCGGTTTGGGCCCGGGAGTAGGGCGGGGGCTCGTCCCCCGCCGCGGTGCATCCTCCAGCCTGAACGTGCCGACAAGGCGCACCCGCGATGCTTGGGCAAACGGCTCGGGTCTCGGCGAGGTCGACCTGTCGATTCACCTCCCGAGACTGGGACCGGTTCCTCCGGCCCGCGGAGGCCACCCACGAGGCGGTCCGGTATGTGCATGACAGCTCCGTCCGCCTCGCGCTGATGGTGGAGGCTTGGATGTATGGGTTTTCCAGCGCGACCGATCCGGGTGCACGGTAGACCGGATTCGTCATCGATCCGCGCCGAGGAGTGGCGCCAGATCCTCACGGCCCGCGGCGGGGGACAAGCCCCCGCCCTACGATGGGGTTGGTCAGGCAGCGGAGTCAGACGCTGAAGCTGCCGCGGCGGGACGACCGGCAGCTGCCGGCCGCATGAATCTACGCGAGCGACCGCTGGTCGCAGCTGGGCTGCCGCGCCCGGGTATGGGCTGGCCGAACT
>CAINLT010000540.1 GCA_903850505.1 uncultured Myxococcales bacterium | reverse complement strand
GGGCGGCTCGGCGAATCTGGTCGACGCCGATGCGACGCCGCCGCCGTACCTGAACGACCAGGAGTTGACGACGGCGGCGCAGGTCGCGGATCCGCACGGCGGCGTGGCCCTCGATGCGGCGACGCCGCACGAAACCGACGGGACGCCCAAGTTCCGGGCGGTGTGGCAGCACATGGTCGGGAAGGTCCCGTCGCTCTAGTGGTTCCCGGAACCGGAGCCCGAGCCCGAGCCGGAGCCGGAGCCGAACGGCAGGCTACAGCTCGCCGCTCATCTTCTTTTCGTAGAACTCGCACTTGCGGCAATTGCCCAGCTTTTCCGCGTAGGTCCCCTGCACCTGGCCGCCGCACAGCGTGCCGGCGACGTACCAGCAGGCCTCTCCGTACTTGGGCCATGCCGAACAGACGCCGAGCGCTTCCGCGTTGGCCCCACCCTGCTCGCGGCCGCACTTCTTGAATTCCCAACAGTTCATGGTCCCCTCTGCGGCTGGCGGTCCCCCTCTCCGCTGGCCTGCTGGGCCGCCGATCCCTCCGCGCACAGCCGCGGCAGGTCGACGACGATGATCGCCTCGCTCTCCAGCTCCGCCAGCCCCCAGATGAACGGAAGCCGACAGTGCCCGCGAATGTATCCGGGAAGTTGGTGGAGGTGTCCAGAAGAAACACGAACCACCTGATTCACGCGGTCAATTCGGACAGTTGCATGCGGCCAGCGGGCGACGACAAGGCACGCCTCGCCGCTGGCTGGCTGGCCTCCCGCCAGGACGCCGAGATCCAGCGCGCCCGATGTCGGTGCCTGCGCGGACGCCACGACGCGCGCAAGGTCGCGCAGCGGCGTCGCAAAGCGCGTGCCTCCGGCGTCAAAGACCAGCAACTCCAGGCTTTGCACTCAAGCCTCCGCGCCGACGTCGGCGAGGCGGCCCAGCTGCAGCAGCGTCACCAGGTCGGCGCCAAGGTGCACCGTGCCCTGCGCGAAGCGCGCCAGCGGCCCTTGCAGCGTCGGAATCGGCGGTTGCAGAGCGTCCGCCTGCACCGTCACGATGTCGAGGAGCGCGTCGATGCTGCAGCCGATGCCGGTCGGCACGGTGTCGCACAAGGCGATGAGCACGAACGGACTGGTCTCCGCGCGCGCCCCTGGCAGCCCCAGCAGGCGCGCGAGGTCCACCACGGGGACGATCTCGCCGCGGTGGTTGGCGACGCCGAGCAGCCACGGCGGCGTCCCCGGCACGGCAGCCACGCGCGGCATCGGCGCAACGATGCGCACGGCGTCCACGCGCACCGCAAAGCGGGTGCCGGCCACGAGAAACGTCATCAGCTGCCACGCCTCTCCGGCCGCCTTCTGGCCCTGGACGCGGGCCTGCGCGGCGAATGCCCCAAGGACATCGCTGCCTTGCAACGCGGCCGATTCCTGGCTCATGCAGACCTCCCAGCGGCATCGGCGTCGGACGGGGCGCGGACGATGCTGCCATCCGCGCGCCAGGCGTGCACGACATTGCGCCCGGCGGCCTTCGATGCGTAAAGTGCTTGATCTGCCGCGGCAATCAGCTGGTCGGAGGTTGTCATCGCATCGCTCATCTCGACCACGCCAATGCTCGCCGTCACGCCGAGCGCGTGGTTGGCGTAGTCGCAACGTGCCGCCTCCACCGTGCGCCGCAGTCGCTCCGCCGTGATCAGCGCGCCGGCCAGATCCGTCTCGGGCAGCAGCAGCATGAACTCGTCGCCGCCGTAGCGGGACGCCGTGTCCGATGTCCGCTTGCCTGTTCGCAAAATCCGCGCGATGCACTTGAGGACCGCATCGCCGGCGAGGTGACCGAACACGTCGTTGATCTGCTTGAACCCGTCGAGATCCATGATGATCAGCGAGCAGGGCCGCCCGTAGCGCCCGCGCCGCGCCAGTTCGCCCGCGATCTCCTGCAGCAGGAAGCGCGCGTTGTGCAGACCGGTCAGCCCATCCGTCACCGCCAGCCGGTGCGCGGTCGTGTAGTAGACGAGCGTTCCCACGACGCCGGCAAACTCGCGCGCCACCGCATGAAAATCGACGACCGGCGGACCCGCCGTCTGCGCCGGCAGCAGGCACACGAACCCCACCGTCTGCTCCGCGACCACCAGCGGGCACATCAGCGGCGTCGTGGCGATGAGCTTCAAGTGCGCGTCGTCAAAGCGCTCTGGCGGATGGAAGACGACCTGCGCGTCGCTCCACGTGGGCGGCAGCGCCTCCGCGCCGACGGCCTGGGCAATG
>CAINLT010000539.1 GCA_903850505.1 uncultured Myxococcales bacterium | reverse complement strand
GTCGCCGCGGCGGAATACGGCCAGGTGTTTCCCGCGCGCGGCAAGAATATCGACCGCTGGCAGGGCGCAATCCACAAGCGCGCGCAGGAAGTGGCGCGATACGTGCTGCCCGTCGCGACGCATACGTACATGGTGCACACGATCAGCGTGCTGACGCTTCTCCGTTACCGACGGCTGTGTCAGGAGCCTGATACGCCTACGGAATCTCGTCTTGTTGTCGACGAAATGTGTCGCCTTCTGTTCGAGCGCGACCCGCTGTTGCGCAAGCTGGAAGTCGAGCCGCTGGAGACGACGCAGTCCACGCCTTGGCTGCGGGCGCCGAGCGATCTGGCCGCGCACCAACGGTTTGTCGCCGAGTTTGAGCAGGATCTGGCGGGCAAGACGGCAGCGCTCGTGGACCGTTTTGGCCACAACGAGCGGCGCGTCGCCGATGCTGTGCGCGAAGTGCTGGGGCTGCCCCGCGACGCCCTGTCGGACGCGGACGCGATCGCGCGCGCGCTGGACCCGGCGCAGAATCCGCTGCTGGGCGAGCCGATGAACACGACGGTCCACCAGAAGCTGGGGCGATCGCTGCACGCGGCGCACTACGCCTTCAAGAAGCGGCTGTCCCACGCGGCGGACAGCCAGGATCAGCGCCACCGCCTCACGCCGGCTTCCCGGCCGACCGTGCACGCCTACCTGACGCCCGAGCCGGATTTCGTCACGCCGCGCTTGGTGCTGCACGCCGGTGGCGAGGCGGTGCGGCGGTATCAGCAGTCGATGGAAGAGACGTGGCAGGCGATTGGCCAGCTGCGCGATCTCGGCGTGTCGGCGGAGTGGCAGGCGTACCTGCTGCCGAACGCGGTGACGATTCGTTTCACGGAGACGATGGATCTCGCGGCCTTGCGCCACAAGCACGCCATGCGGCTGTGCTGGAACGCGCAGGAGGAGATTTGGCAGGCGAGCGTCGACGAGGCCGACGCGATCGCCGCGGTGGAGCCGGAGATTGCCCAGTATCTGCTGCCGCCGTGCGGGGTTCGGCATCGCGCGGGGCTGCGGCCGTATTGCCCGGAAGGCGATCGGTATTGCGGGACGCCGGTGTGGCAGCTGGAGCGGTCGGCGTGGCGGCGCGTGCTCTAGGGGAATGCCCGGTCGCGCCGCGGGATTGAAGCAGCGGCGGAAGCGCCATTTCCCCCGGCGCTGTGGCGGCCGATAGACCAGACGTTGATGTGACACGTCCAATCGACGTGGCATTCGCGCCACAGGTTGGGCACACTGCGTTCCCGCGCTTGGCCAAACGCGCACCGACGAGACGACAGCCACCGGCCGTGGCCGGAAGCAGGACGAATGGAAACAGCCGGCAAGCGTGAGAATCACTGGCAACGGCGGCACTTTCTGACGCTGCTTGGCGCCGTTCCGCTGCTCGCGTCGCGTTCAGCGCTGGCCATGGCGCTGAGCGACAGTCAGCTTGCACGCGATCTGAACGGCAGCGTGCCGACGCTCTCGACCGCTGAAATTCAAGGCGGAATGAAGGGTTACGGCCTGACGGTGGTGAAAGGCACCAAGGTCGAGCGCTTTGACATTGAAGTCATTGGCGTGCTGAAGAAGGCGATGCCGCAGCAGGACCTGATCCTGATCCGCTGCGCCGGCCTCGGCTTGGAACACAGCGGCGTGGTCGCGGGGATGTCCGGTTCGCCGATCTTCGTCACCCACCCGCAATTGGGCGAACGCCTAATCGGCGCACTGTCGTACGGTTTTCCGTTCAACAAAGACCCGGTCGCGGGTGTCACCTCGATCCTGGACATGCTGCCGGAATTCGATCGC
>CAINLT010000538.1 GCA_903850505.1 uncultured Myxococcales bacterium | reverse complement strand
TCCGTCATCGGCGACCCAGCGCGGCCAGCACCGCCTGCACAAGCCGCTCATCGACCGGCTCCTGCGGCTCCGGCGACGGGCACGCGGCGCCTGGCTGGCGGTACAACGGCACTTGCGGCTTGGCGATCGCGAACAGTTTGTCCACCTCACGCGGCGCGATCGGCTGCGCGCCGCCCATCATCTTCACCGTGCAATAGATCAGCGCCGTGTGTTCCAGCGCGTCCAGCCGGACCAGCGCGGCATCGAGGTCATGCCCCAGCGTCACCGACCCATGGCGCTCCATCAGGATCACGTCGTAGCAGCGCAGAAACGGCGCGAGCACCTGCGGAACCTGCTGCGTCGTCGGCGTCGAGTACGGCGCGGTCGCGATCAGCCCGCAGGCAAACACAACCTCGCTCACCAGCACTTCAGAAAGCAGCCCACCGGCGAGCTGGTAGGCAATCGCCATCGGCGGATGGGCGTGAATCACCGCGTCCACGTCCGGCCGCGCCTGATAGGCCGCCAGGTGCAGCGCCAGCTCGCTCGACGGCTTGCCCGGCCCCACGGTCTTGCCCGCGGCGTCGACAATCACCACATCTTCCGGGCGCATACGGCCTTTGTGCACGCCCGTCGGCGTCGTGGCGATTCGGCCGTCCGTCAGGCGCACGCTGAGATTGCCGTCCGACGCGCCGGACAGCTTGCGGCCATAGATTTCCCGCGCGACTTCAGCGATCTGGCGGCGTGCGGTGTTTTCGTCTTGAGCGGGCATGGCAGGCTGAATCTCCAGCTCGGAAGTGGCACGAATCAGCCGGTCACGTCAAATCCGATCAGTCGCGCCGATGAGAATCTGCCCGACGAACCGCACCAGCACCTCCAGGCGCTGGCCCGCGGCGCGCACGCGCTCGACCGTCAACTGCTTGATCTCAATGCGCACGGGCAGCTTCTGCCCATCCACATCCAGCGGCTGCGCAAGGCCCAGCACCGCGGTACGCGCCTGCGCCTCGATGCCGTCCCGCGGAATCCGCACTTGCGCGGCGATCTGCGCGGTCAAATCCGCGTTCTTCAGGGCGACCGCCAGCTCCACCAGCCGGTCGTCGGTCTGCATGTCCAGGTGCACGTCGGTCAGGTGGATCTCCGTCGGCGTCACTTCCGGCACGCCCCAGATGATGAACTCGCCCTCGATCTTGCGGTGAATCGGGATCCACAGGAAAGAATCGGCGATCTCGCCGTGGACGCGCACGTGCATCAGCAGCGCGCCCTTGGCCGAATCGAGGCGGATGCCGTCCAGTTGGATCCAGCCGCGATCCTCGCCGGGCTTGCCCAGCGGCAGCGGCCTTCCTGTCACCAACTGCTTCTCGGTTTGGGCGCGCACCGCGTCCAGCGAAATGCCGATCGGCAGCAAAAGGCGGGTCTCCGGCACGCTCAACTCGCGCGCCACGTGGATCGCAACCGGCAACTGCGTCGCAACGTCCGCCGCCAGCACGCACGGCTGCTCGACCGTCGGCAGCGCCGCGACGACGATCGCCAGACGCAGCGCGCTCGGATCTACCTCCGGCTGGGTCGCCGTGATGCCCTGCGCGCGCAACTTCAGGCACGCCTGCTGCTGCAACGGCATCGGCCGGTTCATCGCTGCCGTCATCGGCGCCACGGCGCTCGCCACGGGCAGGCTCACCTTGCTGATCAGGTCGGTCAGCTGCCGCGCCAGCAGGTTCTGCAGCGCATCGACGGCGACGTTGGACAGCAAGCTCAGCGGTCCCGGCAGGTTGAGGTTCTGCAGGCTCACGCGCGCCACGACGCCGTTCAGGTGCAGGTCGCCGTTGGGACTGAGCGCCGGCTGCGCACAGAGGTCGATGTCCGCGTTCAGCGCCTTGTCCAGGTTGCTGCCAAACGCCTGCGCGCGCGCCAGCACGCGGAACGGCACCAGAAGGCACAACGCGCCGTTGTCCGACCGCGGCGTCACGATGCCCGCGCGCGTGACGTCGACGCTCCAGCGCACAAGCCCGGACTCGCCATCGCGGTGGACCGGCGCCAGCGCGTAGCGCTCCACGAGGCCCGCCAACTGCACGAACGGCAAGCGCGCCACGGCCGCGATGAACGACGTTTCCGCAGCCGGTTCAACGGGCTGCAGCGTGCGGACATCCGGCTCGGGCGCGACAACGTGCAGCGTGCACGCCGAGAGCGCGAGCGGCAGGAGGAGTAGGAGGAGGCGACGCATCAGCCGACGGCGAGGAGTTCGACGTCGAACACCAACTCCGAGTTGCCGGGGATGACGGGCGGATAGCCGCGCACGCCGTAGCCGAGCGCCGCGGGGATGTTGAGGGTGCGGCGGCCGCCGACCTGCATGGTCGCGACGCCTTCGTCCCAGCCCTTGATGACCTGGCCGACGCCGATCACGAAAGTGAAGGGTTCGCCGCGGTCGCGCGAGCTGTCGAACTTGCTGCCGTTGGTCAGCGTGCCCGTGTAGTGGACGGTGACGCGCTTGCCGGTGGTCGGCGTGGCGCCGGTACCAACGGTGATGTCTTCAAAGCGGAGGCCGGAGGGGAGCGTGGGCATGGTGGGTGTCCGTGTGGTCATGGGGTTGAACGGGACGCGCACGCTACCAGAAGTGACCACGCGGCGAAAGTCAGGCGGCGGCGTGCAGCACGATGCGGGTCAGCTCCGACGGCGCGCCCAAACGCATCGGCGGCCCCCAATAGCCCGTGCCGCGGCTCACGTAAATCCACGTGTCCTTGTGCTGCGCCAGACCCGCGACGTACGGCTGCTGGAGGCCGACCAGATACGAAAACGGCCACAGCTGCCCACCATGCGTGTGCCCCGAGAGCTGCAGGCTGACGCCGTGCGCCGCCGCTTCCTCAATGCTCTTGGGCTGGTGCGCCAGCAGGATCACAGCGCGATCCGGCACGCGATTGGCCATTGCCTTGGGCATGTCGTGGCCATGGCCGTTGCCAAACCGCCCCGCCTGCCAGTCGTCGACGCCCGCCAGATCGATCGCGTCCGCGCCGGTGCCGATCGTCACCCGCTCGTTGCGCAGCACCGTCACGCCTTGTTGCCGCCACCACACCAGCCAATTGTCAACACCTGAGTAGTATTCATGATTTCCCGTGACGAAGAACACGCCATGCTTGCTCTGCAGACGCTTGAACGCGGTCATCTCCGGACCCAGCGCGGCCACGGAGCCGTCGACCAAGTCGCCAGTCAGCACCACGATGTCCGGGTGCAGCGCGTTGACGCGATCGACGAGCGCTTCGACCACGTCGCGGCGAATCGTCGCGCCCACGTGGAGATCGCTGATTTGGATGATCGTCAGTCCGTGCAAGGACTTGGGCAGTTGTTTGAGCGCTACGACGACGTCGACGAGGTTGGCTTCATGCAGCGCCGAGCGCAGCGCCGCTGTGCCGGCAATCGCCGTGAACGCCGCAACGCCGCCGCCCATCGTGCGCGCCAGAAACAGCCGCCGGTTGGGATCGGGTTCCAGGCTGCGGAAGGACGCGAAGAGGCGATCGCCCAGATGCAGCAGATCCGCGGCGCCGAGGCCCAGAAGCAGGAAAAACGCGAGGCCCATCCAGACGTAGCCAACGAAGGACAGCGCGCGCGACCACGGCGCGTCGACGAGCTGGTGCACCACGAGGCTCGCCGGCATGACGAGACCGCCCGTGACCAGGAGCGCCGTGACGATCGCGCGCCAGGGCGTGTCCAGCGACGTCGCGCGGACGAGGCGCGTCCACAAGAAATAGTGCGATCCGCCGGCGATCAGCGCGATGACGGCAATGAAGATCAGGATCATCGGCAACGGACGGGACATGCGCGGCTTCCTCGGACGAATGGGACGATGCGGAGACGGCGAACGGGCAGCGCCGCCGCAGAGACTGGCGAAGACGAACACGCGCGGCAAGGCGTTTCTTCCCAGATGGCGACAGCGAGGGCAGTCAATCGGCAGCGGCGATCGCGAGTTCAGCAAATTCGGCGCACAGCGCGGACAGCGACAGGACTTCCTCCGACCCATCCGCGGTCAGCAACATCGCGCAACGCGCGCCGCCGACCATCGCCACATCGCAGACGACGACCGCACGGGGACGGCCATGGCGTTCGGTCGGAGCGTCGTCGCCACCGCCCGCGATCACCGTGTGGCCAGCGGCCATCGCGGCAACGAGCGTTGTCCACGTCTGCGCCAGATCGCGCGTCGAGACGACGTTGGGCGCCTGACCCGTCAGCGCCTCCAGCACTTCGCCCGCGCGCCCTTGACCGTGCACGGCGAGGTGCGCGCGCAACGCATCCGTCCGGGCTTGCCCCCGCGCGGAAGGCTGCACCATCGTCACCGCACCCGCTTGGCTCCACGTCAGCGCGCCGGGCATCGCTTGGGGCGTCTTGCCCGCCAGCGCCATCAGCACAGCGCCGAGCTTGTCCTGCGGCGTTTGGCTCTCCGCCGCCGGCTCGTGCGGCTTGCCGGGCTGCGGCCGCTGCGGCATGCGCGGGCTCGCGGCCTGACTGTCGTGTGCCTGCGCTTGGTCCTGCGCGTGGACGGGCTTGCGCGCTTGCTTTTCAGGTCGCCGATCCAGTCCACTCATCGCCACCTCACGCGCCAGCTTGCCCAATGCCCGCGGCGAACGCCAGTCGCGAGGCAACCGTCACGTCAGCGGAAAGTCCGCAGCCAGACCCGCGTAGACGTCGGCATACACCGGCTGCCAGCCGAGCTGCTGGTGGATCGCGTCGGCGCGAATCGTCCGATCCGGGGGTTGCCCCTCGCCACCGCGCGGCCGCTGGGACGACGGCGCGGTGTCGTCCAGGATCGGCGCACCGACCTGCAGCCGCGCACAGATCCAGCGTGCGAGGTCCGCCTTGATCACCGGCTGTCCGTCCGTGACGTTCAAGGTGTACGAACCCGCAGGCGCCAGCGCCGCCGCAAGCACCGCCGACGCCGCATCGTCGCGGTGCAGGTAGTTGATCCGGTGGCTCGTTTGGCCGGCGATGACGCGATTGCCATTGGCGATCTGGACGTACAAATAATGCCGCCCCGGACCGTACAGACCGCCCAGGCGCAGGACAGCGCGCGTGGCAAATTGCGAGGCGAGCACGAGCTTCTCGCCTTCCACGAGGATATCCGCCGTGGCAGAACCGCCCACAACTGCGCCCTCGTCGACTTCACCGTCCTGGCGATAGACGCCCGTCGAGCTTGTGAACACGAAGCTGCGCGCGCCGACCGCTTCCGCCCACTGCAGCGCGGCGCGCACGCCATCCACGTACGCGGAACGATAGCCAGCGAGACCACCACCACCCGCGCTGGCGGCATACACGACGAGGTCGAAGGGCCCGGCGACGCCCGCCAACTCACCGGCGACAATGTCCGCACGCACCGCCGCAATCCCTTCCGCCGCGAGGCGGGCGCGCGAGGCTTCAGAACGCACGACGCCAACGGCGCGCAGTCCGAGGGCTAGGGCTTGTCGGCAGACTGCCGCACCAACGTAACCGCAGCCGAGCACAGCGAGCGAGGTTTCTTGCGACATGGCCAGGCGACTCCAGACGGTTGAGCGTGCCAACGTAGCAGAGCGGCGCGGCGGGCGGTTGGCATTTTCACGGTTCAGTCACGGATCGTTCGCAAAATGCCCGCGGCGTTGAGTGCGCAGCGCGCGCTTGCTATCGACAGGCTGCCGCGACTTCTCGCGGACGAGTGACCGCCGCATGACCTTCTTTCGCTTTCCTGAGGACCGCATCCCGGTTCTCCTCTTCGCCACCTATTTCGCCGCCGACCTCTGGGTCCTCTTCACGGCCACGACGTGGTGGTTCCCCATCCTCTGGTTCGGCCTTGGCATCATCCCCAAAGGCTGGATCTGTTCCTGGAATCACCACCACCAGCACCTGACGTTCTTCCGCGTGGCCTGGGCCAATCGCCTGCTGGAGATCATGTTCGGCTTCCAGACGGGCGTGACCTCACACGCGTGGTTCCTCCACCACGTCGTCGGTCATCACCGCAACTACTTGAACCAGGAAGTGGATGAGTCGCGCTGGGCACGCGAGGACGGCTCGATCATGCGCGAGTCCGAATACAGCGTCATCGGCGCGCTGACGGCCTATCCGCGCTGCTATGCGGTTGGCAAGAAACACCCGCTCCAGCAGCGGATCTTCCTGACGATGGGCGCGCTGCAGGTGGCGCTGTTGATCGGCGCTTTCGTGCTGCGGCCGTACAATGCGCTGTTCGTGCTCGCGCTGCCGATGGCGACGTCCCTGTACGTGACCGTGTGGGCGACGTATTTCCACCATGCGGGGCTGCGCACGGACGACCACCTGCGGGCGTCCTACAACATCCTGCACCGCGGCTACAATCTGGCGACGGGCAACCTGGGCTACCACACCGCCCACCACAGCCGTCACGGGATGCACTGGTCGCGGCTGCCGGCCTACCACGCGGAGATTGCCGCGGGAATTCCCAGCAATCTCTATCGCAATCCCGGCATTCCGTTCATCTGGTCGGGGACGGAATCCGTGCTGGACTTGACGCCGGAGCAGGCTGCGGGCCTCTGAATAAGCCGCTAGCTCCTGCGGACAGCGCGTACGCGCCAGATCAGCCAGAGGCACGCGCCCAGGAACCACACGCCGCCGACCGGGATGCTGTTGTGCGTGCCGGCGATGCGACAGCCGCAGCCTTCGTTTTCCCGTTGCGGCAGGCTGTCGACGTCGCCGCCGCTGCCGCTGGCATCCTGGCCCGTGAGGTCGCCCGCGTTGCATGCCGTCGCACTGAACGGCGTCGCGCCGCAGACGTGCAAGGTCATGTCGACCGCCGCGGCGTGCTGCGCGCCGTCCCGGACTTCCACGTGCACAACGTAATCGTCCGGCGGCAACGGCTGGCCGGCATCGGTCGCGGTCAGCCACGTCTCGTTCAGGTGCACGTTGGGCTGCGCCGCATTGCCCTGCTTCTGCCACGTCGGCGTCGTTCCACCCACGGGCGTAATCTGGATGCGCCAATCGCGCACCAGCGTCTTGTCATGCAAGTCCGCAAGGATTTGCACCGGTTGACCGGCCTGCACCGCAAACGGCACGAGCTGCTGTCCATCGATCCACGGCGGCGACGCGTCGACGATCGTCACGCCGTCAGACAGCGTCGTCGGGGCAAAAGCCTGATTCGGACCCGCCGCAGAATACGCCTGAACCGCCACCTGATAGTGCTGCCCAAGGTGCATCGTCAGCCCGGTGAGCGTCGCTTGCGCCCCCGCGCCATACGACTGGGCTGGCAGAATGGTCGCGCCATTTTGGTCGCGCACGGAGACCGCATAGCCCTCCGCGCCCGCTTCCGGCGCCCAATTCACGTGCAGCGTGCGCGTGTCCTCTTGCGTGTCGATATCAGCCGCATCGTCCAGCGCCGGGCCGTTGCCATCGTTTTCCCGGACCCACGCGACCGCGGGAACGCTGCTGTGGTCAAAAGCGTAGAGAGCGCCGTCGGACGACACCGCGAGCATCTCGAGCTCGCCGTCGCCATCGACATCCGCGACGACCGGATCGCCAAACGCGCCGCCCCAGTTGAGCGACCAGTCGATCGCACCGGTCAGCGCGTTGACGCAGTACAGATACCCTTCCGTGGTGCGAAACAGGAGCGAGGGATGCCCGGACCCAGTCAAATCCGCGGCGGCAAGTAAGCCCGCCGAGGCAAAGCCGGACTTCGCTGCGACATCCGCGGCGACCTGTTGACCGCCGAGGTAGCCAAAAGTCCAAACGGCAGCACCGGTCTTGGCTGCGACCACGTGCACCGTCGGCTGCGTCAGGCTCGCGTGCGCCGCCAGCGGCTGTGCACCCACGAGCACGAGCGCGCCTGAAGCGTGGTAGGAACCCGGGATCGGCGCCTGCCACAGCGTCTGGAAACCGACGGTCTTCTCGGCCGCAAGACCTTCGCTGGAGCCGCACAGGACGTGCTCCTGCGCGCCGTCGCCGTCCAAGTCGGTCAACATGGAAACGCCGTAGCGCGGCTCCTTGCCGATGAATTCCTCGGTAATCTTGCCGGTCGCCGCGTCACACGTGTAGCGATAATTGTAGACGGAGCTGACGATGCGCATCGGCGCGGCGAGGAGGTCGAGGCTGAAAGCTGTGGCACCGAGGCGACATTTGGCGTCCGTTGGCCACAGATCGACGCCGGTCTTGCCAGAAATGACCGTCATGAACTTGTTCTGGCCGGTCGAGCCGAGCAAGTCCCATTGGCAGATGAGGTCCTCCCCGCCGTCGCCGTTCACGTCAGCGATGACGAACGGGTCGCCCTCCGTTCCGCCCCACGCCCACGGTCCGTCCGGGTGTGTGTACGTCCACATGGGCGTGCCGCTGAGGGCAAACGCGGCGAGTGAGACGACCTGGTTCTTGCTCACGGATCGCACGACGATGTCGCGCTGGCCATCGCCGTTGACGTCGGCGAAGTTCGCGCGCGGGGCGAGCGCGGGCAACGCCAAATCCAACGCGACGGCAGGCGACTTCATCGGCCCCGCCGCCGTCGTGTCGAGCAGATGCGCGCTGTCGCCCACGGACACCAGGATTCGCCCCAGCTTCTCCGCATCCGTCGCGGGCGCGATGGCGAGGTACGCGCTCACCACGCCGCCAAAACGCAGATCGCCAAGGCCGTCGCCGTCAGCGTCGTTGGTCAGTCCGCCCGTCGGCGCGAAGAAGAAACCGACCGTGCCGTCCACCAAGCTGCGCGCGAGCGCGTTGCCCTGCCCCGCGCCCGTCGCGGCCATGCCAACCAATTGCGCGCCGCGCGGCAGGGGCAGCTTGCCGACGCTGGCGATCTCACCCGCGTCGCCGATCCGCAGGTTGTCCACGCTGTCGAACGCGTTGTCGCCGTCGGTGTCGCGCAGGATCAGCAGGTCCCGGTGCGGCGTCTTCACGTCGCCCCACGGCTGGAGCGTCGCAAGCGGATCCGCATTGGCCGTCAGCGCCGCCCCATTGGCTGTGTGCCAGTTGGCGGTCGAGAGCCCACCCACGCCCAAATCGGCGTACTGCACAAATCCGCCCTTGCGCGTCCACTGCCAAAGCGTGAGCGGACCGATCGCAGACGTCGGCCCCGCATCGGCTCGCTGCAACACAAGGGTCGCGTGCGCGCCCACCGTCATCCGCGCAATCCCGCGCAGGTAAGGCCCACCCGACCCGACGCCCGGCATTTGCGCCGCGCTCAGCGTTTGGAGCAGCGCGCCCGTCGCCGCATCCCGGGCCTCCAGCTGCCAGACGCCCTTGTCGAACGCCGACGCGATCACTTCGCCGACGCCATCGCCATCCAGATCCGCGATGCTGCCCGGCACGGTGACGAAGTGCTGCGTCGTCAGTTCCGGCAACAGGTTTGACCACAGCAGCTTCAGCGCGCCGTCCTGCAGTTGCAGCGCCACGACGCCATGCCACAAGTAGCTCGCCAGCGCGATGTCGCCAGCGTAGAGCACGATCGGCGCTTTGGCGGCATCCGGCCGGAACGAACCGCAGCTCTGCGGCTGCTGGCCGATCGTCGTGAATGCCGGCGACTGCCCGAGCAGCTGGCCGGTCTTGCCCGAATACGCGTAGAAATGCGTGACGCCGGGCAACAGGAAGTCCAGCAGGCCGTCGCCATCGATGTCCAGTGGACACTGGCTGTCGATGAACGGCTTGTCGTCGCTGGTGGCTGCCTGCGCCGTCGTCGCGAGGAGCTTTGCCCCGCCAACGAAGCCGAAAATGTGCGTCACGGGCTGGGGAACCGGCGTGCCGCCCTGACTGGCGCCGATCGCGACGTCCAAAACGCCGTCGCCGTCGAAGTCGCTCAGCGCGAGATAGCCCAGGGCCGGCGTTTGGACGTCCGACGACCAGAGCACGACGCCGTCGCTCGCCCGCACGACGTGGGCGCGGTTGGCCGCGGCGACTGCGACATCTGCGGTCCCGTCGCCATCCACGTCGCCGATCCCGGCAATCGCGGTTGCCGCCAGCTGCGCCGAACCCCACAGCACCTGCCCGTTGGCCCCGCGCGCAGTCACGCGACCGCCTTCGATCGAGACCACGTCGTCGATGCCATCGAGGTCGACGTCAAACATCCGCACCGCCACGGCCCTGCCTCCCAACGGCAAGCGCCATTTCACCGTCGGCGCGTCGAGGTGCCCCTTGCCCGGCGAGAAATTCGTGTGCGCCGGGTCATGGCGGAACTGCGGCCAATACAGGTCCAGCGGCGCAGCCAGCGCGTTCTGCGCCAACGCCGCGGTTCCCAAGGCGACGCACAGGCGAAACCAACGCGACGTGTGAATGGACAACCGGTTCATGCAGACCTCCCCTTCAAGCCTAGGCCACGCGCCACCCCTCCGGCGTCGCGTGCTCACTCTGGGTTGCGGGCGTCGCTGCCCGGGTTCCTGGAGGGGCGCCATTTCTTCACACGTTGACACAACTGCCGTGGGCCGCAGCGTGCGCGCCGCGCCTGACGCCGTCAATTCCGCGTCAACCGCCGCCAAAACGCCAACGGGGGCGACCGCTCTTTCGCGATCACCCCCGTCCGGGCGCGTGGCACCCACCTCCGCGCCTGCCACGTTTGCCTGAGACTCCGGCGTTACTTGCCCGGCTTCTCCTCGGTCCGCTTGAACTTGCGCGTTTCCAGCTGCGTCTCCAGCACCTTGCGGACCGCCGTGTCAAACGTATTGCGATCTTTCAGCGCATTCTTCGCCCGCTCGCCCATCTCAAAAGCCCGGCGCTTCTGTTCCAGTTCCGCCATTTCCTTCTGCAGTTGCGTGCGCTCCGCCGCTTTCTGCTTCACGAACGCGTCGCGCTGCTCCGGCGCCAGCTTGGCCATTTCCGGCGGCAGGTCTTCCGGCTTGGCATCCCGGAAACTCACGCCTTTTTCCTCCAGCGCGTCGACGACGTCCCAGTCCGCATTGGCGTACATCTTGGCTGAAGCCTTGACCGACGCGCGCCCGACCGCCGATCCCGCCATCTTGGCGTTGCTGTCCTGCGCCACCTGCCGCGCCTTCTTGCTCGCGCCGCTCTTGCCGTAGCCCACGTACGTTTCACTCAACTTATCGCTCTTCTTGACGATTTCATCGTCATAAGGCGTCGCCACATGCAACTGCGCCACGTTCGGGTCGATGCTCAGGTACGCGCCGCCGCCCAGCCGCGCGCCTTCCTGCCAGCCCGTCTGCGCGCCTTCCGTGAAGCCGCCGCAGTGAATCGTGTTGACCGCGACGTGGCGCGCCGCCGCCTTGGCGACCGACTTGTGAAAGTCGACCGTGCCCTGCGTGAATGGCTCGTTGCCGGCGATGAAGATCGCGCGAAAATCGGCCGGGTCGGCGCTCCAGTTCAATTCGCCCATCGCGCGATCGATGACCTGGCCGCAAAATTCGTCGCCGCCGTTGGTCGTCAGCCCGAACAGCGCCTCGCTGATCACGTCCAGATCCGTCGTGAACGGGCTGACCTGACGGATAAAGCCTTCGCTCGCCGGCAGCGACTGCTTCCCGTATTCGTACAGCGCCACCTGCACGAGCGGCGTCTGGCCGTTCTTCTGGTACGTGCCGATTTCATGGACGATCCGCCAAAGTTCGGCTTTCGCCTGCGCGATCAGGCCATCCATGGAGTTGCTGGTGTCCAGCAGGATCGCGATCTGCACGATGGGCCGCCGCTGCGCCATGTGCGCGAGATCCGGCGGCATCGGCATGTCGGCGAGCGCCGGCAACGCGGTCAAGGACAGGACGATGGACAACGCGGACAACAGCTTGCGGTTCATGGTGACCTCCCGACGGCCGGTGGGTGTGCCGTCTGAACCCTTCGACGCGTCACCGCAACAAACGATCTGACTGGCTCAATGAGGCCGGATCGCCTACAATCCGCGCCGCCCGCTGTCCGGGCAGGGCCTTCGTATCGCCATGGCATTTTCGATCCACCAACGCCCCGCCATGATCCTCCGGCTTCAGTCGGAAATCTTTGACATGGTCGTCGTCGGCGGCGGGATCACGGGCGCGGGCGTGGCGCGCGATGCCGCGTTGCGCGGCCTGAAAGTGGCGCTGATTGAACGCGGCGATTTTGCCATCGGCACGAGTTCGCGATCCTCCAAGCTCATCCACGGCGGCGTGCGCTACCTGGAAATGGGCGACGTGGCGCTGGTTTTTGAAGCCGTGCGCGAGCGGCAGCGGCTGATGCGCTTGGCGCCGCACCTGGCGCGTCCCCAGTCTTTCTTGCTGCCGGTGTATGAAGCGCGCAAGAAACACAGCGTGTTCATTCTGGATCTCGGCCTGACGCTCTATGACCTGCTGGCGTCTTTTTCCGGCGTGATGCACCACCGCGCGTTGCGCACCAAGCCGATGAAGCGCTTGGAGCCGCTGCTGAAGTCCGCGGGGCTGGACGGCGGCGTGCGTTTCTGGGACGCGATGACCGATGACGGCCGCCTCGTGATGGCCAACCTGCGCGGGGCCGTGCAGGCGGGCGCGCTGCCCGTGTCGCGCGTGTCGTTTGTGGAGCCGGTCTGGAAGAACAACCGGCTGCTGTCCGTGCGGCTGCGGGACGAACTGACCGGCCAGACGTTCCTCGTGGCGACGCAGACCGTCGTCTCGGCGACGGGGCCGTGGACCGATGAGATGCACGGCAAGTGGAAGCATGCGCCGACCGCGCAGACGCTGCGGCCGTCCAAGGGCGTCCACATCGTCGTGCCGCGCGATCGCCTGCCGCTGACGCAAGCGGTGATGATGACCGCCGCCGATGGCCGCGTGGTTTTTGCCCTGCCGTGGCCAAATGCGACCGTGCTGGGTACGACGGACACGCTGTACCACGGCGACATTCGCGAGCCGGAAGCGACTTTTGCGGACGCGAACTACCTGCTCGACACCGCCAATCAGCACTTTGACGCGCCGGACCGGCCGCTGGCGCTGAGCGACGTCGTGAGCTCGTGGGCGGGTATCCGGCCGCTGGTGGCGAACTCGTCAGAGTCCAGCTACAAAACGTCGCGCGAACATGCGATTTCGACCGATCCGCGCGGCCTCGTGACCGTGGCGGGCGGCAAGCTGACGACGTATCGCGTCATGGCCGAGCAGACCGTGGACGCTGCGCTGAAACTGCTGCCGGCGCAACTGGTTGCGGAACTGAAGCCGAGCCCGACGGCGACGCTGCCCTTGCCGGGCGCGGACCAGTTGGTGGGCGTGATTCGGCCGCTTGAGACGCTGTCGGGCCGCCTGCAGGGCCAGTACAAGGTGACGGAAGAAGTGGCGTGGCATCTGGCGCGGAGCTACGGCAGCGATGCCGAGGACGTGCTGGCGGTCTGCGACGCCGAGCCGGATGGCCGGACGCCCGTGCTGCCCGACCTGCCGTACCTCTGGGGCGAGCTGGCGTGGCTGACCCGGGAAGAAATGGTGCTGACGCTGACGGATCTGTGTGTGCGCAGGACGCAGCTGTACTATCTTGCAGGCGAACGGCTGCTGACGGTGGCGCCGCAGATGGCAGAGCGCTTGGGCGCGTGGTGCGATGCGTCGCCGGCCCGCCAAAAGGAATGGATCGCCGAGCTGGCGGCTTTCATCGAGGCACGCAAGATTCGCGACGAAGCCGCCCCCGATGCGGCGACACCAGAGGCCAAGTCAGCCCATGTCGCATGACCCGCAGAAGCCCCGCGTTGACCTGCAAGCGCACCAGACGCTGCCGGATCTCCGCGCGGTCGTGGAGGTCGTGGAGGGTGCGTCCCAGCTGGTTTTGGAGCTGCTGCGCAACCCGATTCGCGACTGGGCCAAGGGCGACGCTTCGCCGGTGACGAGCATCGACATCGCGGTCGACCGATTTCTGTACAAGCTGCTGCGGCCGTTGCTGCCGGCTGCCGGATGGCTGAGTGAAGAGACCGCCGACAACATGGAGCGGCTCAATTACCGCTACTTGTGGGTTGTCGATCCGATCGACGGCACGCGCGCGCTGATCGCCGGACAGCCGGAATTTTGCGTGAGCGTGGGTCTCGTCGAGACGGGCGTTGGCCCGCTGATCGGCATCATCGCCAATCCGTCGACGGGCGAACTGTTCTACGGCGTGAAGGGCCGCGGCGCATTTGACCGCGATGGCGCTCGCCTGCGGGTCAAGCGCACGTGGGACCTGCCGAACGCCAAAGTGCTCGTTTCACGCAGCGATCTGGCGCGCGGCCTGTGGCGCGGCTTGCACGATGAACAGCACCTCCAGCCGCTGGGCAGCCTTGCGTACAAGATGGCACTCGTGGCGCAAGGGCGCTTTGACGGCCACGCCACGCCGGCACCGCGTTCAGAATGGGACGCCGCCGCGGGCATGCTGCTGATGAACGAAGCCGGCGGAATTTCAACGGATGCCCACGGCCGGATCCTGCGTTTCAATCAACGCAAGCCGCTGTATGATGGCGTCGTCGTCGCGTCCCCGTTGGCGCATCCGCAGATGATGCTGTGGGTGCAGGAGTCAGCGCGGATTTGGACGGCGCGACAGACGGAGTGACCCGTGCGTGTGCTGCGAATTCCCGGTAGCGGTCTGCTCCTCGCGCTCGCGCTGCTGGCGGGCTGTAATCAGCCGTGCCGTGAACTCGCCGATACGCTGTG
The DNA here is from genome assembly GCA_903850505.1 of uncultured Myxococcales bacterium. Taxonomy (GTDB): domain Bacteria; phylum Myxococcota_A; class UBA9042; order UBA9042; family UBA9042; genus CAIYBN01. The sequence continues at coordinate 6,534 of CAINLT010000538.1, read as the reverse complement.
CAGCCAAACGGGCACCGACGAACGCACGTGCGACGCCTGGCGGGAGCGCGCCAGCCGCGTGCCGACGCAAACCTGTGAACTGGCGCTCCGCACGTGGAAGCGCGACCGGACGCGATGACGGACCAGCCCCAGCAAGACGATCGCCAACCGCCCGTCGGTTTGCCGCGGGAACGCCTGCTGCTGCCGGGTCCGCGCGCGCTGTGGTGGGCGTTCGCGTTCCTGACGATGGCGGTGCCGTTGGCGGCGCACCTGCTGGGTGGCGCGCCGACGGCGATTGAACAGCCCGATGCGCTCACGGCGGAGCTGCGCGGCCGCACGTTCATCTGGCGGCTGATGACCAACACGCAGCCGCAGCCGATGGCGACCGCCAAGAAGCCGGGCGCCGGCAAGCCCGAGCCGGTCGACAGCGGTGCCGAACAGGTGAAGAAGGCGGAGGACGACGACTGGCGCGATCTGGTCGAGCACGCCCGCAAGATCGACGCTGGTCATGGCAAGCAAGCCGCCGACGCGCGCGAGCAGGTCATCGTGCACGCGCTGGCGGTGGAGCACCCGGAGCGCGCCGTGGCGCTGGCGCGGGAGGTGACCGTGCTGTCGCAGGATGTGCGGGCGCTCCTGACGGGCCTGCCGGAAGCGCCAACCGCGAGCGTGCTCGACGGCAAGGCGGCGCTGACACAACTGCGGACGCGCGGCTTTGGTCGCACATGGAGCGCCTACCAGCGCGATCACGCCCGCCAGTTGGCTTATGAGCGCCTCAACGATCTCGATTCGGCCCGCGTCCTGAACACCTCGCTGCGCCAGCGCGACAACCGCGTGGTGCCGGCATGGTCGGCGGCGGCGCTGCTGTTCCTCGTGGCGCTGTTCATCGGCGGCGCGTTCTGGTTTGGCGCGTTCCTGCGCACGCTCGCAGCGCCTCCGGGCACCCACGCCGCGCGCGAATGGGTGCGGGCGCGCTACCCGGGCCTCCCGCGCGATCTGCCGTACCTCACCGACCCGCTTGTGCCGTGGCTGGGCTTTGGCGGCTGGCTGACTGGCTATCTCGTCGCCAGCCTCGGTCTCGCCGCGTTGGTCGGACAGCGCTCCATGTCCGGGCTGGGCGTGCTCTTCCAATCCGGCGTCGGCACGATGGCCGCGATCGCCATCGTCCAGACGTTCGCCCGCCATCATCCTGGCCTGCCGCACGCCGCGCGCCTGAGCATCGCACCGCAGTCGCCCCATGAAAGCCCGCAGATTTCCGTGCCACAGGCGTTCCTCGCCGCGCTTCGGGTGATGGCCGCGCTGCTGCCGGTGATGGTCGTCGCCGTGCTTGTCCTTGCGCTGTTCGGCATCACGACAAACGAACATCCCGTCTCCGGTCTTGTCTTTGCCGACGTCGATCCGCTGCAGCTTTCGGCCATCGGCGTCGCCGTCTCGCTGCTCGCGCCGCTCGGTGAAGAGCTGATTTTCCGCGGCTTTCTCTACCGCGCGCTGCGGATGCGCATCGGCGTCTGGCCGGCCGTGCTCGTGACTTCGCTCGCGTTCTCGTCGCTGCATCCGTCGCTTGGCCCGTATCTGGTGCTGAGCGCGGCATTTTGCCTCGCTTACGAGTGGACCGGCTCGCTCTGGACGTCGATCCTGCTGCACGGCCTCTGGAACGGCCTCTCGTTCGCCGTGCTTGTCGGCGTGGCGCTCTCCTAGTGCGCGGTTGTGGCAGTCTCGTGACACCACCTTGACGCAGTGCAGCAACGACGGCGACACTCCCGCCCCGGTGGTTCTTGGCCCGTGCGCAGCCTCCTGGCTGCTTTGATGGATTGGACGATGAGCGAACGCAAGAAAGTGGTTTTGGCCTACTCCGGTGGCCTGGATACGTCGGTGATGTTGCACTGGCTGAAATACGACCAGGGCTACGACGTCGTCTGCATGACTGCGGACGTGGGCCAGGGTGAAGAGCTCGACGGCCTGCGCGACAAAGCCATGAAGTCCGGGGCCATCGGCCTGCACGTCCTCGATCTGCGCGAGACTTTCGTGCGCGACTACGTGTTCCCGGCGATTCAGGCCAACGCCGTGTACGAAGGCTACTACCTGCTTGGCACGTCGCTCGCGCGTCCGCCGATCGCCAAGGCGCTGGTTGAAGTGGCCGTTGCGGAAGGCGCGTTCGCGATTTCCCACGGCGCCACCGGCAAGGGCAACGATCAGGTGCGGTTTGAGCTGGGCGCATACGCGCTGAAGCCGGACATCCAGGTCATCGCGCCGTGGCGCACTTGGCCGTACCGCTCGCGCTCGGACCTCATCGAGTACTGCCGCCAGCACAACATTCCGATCACCGCGACGGCCGAAAAGCCGTACTCCACCGATCGCAATCTGCTGCACATCTCTTTTGAGGGCGGCATCCTGGAGGATCCGTGGGCGGCGCCGCCGGAAGACATGTACAAGCTGACGGTGAATCCGCAGAACGCGCCGAACGAGCCCGAAGACGTGGAGATCACGTTTGAAGACGGCATTCCGGTCGCCGTGAACGGCGAAGTGCTCGGTCCGGTTGCGCTGCTTGAGAAGGTCAACGCGCTGGGCGGCAAGCACGGCATCGGCCGCGTGGACATCGTGGAGAACCGCTACGTGGGCATCAAGTCGCGCGGCGTGTACGAGACGCCCGGTGGCACGCTGCTGCTCCACGCGCACCGCGCGGTGGACTCGCTCGTGCTCGATCGCGACGTGATGAGCCTGCGCGACGGCCTCGTGCCGCAGTTCACGCGCATGATTTACAACGGCTACTGGTTCAGCCCGGAAATGACCCAACTGCTCGGCTTCATGCGCAACCTGCAAAAGGGCGTCTCCGGCGTGGCGCGGATGCAGCTCTACAAGGGCAACTGCATGGTCACGGGCCGCCGCGCGCGCAACTCGCTGTACAATCCCGAGTATTCGACCTTCGAGGCGGATCGCGTCTACAACCAGGCGGACGCGGACGGCTTCATCAAGCTGAACGCGCTGCGCCTGAAGCTGTCGACCTACCGCGACCGCGCGATGCTGGCCGATCCGACGCCAGATGTTGCTGAGAATATTGGCGAAATGCGCCGACAGTTCATCGAGTGATGCGCTGAGCCAATCCACCTCTCATCAAAGCTGAACGGGGCCTGAGATGAACGCTCGTATCAAAATCTTTGCCGGCTCCAGTCACCCGGAGTTGGCGCAGGCGATCTGCCACCACCTCGACGCGCCGCTGTCCCGGTCGGAGACGATCAAGTTCAGCAATGAAAACCTGATGGTGCGGATCCAGGAAAACGTCCGCGAATGCGACGTGTTCTACATCCAGACCTCAGCGCCGCCGGTGAACGAAGCGATCATCGAGACGCTGATCGCCATCGACGCGCTGAAGTCGGCGTCGGCGGCGCGCGTGACGGCGGTGCTACCGTACCTGTTCTACGCCCGCAGCGACAAGAAGGACCAGCCGCGCATCTCCATCACGGCGCGGCTCATGGCTGACCTGCTGCAGACCGCGGGCGCGGATCGCGTGCTGACCATGGACCTGCACTCGCCGCAGATCCAGGGCTTCTTCCGGATTCCGGTCGACCAGTTGGTGGCGTCGCCGATCCTGTGCGAGCACCTGAAGACGGGCGATTTGACCGACACGGTGCTCGTGGCGGGCGACGTCGGCGAGGCCAAGGAGCTCGGGCGTTTTGCCAACGTGCTGCACCTGCCGGTCGCCGTCGTGGACAAGCGCCGCTACGGCAACGACGACCACGCGGTCGCCACCAATCTGATCGGCGACGTGGACGGCATGCACGCGATCATCGTCGATGACGAGATCGCGACGGGCGGCACAATCATTGAAGCGGCAAACTTCCTGATGGCCCGCGGCGCCAAAAGCGTGCGCGTGGTTGCGACCCACGGCGTGCTCTCCGGCCCGGCGATCGACCGCATCAACGGCAGCAACATCCTCAGCGTCATCGTCACGGACACGATTCCGATCCGCGAGAAGAAGTCCAACAAAGTGGAAGTCTTGTCGGTCGCGCCGTTGTTCGCCAAGGCGATTCGCCGCATCCACGACGGCGACTCGGTCAGCGACCTGTTTTAGTCCGATTCAAACCGGCTGATCTTCAAGCTATTTCACACGACCGAACTGTTGAATTGGCTTGACCGGCGCTCCGGCGGGCCTTAGCTTGGCCTCATGAGGAGCGGCGAACGCCTCCACAACTTCTTGCGCACGACCTTCGCCCTTCTGATGGCGGCGCTGCTGACTTTTGCCCTGATGCTGGGGCTGTCTGAGCTGATGAACGGCGCGCCCGACGGCAAACGGTCGGCCGCATCCATGCAGGCGAAGGCCAACGCCGCGCGCATCGCCAACGCCAAGGTCGCGGCGCAGAAGAACAAAGGTGCCGGCAAGTCGCGGGTCCACTTGGCCATGGCGGCGCTGCCGCGTCCGGAAGAGAAACCCAAGGCAGACAAGCCCAAGCCGCCGCCGCCCGAGGACAAGCTCAACGGCCAGGTTGTCGAAACGGCGAAGCCGCTCGTGGAAGAGGCGCCGCAGAACGCCAGGTACCTCGGCAAATACGACGTGACGACGGCGCACGAGACGAAGAGCAAAGGCCAGAAAGCCATCGGGGCGAGCTCGGGACGGATGGCGCTGAAGGATCCGTCGGCGCTGCAGAGCCCGCAATCGTCGAGCCGGGACCCGACGCAGGTGCCGCAGCACGCGCACAAGCCGGTCGCGGGCAGCACGGGCGCGAGCGGGCAGGAGACGGCGACGCCAGCGCCGGTGATGGCTCCGGGCGTGCGGCAGGAGGCTGAGATCGGCGACGGCAAGGCGCGGCCGACTTCGCCGGTGATCGTGGGCGCGAACGACGGTTTGCTGCTGCCATCGACGTCAGCGCGCAACGTGATGCACAACATCCAGGCGCTTTCCGGCAGTCCGGGCGGCAATGACTACTTGCCCGACGTCGACGACGAAGGCGACACCAACGTCCTGAATACGCGCAAGTTCCGCTACTGGGACTTCTTCCACAAGATCCAGGACAAGATCGCCAACGAATGGGAGCCGAACGAAGTCTGGCGCGCCCACGATCCGACCGGCCAAAAGTACGGCGTCAAGGACCGCTACACCGTGCTGCGCGTGACGTTGGACCGCGAGGGCGCCGTGAAGAAAGTGCGGGTGACGCGCGAATCCGGTCTGGATTTTCTGGATCAGGAGGCGTCGCGCGCCTTCATCGCCGCAAGCCCGTTCCCCAATCCGCCCAAGGGCTTGCAGAACGCGGAAGGCGAAGTCGACGTGCCTTTCGGCTTCATGTTTGAGATCTCCAATCGCCAGTTCCGCTTCCTGCCGCCGCACATGTAGCCCCGCCCGATCCGCTTGACGCGCGCGGTTCTGCGGCCTTTCGTGGTCAAACGCCGGTCCCGCAGCCACTGCGCCCGCCGCTGAGGACTATGGCTCGCATCAAAGGTGTCTTTCTGAAATTGCGGCTGCTGCTGCTCGGCCTCGCGCTGACGGCGGCGCTGCCCGCGCACGCGCTGACGCCGCTGCCGGACTTCACCATGGCGGAGCAGGCGACGCGGCAACTGCGGCTGGACGTGGTGCTACACGACGTCGACGAAGACCGCCGCCGGCCGCTGGAGAAACTGACGCGGCAGGCGCTGTCGGCGGTGCAAACGGACCTGCAGACCCTGCTTGTCGGTGAACTGCATGTCGATTTTGTCGGTTCGCCGGGCACTTTTGCCGATGTGATGACCGAGCACGGCGCGTTTGGCTGGCCCGAGTCGTGGATTTCCGGGCTGGCGATCCTCGACCAGGACCGCATCATCGTGCAGGTGAACGGCCCGGGCGCGTTGCTGACGGGCGAAACGGTGCGGCATGAGCTGGCGCACGTCGCGATTCACGCGCTGACGGCCGGGAAGGCCTCCCTGCCCCGCTGGTACCACGAGGGCGTGGCGACGTGGCTGGCGGGCGAGGATGTGTCCTCCCGGCTGCGGGAAGGCCTGCCGGAGTTGGACGCCCACGGCACGCTGGCGCAGTTGGACAAGCGCTTCTCCGACAGCCACAAGACCGTCCAGACGGCGTATGCGACCGCGGCGAGCTTTGTGCGTTTTGCCCTGAAACGCGGTGGTGGCGCGCATGCCCTGCTGGACCTGCACACGCGGATGCGCGCTGGCCTGGACTTCAGCCCGGCGTTTACGGCGACGTTTGGCATGGATCCGGAGGCGCTGTACCAACTGTACGGCGCGCTGACGACGACGCCTGATCCGTCCTGGCTCAAGCTTTTTGGCGACAATTCGCTGCTGCCGATTGCCTCGCTGTTCGGGGCGTTCATCCTGGTTTGGCGCGTGTGGCGGCGGCCGCGGCTTGTCGCCGAACAAGGGCCGCTGGATCTGGAAGCGATCGCGACGGCCGGCGCTGTCGCCTTGCGGCCGTGGCGGCGCCCGGATTTCCAGTTGCCCCAGCCAGTGCCGCCGGCGCCTCCAGAGGCTGAGGCGGGAGCCCCGGAAGAGGCCGAGGAAATCGTTGACAGCGCGGCGACGCCGGACCTATAAGCCGCCATCCGCGTCCCATTCGCGCACTTTTTGCCATGCAGT
>CAINLT010000537.1 GCA_903850505.1 uncultured Myxococcales bacterium | reverse complement strand
CTCGCCGAACTGCGTTTCGACGGACTCCATCACGACTGGTCGATCCTGCTGGACGATTTTGGCCAGGAGATCCGGGATGAGCTAAATGTCAAAGCCATTCGATATGTTCCGGCGCGTGATAGCGTCATTTACAGCGCGAAGATCAACTTCAAGACGGTTGGACCGCGGCTCGGTCCTGGCATCAAGGCAGTCGCTGCCGCAGTCGCCGCACTGACGTCGGACGAGGTCTACGACATGATGATGTTGGGCAGTCGCTGCGTCGGCGACACCGAGTTGACGCTCGATGACATCATTTCCTCACAGGCACCGAAGCCGGGCTACTTCGTCGCCGGCACTCCGGAGTTGAACGTCACCCTTGATGCCACAATTACTCCCGAACTGCGGATGGAAGGCCTCGCGCGCGAAGTCGTGTCCAAGGTGCAGAACGCCCGCAAGGACGCCGGGCTGGAAGTCGAGGACCGCATCGCGCTCGGACTCTGGGCGGGCGAGAGCTTGCGCGCGGCGGTCGAGGCGAATCGCACGTACATCACGGCGGAGACGCTGACCACGGCGCTCTACTGGCTGGACGCGCCGGGCGATTTGCCGGTGACGGACGTTGTCGGCGAGCCTTTGGCGTTGCTTGTCCGCAAGGCCTGATCCGTCTACGCTGACCGTGCGAACGCGTGGCGGGGACAACAGGATGACCGAGGAAGAGCGCACCGTGTCCGTCCAGCAAGTCGCATCGCGCGTCGGCTGGGGCGTCCTCGCGGCGTATTTGGTCATCGCATTTGGCGTGCACCACGCGTTTCCGTTCTACATTTTCGACATGTACAGCATGCCAGCCGCCGAGAGCGTCGCGCCGCTCGCCGTGCGCGATGCCCGCGGCGAAGTCAGCGAAATCCGCACGCACGAGGGTTGGCGCTGCGCCACGCCAACGCTGCCTTCCTTCGCGGCGACAACCGCCCAATGCGGCACCATCCAGACGGTCGAGGCGCGCGACAAGGACGACCTCAACTGGATCGCGTGGCACTCCGGCAACGGCGGCCAGCCCGTGGAAATCATCCGCCGCATCTGGCGCATCCACGACGGCGCGGCGGTCTCCCGCGACTGCGCGATCGCGCGCTGTGAAGTGACGCGATGAGCCAACCGCATCCCAACGATGGCTGGACAAGCCCGGCGTCCCGCCGCCTCGTGCGCGCCGTGCTCGCGTTTGTAGCGGCCGACGGCGCGCTCGACCTCGTCCGCAACGATCTGGCCGTTGAAGCCGGCGCGAAGCCCGCGCCGCATCCGCTCTGGCTGCTGGAGTTTCTGCGCACCCATCGGCCGGTTCTTCTTGTGCTGTTCCTCCTGTCCGCATTCGGCCTCTGGCGCTTTGCCCGCCGCGGCGACCTCCTCGCCGGCGCCTTGGCCTGCCTCGGAATCGGCGTGTGCTACGAGACGCACACCGCCATCTACGGCTCGATCCAGGCTGAAATCCTCACCGGCGGCGCGTGCCTCTTCGGTTGGCTTGTCGGCGCGCGCGTCATGCGTTCAGCCCGCCGCGTACGCGACGTCGTCGCCGAAGACATCGGCGGATTCTACGGCGCCCTCGGCGTCTTTTCCGCCGTCTACGTCGCCGCCGGCCTCTCCAAGATCCTGCGCACCGGCTTTGAATGGGCCGACGGCGGCATGGTCCGCTACATCCTGATGGCGTTCCTGCCGGCCGAGGACAGTCCGCACGCCCGCCTCATCCAGTTTCTCCTCGCCCACGGCGGTATCACGACTTTCCTCGGCGTATTCACGCTGGTTTTTGAGCTTGGCGCCGTCGCCGCGCTGTTTGGGCCGCGCTGGCGTGCGCTCGTGTGCTTCTGCGTCTTTGGCTTTCACGTCAGCCTGCGGGTCCTGCTTGGGATGTCGTCGCTGGCCGTGCTTGTCCTGCCGCTGGCTTTTGCCCTGCCGTGGCCGCGCCTTGCCCGGCGTTGGCAGGAGCCGGAGCCGACGCTGACCGTGACCCACGCGGGGCTGCGCGCGAGCGGTCTCCGGTTCGCCGCGATCGTGCTGCTGCTCACCGCGCTGGCGTGGCTGACGCCCGTGCGCTTCTGGCTGGCGATTCGTCCCGACCAGATCCTGCGGCCATGGGACGCGCTCGGTTCGGTGGCGGCCCCTTCGTCGACCGCGCGCGCGCCCGAGAGCGCCGCCTGGGGCCCGCCGAGTACGGACGAGACCGCGCTCTTGGGTCCGATTCATCCCGGCGCGACGCTGGGCGGCTGGCGCGTGGACCAGATCGGCGTGCCGGGTGATTCGCGGAATCTGTCAGTCGCGATCAGCAAGGGCGCAGCCACGGCGCGGCTGGAACTGGTGCCGACCGCCGCCGACATGCCGCGCGCCTTCCGCACCGTGGGCGATCGCAACCTCTACATCACGCACGCAACTGCAACGGACGATCCCGCTGCGGCTGCCAACGCGCTTGCCGATGCGCTGGCGCCGGCCAAGCGTTGAACAGCTTGACGTGAACGAGCGGCATTCTTGAACAGATCGCCTCAGGAATTGAACAGGTCGGTCGCCCATGCGGCCAGCGCATCCAGGCTGCCGGGCGAGACGATCGTGTCGTAGCTCACCGGCGCGCCGCGACCGCCCGCGACGATGGTGACGTCGTCGCCCACTGCCAGGCGGAGTTCGTAGAGTTGCCGCCGCACTGTCGGTGGCTCAATCACCCGCGAAATGCTGACGACGATCGCGGCCGCGCCCGCCATCCGCACGGCTTGCGCTGTATCCTGCGGCGGCATATTGGCACCGAGAAACAGCACGCGCAGGCCGGCGAGCGCGATCGTCGCCGCGGCCATGTGCAGGCCCAACTGATGGTGCTCACCCGGCATCGTTGCGCAGAGCACGAGTGGCCCCGTGTTCTCAGCGGCGATTGGCCCCCAGACGCGGACCAGGAATTCGCGGAACCTTTCGGCGGCGAAGTGCTCATTGGCGACCGTCAAGCGGCCCGCCGCCCACGCTTCGCCCAGCGCTTCCAGGAACGGGCCGCCGCGCTCGTTGAGAAAACGCATCGTGCCCATCAGCCCGTGATCGCGGCGGAAGAGTTGGTCGAGCGAATCGCCGTCGAGCGTCGCCACCAGAAACAGCCAGCGGTCCAGCCAATGCTGCGCCGGCCGCGCCTCGGGCGACGCGTCCGCGGGCGAGCGCGGGGCCGCCACTTCGTCCGTCGACGTCACGAACTGGATGGCGCGCGAGACTTGCATGCCGTTGCCCATGGCCTGCTTGAGCGCCAGCAGCCGATCGACCGTGTCCGGCGCGTAGAGCCGCTGTCCCCCGGACGTGCGCTGCGGCGCCGGAAAGTGATACCGGCGCTCCCACGTTCGCAGGGTATCAATTGGAATTCCGCACGCTTCTGACACAGTTCCGATGCTCAACAGCTTCACGGCGCTTTCCCTGCCAACCAACCTGCGGCCAAGTTGAACAGGTTCCTGAACAGTTTGCAAAGCCGGTTGTCCTTCGTTCATGCCGGCAGCCCCCAGCCCGCGCATTCGCGCAGCGCGTGACGCGTGCGGTGGAGGCGCGCTTTCACGGCCAAGGTCGAAAGACCTGTCGATGCGGCCATTTCGTCCGTCGACGCGCCATCCACCGTCGCCTGCATCAGGATCGCCCGGTTGACCGGGTCAAGCTGTTCAACTGCGATGGAGACGCGGTCAACGGCGGCGCGTTGGTCCAGGACATCGTCGATGCGCGGCGTCGAATCGTCGCCCATGGCCAATTCCAGCGCTTCGTCCGTCATCAGCACCGGCACGCGTTTACGCTTGCGCAACAGCATCTTGGCGCTGTTCTGTGTCACGCGAAAGAGCCAGCTCGAGAACATCGAATCGCCGCGGAACGTGTCCGCCTTGCGCACGACCGTCCACACGACGTCCTGCAGCACGTCTTCAGCGTCCCACTCGTTCTGCACGAGGCGCATCGCAACCGCCAGAATGCGCGGGCGAAACTGTTGGTAGAAGTATTGGATTGCTTGCGGGTCTCCGCTCACCAGGCCGTTCATGATTGCTTGCTCGGTCATCCTGTCCTCCGTAGGTCACGGTGAACAGGTTATGCATGTCATGAACAGGTTGCAAGAGGAAAATGAACAGGTGTTCAAGAAAAATCGTGAACAGGTTTGCTCAGCGCTCCAGCGAGAGCGGCGAGACGCTCATCTGCAGGACGGTTTCCTGGTCGCGGAACAGCACGAGGCAGGCCCCTTCGTTCACGACCGATTCCACGACGCCCAGGCCGTGGGCTTTGTGCAGCACGACGTCGCCTGGCTTGTAAGTGCGCGTCAACAGGTACGGTTTGCCGTCGCGCGAGCTCAGCTTGGCGGTCAGTTCCTGCCAACGCGTCTGGCGCACGGCGACCGGCGCGGGCGTGGCAGCAATCGCCGTCCCCGCGGCATCCGCCTCCGCTGGCAAGCCCATCGGCTTGCCGGTCAACTTCGAGAGCTCGCGCAACGGCCCCGCCAGATCGCCGCCGCGCGCCGGGCGCTTGGAGATCACCTCGGGCGGCATCGACATGCGCGGGCGATCGCGCTGCAGCTTGCCGAGCTTCTTCATCTGCTTCGCGCGGACCTCTTCAGCCGAGACTTCCGCCTTCCACGTCACGGTGTTGCGGCAAGTGCGGCAGGTCGCGGTGAAGATGGTGCGGCCATCCGTCGCGGCGACCGCTTGATACGTGTTCAGACGACAGCGTTGGCAGTAGCCCTCTGTCTCGTCTCCGACCTTTAGCATGCTCAAGCCTTGGCTCTTGCGCAGCGGCCAGCGGGACTGTCCCGTCAGCACTGCGGCGATTTTGTTTTTTCTGGCCGTCGCCCGTGGGGAACCTGAGTATTGTCAGGCTGCTACACTCGCCCTGTGGCTGGCAACCGCATGCTGTCTGGCGGTTGCGGGCTCCGTCGGCGGTCGACTGGACGTGACCGCCGGACATCACTTGCGATAGACTCGCGCTATGGCAGGCACTCCGCAAGACCCCTTCGCAAACGATCACGCAACGGCAGACGCCGATCCCGTGTCCACAGCCGCCGTTGCGGCCGATGGAGCGCGCGCGGCCGATGCCGGCAATGCGGGGCAACCCTTCTATTCAATGGAGGATTCTGGTCTGCCAGAGCATCCCGGCTTTGATCTGGCTGATCCCGACGCGCGCGGCGGTGGCGATGTCGGTTTTGGCGACGATTCCTACGCCGAAACCGTGAGTTTGAAGGCTGATCCGACCGTTTCCCATTGGCGTGGGCGGACTTCCGCGGGCAGGGCGCCTGCGATCGCTTCTGCCGATCCGGCGCGGGGCAGTGGCCAGCCGGCGGTTTCCGCTGCCGATCTCCTGACGGAGCGCGCGCTGCTGGCGAGCTGCATCGTCGATCACGAGGCGCTGCCGCTGGCGCAGGCAGAGGTCAAGCCCGAGGACTTCTACGACCAGCGCCACGTCTGGATCTTTCAGGCGATGCTCGCGCTCGTCGATCGCCACCAGCCGATCGACGCCGTGTCGGTCTACACCGACCTGCTGCGGCAGAAGCACGGCGATCAGGTTGGCCTCGCGTACCTGCTGGAGTTGACGGAGGCGGTCGGCGCGACGATGGCCGTGGAGCACCACGCCAAGCGGATCGCCCGGCTGTCAGCGGTGCGGCGGATCCTGCGCGCGAGCCAACAGATCCAGAATGATTTTCAGCTGGGCGACGATCCCGACGAGTTCATCCAGCGCGCGGAGACGAACGTCGCCGAGGCGTTGAAGAATTCCGTGCGGTCCGCGGCGCTGGGCTTGAACGAGATCGTGCCGGTCGTGTTCCAGCAGATCCTCGACGCCAAGAAGCGCGGCCGGGAGATTCTGGGCATTCCGACCGGTTTTCGCGATCTGGACCTGCTGACGCAGGGCATGCACCCGACCAACCTCATCGTGCTCGCGGCGCGGCCGGCGATGGGCAAGACGGCGCTGGCGTTGAATATCGCCCTCGACGTGGCGCTGCGCGAGCGGCGGGAGCCGGACGCCCGCGGCAACATGCACCACGGCGTGCTGGTGTTCTCGATGGAAATGGGCCGCGAAGAGCTGGTGCAGCGCCTGCTGTCGGCGCGCGCGCGGATTGAGCTGACGTCGCTGCGCAAGGGCGTGCTGAGCGCCGATGACGAAGTGTCGCTGCGCGATGCCGCCGACGAGCTGTCCAATGCGCGGTTCCTGATCGACGACACCCCGGGCCTGAGTTCGCACGACCTGCGGGCGCGCGCCAAGCTGGCGCAGATGCAGGGGCCGCTGGACCTCATCGTGGTCGACTACTTGCAGTTGGCCAAGGGCACCAATCCGCGCCAGAGCCGTGAACAGGAAATCGGCGAAATCTCCCGGTCGCTCAAGGGCTTGGCCAAGGAGTTGCACTGCACGGTGCTGGCGTTGGCGCAGCTCAATCGCGGCGTGGAACAGCGGCCCAACAAGCGGCCGATGATGTCCGACTTGCGCGAATCTGGCGCCATCGAGCAGGACGCCGACCTGATCGCTTTCATCTACCGCGAGTTCGTGTACACCAAGGATCCGGCGGTCGAGCACATGGCGGAGCTCATCATCGCCAAGCAGCGCGCAGGGTCGATCGGCGATTGCATGCTGCACTTTGAAGGTCGCCTGACGCGGTTCTCGACGATGGACCAACGGATCAGCGACGAGTATCTGGGCAAGCGGCGGTTGGACGATTAGTGAGGGCGCGTCAGAAACTGTCCCGTCGCCCGGTCGCGCACGCCGCCCACGCTGAGGAATCCGCCGATGCACTATCTGCTCGCGCTGCTTCTCGCCCTGGCGCCAACGCCAACACCGTCGACGTGCACGTATGACACCTGGACCTGGAGCGTTGTCGCGCGCCGCGCCGTGGCGCACCAGCATGTCAGCAAGCCGTACGCGCAGGTGACGCTGCGTGAGAGGGCGCCGGATTGGACCGTCACAGGCTGCACGCTCTGCCGCGAGGATCAGGAGAAAGTGGCCGTCACGGGGATGCCGCCGGTGCTTGTCTGCCGCTATTTCGCGCCGCGCATCGAGGAAGCGCTTCAGGCGGCGGCCAACGCCGGCGCACGGATTGAGACGCTTGTCGGCTATCGCGTCGGGCGGTCTGGCGGACCCGTCGTCCGCGGCAAGCGCACGCAATTTGGCTGGCATGCCTTTGGCGAGGCGCTTGATATCAACCCGAACGCCAACGGCCTGTATCACCATTGCCAGCGGAACACGCCCGCGCCCCGGACGGAGGCGGAGCTGGGGACCTGTCGGCGGCGCTTGGGCGGTTTCTGGCGACCGGGGAGTCAGCCGGCGTCGAGCCTGACGCCCGATGGCGCCATTGTCGCGGCGTTCCGGCGCGTGCTGGGCTGGCATTGGGGCGGCGAGCGGATCGACACGATGAAGGACTTGATGCACGTGTCCCCGGACGGTTATTGACGGCTGCGGTTGGGGGCGAAGCCGCTCGGTCAAGGCGTGCGTGTCCGGGTGGCATTTCGTGCGGCGGATGCGCGCCTCAGCGACTTGTTTTGTCACCGACGCTTCCTTGACGCGTCCAGACGCTCCTCGCACACTGGCGGTCCGTCGCGGGTTGCTGGCCGTGCCGGTCCTCGACCGAGCCACCGAATCGCAGGCAGCCATGGCCCGAGTCCATTCCCCGCGCGCGACGCACTTGGCGGCTGCTTTGCTCTTGGCTGGCGCGCTCGCGTGCACATCCAGCGCACCTGCGATCCCCGCCGCCGCTGCCGGTGCCGCGGTCATCCTCCTTCCCACTTCATCCGCGCCGCTTGGACCGTGTGCCGCCGAGCTTGCTACGACGTATTGCAGCGCCGCCGACGCGTTGGCCGCGCGGGCAGCGTGCCTTGCCCGCTTGTCGGTCGCGGACACGGCCACCTGCGACGCCGCGCTTGGCTGCCTGACGCTCTACAGCCCGACGCAGGCCGGTCCCTGCGTCGCTGGTCCCATCTACAGCAGCGCCAGCGCGTGCGGTTCGCCAGTTGCAGACACGTGCAGCTTCTATCGGGGCTGCCTGGAAGTCGCGAATCCGTGCGGTGCCGATGGCTACGCGCTCGCGTTTGGCGAACCGCTCTGCTACGTCTTTTTGCAGCACCGCGGCGATTTCTCGCCCGCCGGCCAACACTGGCTCCAGAGCGTCCGCGCCTGCCTGCAACGCGAACTCGCGGTGCAACTTGCGCAGCCGGTTACGTCTTGCGACGCGCTTTCCGTCCAAGCCTATGCGTCCCATACGACGTGCTACACCGCGCCGGAGGATTCCTTCTGCGCGCTGGCGACGGCCGATGTCGCCGCCTTGGTGGCGATCGTCGCGCCGTACCTGGGCAATCCGCAGGTCGCCGCGCAGGTGGGCAAGGTCGCAGGGATTTGCAGCGGGAATGGCCCTTGAGCGTGGCCGTGTAGCAGCCCTCAGGCCTTGCGAATGCGCGCGTCCACGGCTGCGACGCCTTGACCGGGTGCCAGCGCCAGCAGCGGATTCAAGTCGACTTCCGCGATCTGTGGCACCTCGGCGCCAAGCCGCGCCAGCCGCTGCAGGGCATCGCGCAACGCCAGCCGATCCGCCGCCGGGGCGCCGCGCCAGCCATCCAGGATCTTCACGCCGCGGATCGATTCGATCAACGCCGCGGCATCGACGTCATCCAGCGGCGCGACGCGAAACGCCACGTCGCGCCACACTTCCACCGCGACGCCACCCAGGCCAAAAGCCACAAGCGGCCCAAAAACCGGGTCGGTGGTCAGCCCGGCAAAGCACTCGATGCCCTTGGGCGCCATCTGCTGCAGGTGCCAGCCCTCGACCTTGTCGAGAAGCCCGTGTTCCGCCAGCTGCGCGCGCATCGCCGCGAGCGCGTCCCGCACCGCGTCATCGTCCGCCAGCCCAAGCGCCACACCGCCGACGTCCGTCTTGTGCAGGATCGCCGCGCTTTGGACCTTCAGCGCCACGGGCAGCCCGAGCTTCTGCGCCGCCGCCACCAGCTCGTCGGGCGTCACGTCGCGCCCCGGCACGACCGTCTCCGGCAGCACGTGGATGCCAATCGCCTGCAGCACCTGCCGCACTTGCACCGGCTTGAGCCACTCGCCCGCCGGCACGTGCGCCAGAACGTCGCGCACCGCGTCGAGTTGATGATTGGCCAGCGCGAACGGCACGCCGTTGGGACGCCGCAGCCAGTCGCCGTACCGCGCCGCCCGCGACAGCGCGATCGCCGCCGATTCCGGAAACGCGTAGGACGGCAAATGACCTTCGCGCAGGGAGGACAGCGCTTCCGTCATCCCGTGCTTGCCAAGAAAGCAGGTCACGACCGGCTTCTCCGCGCCCTGGGCACCGAGGCGAATCGCCGCGGCAACGTCGGCAGCATCGGTGACGATCGGCGGCACAAAGATCGCCAGCACTGCGTCAAATGCCGGATCGGCGCACAGCAATTGCACCGCGTTGCGATACCCCTCCGCGCTGGCGCTGGCAATCATGTCGACCGGGTTGCGCACGGACGCTTCCGGCGGCAGGAACGCCTTGAGCGCCGCTTCCGTGTGCGGGGAGAGAGGCGGCAAGTGCAGCCCTTGGGCCACGCACGCGTCGGTCGCCATGATGCCCGGACCACCGGCGTTGGTGACAATCGCCACGCGCCGACCGCGCGGCACCGGCTGGTTGGCCAGCAGCATCGCCAGGTCAAACAACTCCTCCAGCGTATCGGCACGCAGCACGCCCGATTGCCCCAGCAGCGCGTCCGCCGCCACGTCCAGCCCCGCCAGCGCGCCCGTGTGCGAAGACGCGGCATGCGCGCCCGCCTCGCTGCGACCCGATTTCACCATCAGGATCGGCTTCTGCCGCGTCACGCGTCGCGCCACCTCGTGGAAGTGCTTGGCGTCGCCGAAGGACTCCAGGTACAGCAGGATCACGCGGGTCTTGGCGTCCGTCGCCCAATACTCCAGCAGGTCATTGCCAGAGACGTCCGCCTTGTTGCCCATGCTGACAAAATGCCGCACGCCCAAGCCCAGTTCGCGCGCGTGTTCCAAAATGGCCTGACCGAGCGCGCCCGACTGACTGGCGATCGACACGCCGCCGTACGCTGGCCAAGCGGGGGAAAACGTTGCGTTGAGGCAGACTTCCGGATCGCGGTTTTGGACGCCAAGGCAGTTCGGGCCAACCATCCGCATGTCGTAGTGCTTGACCAGCCGCACCAGCTCGTCCTGCATCGCCTTGCCGGCAGCGCCCAGCTCGCCAAAGCCCGCGGTGATGACGACCAGCCCGCGCACGCCCTTGCGCCCGCACGCCTCCACCTCAGCCAGCACGTTGGCTGCCGGCACCGCGAGCACCGCGAGGTCGATGTCATCGGGCACCGCTTCAATCGACGGCCACGCCCGCACGCCTTGCACGGCGTGGACCGCCGGGTTGACCGGATAGATCGCACCGGCAAAACCGCGATCCAGCAGGTTGTGCAGCAGTTCCCCGCCAATGGTGCCCCGCCGCCGTGAAGCGCCGATAACAGCTACCGTGCGCGGGGCGAGGATGAAATCGAGGGTCGCAGCGGCCATGGTGTTCTCCCGGGCGGTCCTTGGCCCGTGGTGTTGCGATTGTGACGCAAAACGACGCGATGCGTTAACTTCCGCGCGGCCGTTTCGTCACGCGTTCGTCGCGTCTGCCGTTTGCGCCGCGCGGTCTAGCTGTGGGGAAGGCTTGGCGTTCGCGACCATGGCGCGCGTTTGCCGGTTCCTTGGCCCCATCACAAAAGTGTCATGGCGCTGGAGGAATGGCGTCCGCTGTCCACGTTTTGCCCGAAGTCGCCGTTGTCCTGAGGTGCCGTTCGGCGCATTTGCCGACCTTCTAGTCTGCTGAATAACCCGGAAACAACGTCGCAAAGACGGAGCGTGTCCCGTCCAACATGCCATTTTCGCCCGCTCTCATGCGCATCGACGCTCCATTGACACGCCGTTGCGGCCATTCCAAGCTGATTGCAGCCTGTGGGAGGGAAGATGAAAGTGAACCTGTCGCGCGTCCAGATCGGCCTCCTCGTGCTGGTGGCGCTGAGCGCTTGTGGAACGACCGCGGGTGGCGATGATGCGTCCGCCGTCGCGGACGTGGCGCAAGGGGATTTGGGACCGACGGATCTCGGCGCCCAGGAGGTCGACGCGTCCTTGGACACGGTGCTGCAGGACACGGTGGTGCAGGACGGTGTGGTGCAGGACGCTGTGGTGCCCAAGGACGTCGGCGGTTGCGAAGCGCCGGTCGATTGCCCGCAGCCCAACACGCCATGCCAGGCCGCGACGTGCACAAACGGCGTCTGCGGCATCGCGCCGCTCGCCAATGACGTGACCTGCACCGACGGCGACGCTTGCACGACAGGCGACGCGTGCAAGGACGGCCAGTGTTTGGGCGCCGTGCTCCTCTGCGACGACGGCAACCCGTGCACCATGGACGCGTGCCTGCAGGCCAGCGGCTGCGTCCACCTGCAGAGCGCGTTGCCGTGCACCGACGGCAGCATGTGCACCGTCGGCGACGTGTGCAAATTGGGCGAATGCGTCCCCGGCACCGCGCAGCCATGCGACGACGGCAACCCATGCACGCTGGACGATTGCGACGGCGTCACCGGCTGCACGCACAAAGCTGCGACCGCCGCGTGCTCGGACGACAACGCGTGCACCATCGACGACGCCTGTCAGGACGGCGTGTGCAAGCCCGGCGCGGCCAAGAACTGCAGCGACGGCAACGCGTGTACGGACGACGTGTGCGACCCGCTCGCCGGCTGCCAAAAGGTCAACAACGCCGCGAGCTGCAGCGACGGCAGCGTGTGCACCGGCGGCGACGGGTGCGCCAATGGCAGCTGCGTGGCGGGGCCGGTGATTGCGTGCAACGACGGCAACGCCTGCACGGACGACGCGTGCGACATCGTCACCGGCTGCGGCTTCACGCCCAACGCGCTGCCGTGCGACGACCAGAACGGCTGCACCCAAGGCGACGCGTGCAGCGGCGGCCTGTGCAAGCCCGGCGCGACGTGCGACAGCAACGCCCAATGCGCGCCCGGTGCGCTGGCAACCCAGTGCATCTGCAACACCGGCTACGCGGGCACCGGCTTCACCTGCAGCGACGTCGACGAATGCGCGACCAACCCCTGCGCGCCGCACATGGACTGCGCGAATTCGGTCGGCAGCTTCACCTGTACGTGCGTCGGCTCGTTCGCCGACTGCGACGGCGCGTCCGCGAACGGCTGCGAAATCGACTTGTCCAGCGACCCCGCGCATTGCGGCGGCTGCGCGGCGGCCTGCTCGACCAACGGCGTCACCGCGACGACCTGCGCCGCCGGTGTTTGCACAAGCCCGTGCGCGGCCGGCTGGGATGACTGCAACGTCGACAAGCGCAGCGACGGCTGCGAAGTCAACACCGCTGGCGATTCCGACAACTGCGGCTCGTGCGGGTCGAGCTGCGCACCGGTGGCCAACGGCACCCGCGCGTGTTCCGCCGGGAAATGCGCGATCGGCTCGTGCAGCACCGGCTTTGTCGACTGCAACATGACCGTGACCGATGGCTGCGAGGTCGACATCAGCCAGGACACCCAAAACTGCGGCTCCTGCGGCACGATGTGCATCAGCGCGCCCGCCGGCGGGATTTCGGTCTGCTCCGCATTCACGTGCGAGATCATCTGCGACCAAGGAAAGCAGCTGTGTGCCGGCGCCTGCGTCGATTTCCAAACCGACAGCGCCCACTGCGGCAGTTGCGAGATGGCGTGTCCTTTGCCACCCAACGGCGGCGCGATGTGCACCGCCGGCAAGTGCGGCCTCAGCGCGTGCACAAGCGGCTACCTGGACTGCGACGGCAATAGCGCCAACGGCTGCGAGACAAGCACCCAGATTGATCCCAACCACTGTGGGTCGTGCTCAAAAGTGTGCCCGACAGTCGCCAACGGTTCCGCGGCATGCAGCAGCGGGACGTGCGGATTCCTCTGCCAAACCGGCTTCTCGGATTGCGACAACAACGGCGGCAACGGCTGCGAAGTCAACACCGGGGCCGACCCGCAGAACTGTTCTGGCTGCGGGAAGGTGTGCGCCGCCGTCACCAATGGCAAACCGGCTTGTTCCAGCGGCACGTGCGGTCTGGGCGCCTGCAACCTGGGCTTCGCGAACTGCGACGGCTACAGCCCCAACGGTTGCGAAGTCAACATCACCAACTCGACAACGAACTGCGGCCAGTGCGGCAAGGTGTGCGTTACGCCGGCCAATGGCACGGCCGTCTGCTCGAACAGCACATGCGGCGTGAATTGCGGGATTGGCTTTGCCGACTGCAACGCGCAAGTGGCGGACGGCTGCGAAGTCAACAAGCAGACGGACAGCAACAACTGCGGCAGCTGCGGCAACAAGTGCGCCGCCGGCAAGAACTGCACCGCGGGCCTCTGCATCTGACTACGTCGCGGGGCAGGACGCCCCCCGATTCACGCCAACCGATGCCGCGTCTCCACAAACGCGTAGGGCCCCGGCGCGAGCTGGATCACTGTGTGCAGCGGAATCTCCATCCGCAGCACGTCCTCCGGCGCTTTGTCCATGAAGTACGCGTAGAGCGCCCGCAGCACCGCTTGGTGGGCAATCACCATCAGCGGCTGACGTTGGCGCTCCAGCTCGATAATCACCGGCTCCAGGCGGGCAATCACGTCCTGATAGCTCTCGCCGCGCGGGTACCGGTAGCGCAATTTGTCGCGTTGCCGCGCCGCGTACTCCTGCGGCATCTTCGCGGCGATTTCCGCGTACGTCATCCCGTCGCAGATGCCGGCATCAATCTCATCCAGCGCGCGCCAAGGCGTCGACGCGACGGGTAGCGACGCGGCGGTCTGCATCGTGCGCTGGAGCGTGCTGGTGAAGACCTCCGGCATCGGCTCCAGCTTCGCCACGAACTGAGCAAGGGCCTGCGCGTACTGCGTGCCCGCGGGCGAGAGCGGCGCGTCGCCACCGATGCGACCTTCCTCGTTCAGCGTCGATTCGCCGTGGCGCGTGAGGTAGATCGGCCGGCGCACGACGTGGAGGTTCAAGAGATAGAACAGCAGCTTCGCCGGCAAGTAGCCGTCCAGCCGATGCACAACCACAACGCGACCGACGTCGATCAGCTTGATGTAGCTCGCCCCCTCCGCGTCTGCCTCCACCAGCGGCTCATAGCGGCTCTGGTAGTGGGCGATGCGCGCGCGGAAGTCCGCGACCGCCTCTTCCGGATCCATGCCGGCGTAGTCGGGCGACGTCAGCTTGGTCTCGCGGATGTTCGCCTCGATGATCGCCGGGTCCTCGCACGCCGACTCGATGAACACGACCTGCAGCCCCGCCGCCACGCACCGCGCGCGCACCGTGGCGCGGCGCTTCTGCGTGCTGTTCGTCGCGTCGTAGATCGCCACTTCGCCGCCGGTATCCATCCACGCCAGCAAGTCGCCCAGCGCGGCTTCTGCCATTTCACTGCGCGCGCGGTTGCCTTCCAGGTTCTCCGGGTCAAAGAAGTCGTGGCGGTGATTGGCGCCCAGCAGCGCACGGCGGTAATCGCCGATGTTGAACACGCGCGCCTTGTAGCCCAGCCACGACAGGAACCGCGCCACTTTGCGGGCGATGTACGTCTTGCCGCGGGCCGGCAGGCCCACCATCACAATCACCAGCCGCGTTGAGTGCGGGCTATTGGGTCCCATCGTCATCCCTCAAGGTGCGTCTGAAGCCAGCGCGGCAAAGTCCATTGTCTGCCAGTGCTGCCACAGGTCGCGGAATTGTTTGGCGTCGCCGGCGCGGTACGCCGCATCGAGCTTCGCGGCACGCGCTTGCAGGGTCGTCAGCACCGCGTCCTGGGGGCTGAGCTTGCGGGCGCGCGCGAGCTCGTCATTGGCCACCGTCAGCCAGCCGCGCCGCAGCGCGTGGGCCGCCTGCAGCGCGTGTTGCCAGAGCAGCACGGCGCGCGTCGGACCGTCCCGCAGGCCGCTTGGCCCCATCGCGGCGTCCAGATCCAGCCACAGCGTCTGGTGCTTCTGGAGGATCGCCGCCACGTCGTAGTCGATCCCGCGCTCCGCCTGCGGCAGGAGGCGCTGCGCCACGCCGTCAAAACCGTATACACCCGGCGGAATGCGCAGGTCCGGATCCTGCTCTGCCCACACGGGCTGTTGCGCCACGCGCGCGAGCAGGTTGCCCACGGGCGCGCGACCAAGCGCACGCGCGGCCTTGGCCAGATCCGCGTACTGCGGATAGCGCTGGGCAAACCACGCCTGCCATGCCGCGCCATGGTCCGTGTCCCCCGTGCGGAAGGACAAATGCGGCGCCGCGATGTCCGGACGCCGACCTTCCGCGATGCGAAACGCCTGCTCGTTGAAGCCGAGCCCGTAGTAGTTGGACAGGTACAGCGTGCCCGGCGGCGCATGGTTGCGCAGTTGTGCATCGACCGCATCCGCCGCGCGCAGCCCCGCGAGGTTCGTCGCCGGCTGCTCCAGCAGCGTGGACAGTTGCCCCGCCACCAGCACGAGTCCCAACACCAGCGCCACCTGCGCCAGCCGCAGCCGCCGCGCCTCCGGCCACGCGCTCAGCAGCCCGCGACGCCCCGCCACAAATGCGCCCAACTGCCCCGCGCCGATCGCCAGCACCGCGGGCGCCATCAGCACGTAGCCGTGGTCATCGGGATTGCGGGTGTCGATTTGCAGCACCGCCTTGGTCGCCAGCCCGCCCAGCAACGCCAGCCACAGCGTCGCCTGCAGCCGATCGCGCCACAGCACCGCAAACGCCAGCCCCAGCGCGCCCAGCGCCGCCACCGGCAGGGACATCCCTTCCGCGACCATGCCAAACAGCACCAGCGCGTTGTCCAGGTAGTCGACGTGGATCTGCGTCAGGTTCTTCTGGAAGTGTTTCGCCGTCAGCGTGTCCCAGAGGCCGGGCAGCGTCGCGGGATCGCCCCAGCGCATCTCCGTGTCCGCGTGACTGCGTAGCCCCAGCGCCAGATAGCCAAAGCCCAGCCACGCGCCGCCCAGCAGCAGCGCCAGCACCAGCCGCTTGTGGTGGCGCACGAGCCAGACAATCGCCGGCCAGGCCGCGACGATTCCCGCGGGCAGCGCGAACAGCGCGACGTAGTGGTGATTGAGCAGGCCGAGGCACACGGCCATCGTCCACGACGCGAGGTAGCCAAAGACGAGGCGCACTTCCGCATGCGGCCGCCGCGCCAATTGCCCGGCCAGCAGCGCCGCGTGCATCGCCCAGATGTTGGTCGCCAGCGCGAGCGTGTAGACCTCCGCGCGCACCGTGACCTGCCACAGCGAACCGGAAGCCAGCAGCGTGCCCGCCGCCAGCAGCGCCCAAGTCGAGGTCATTTGCCGCGAGCCGTGATCGGCCAACTGCGCGCGCACCAGCCGCACGAGCAGGAACAGCGCCGCGCCCATCGCCAGCGCGGAGAAGATCGCGACGCGCCACGGAAACGGGCCAATCGGGATGAAACGCACGACTTGCGCGAGCGAGAGCCACGCGGGATGGCCGGGCGGATGGATGTTGCCCAATTCAGCCGCGCACGCGACCAGCTCAGCGGAATCGAGCCAACTGTTGGCCGGCGCCGCGCAACACGCCGTCAACGCGGTGGCGACTGCAGCCGCGAGCCACGCCACGCGATCGCGCCACCAGGCGTTCACAGGCGCGACCGTTGCGCCTGCGCGAGCGTCCGTCATGCTTGGGTGAGCGTCCGTTCATAGACCGCGGACTGCCCCGGGGACTCCTGCACCGTCACCAGCACGCGGTGAACGACGAGCGTCGGCAGCGATTCCGCCACGCGCGCCATCAGGCGGTCGCACAGCCAGCGCGCCAGCAACTCCGACGACGTGTTGGCCAATTCCAGCAGCATCACGTCGCGCTTGGGAATCTGGTAGTGGTCGTCGCGGTAAAATGCGTGGATGCCGTCGTCCCGCTCTTCCAGCCGCAAGTGCACGTTGTACTTGGGCAGCAGCGTCCGGTGGTCCAGCTCATCGCAGCACGCCTTGAACAGCGGCTTGACCTCGATGAAGTCGGCGACGACGTGGCCGTGGTCCAAATCGCCGTCGATCTCCAGCGTCGCGCGGTAATTGTGACCGTGCAGCTCCTCGCGGTCGCCGTTGGCAAAGATCAGGAAGTGCGCGCAGCCAAAGTTGAAATACTGCTTGTCCAGGCGGATGCCAAATCGCTCTTTCACGCGTTGCCTCAGGTGTGCTTGGGGCCGCGGTACGTGCAGGCCGTCGTGCAGGTTTCCCGCACCGTGATCGCCGACAGCCCCGGCAGCCCGCCCGCCAGCTTCTGCCACAGCCAGGCGCAGAGCACCTCGCTCGTCGGATTCTCAAGGCCGGGGATGTCGTTCAGGTAGCGGTGGTCAAGCGCGTCCACGATGGGCCGCACGACGTCGCTGATGTCGCCGTAGTCCACGACCCAGCCCGTGTGCGCGTCCAGATCGCCGGTGACGACGACCTCAAAGCGAAACGAGTGGCCGTGCAAACGCCCGCACTTGTGGCCATCGGGCACATGCGGCAGGCGGTGGGCGGATTCAAAGCGGAAAGTTTTGGCGAGCTCAAAAGGCATGGGCCGCGAAGTCTACTCCGCGACTTTTGGCGCAGCAACCTGCTTGACGCGCTTCTCGCGCGCCGCCAGCAGCGCCACCGCCATCATGAAGGCGAGGTTGGCGTAGAACAGCCACATCATCAGCGCCACGATGCCGGTCAGCGCGCCGTAGACGGCGTCCATCTTCACGACGTTCTGCACGTACGCGCTGAAGATGCGCTGGCCCAGGAACCACGGCACGCCAAAACCGAGCGACGCCTTGGTCAGCCGCCGCTTGGACACGCCCTTGCCCGCGGACCAGCGCACCAGCGCGAAGAACACGAACGCGACCGGCAGCACCTGCGACGCCGCGACCAGCAGCGCGATGCCGTCCAGTTGCCCCAGCGACACCGCCGTCACGCTCTTGCCAGCGATGCGCGCGCCCCATTCAAAAGCCGGGCTCAGCACCGTCACCAGCATCGCCGTCAGCGCCGCGGCCAGGGTAAAGAGCGACAGGAAGCCCGCCGCCTTGAACGTCGAGCGCTCCGGCAGGGAAAAGAACGCGCGGATCGCGTGATCCAGCCGGCTCAGCACCGTCAACGCCAGCGAAAGCGCCAGCAGCGTGCCAAAGACGCCGTGCGCCGCCTTGTGCTGCACCAGCGTCTCAGCGAACTCCGCGGGATTCCACGTGACGCCCGGCAGCGCGTTGTGCACCCACGTCTGGATTTGCTCGATGGCCTGGCCTTGCACATGCACGGGACCGTCGCCGGTCAATTCGCCAGCCTGCTCCACGCGGCCCAGCAAAAAGCCGATGACCGCCAGCACGACGAACAGCGTCGGCACCGCCGCGAACATGCAGAAAAGCGCCAGCGCGGCGGCACGGTCCACCATGTCGACTTCGCCCGCGAGGTGGAGCGCATCGGCGATGAACGGAAACTGCTGTTTGAGGCGAGCGGGCAGGGCGCGGAGTTGTGCGAGCATCGGGAATTTGACCATTTGGAAGGAAACACGCAATTGTGTCAGGAATCTGGCGGTCCGGGACTTGGGCGGCTAGAGTAGCACGCGCAGCCGTCGTTGCCACGCCGCGCCCAGTTTGCCATTGCCAACGTTGGATTCGAGGACATGAACGAAGTACAGAGCCTGTTCGCTGCCCAATCCGCCGCCCCGCTGTCGATCACCGATCTGGCGATGAACCTGGTGATTGCCGGTTCGCTGGCGTTTGGCGTGGGCCTGCACTACCGCACTTTTGGCGCGACGCTGGCGAGCCGGGAGACCTTCACGCGGGTCTTTCCGTTCGTGGCGCTGACGACCTGCCTGCTCATCAGCATCATCAAGAGCTCGCTGGCGCTGTCGCTCGGCCTGGTTGGCGCGCTGTCAATTGTGCGTTTCCGGACGCCGGTGAAAGAGCCTGAAGAGCTCGCCTACGTCTTCCTGTCGATCACCATCGGCCTGGGGCTTGGCGCGGGCTTTCGCCGGGAAACGCCCGCGGCGGTCGCGCTGATTCTCGGCATGGTCACGCTCATCCAGACGCGGTCGCGGCGCCTCTCGTCGCGCAACCTCTACGTCAACATCGGCTTGGACGCGGCGGAAGGCCAGACGGCGGCGTCGGTCGTGGAGCCGGTGAATAGCGTGCTGGCCAAGCACTGCAAGCGGATCGATCTCCGGCGCATGGACACCGAGCACCGCCACGTGGAGCTCACGTATTTCGTCGACATCGGCGAAATCGCGATGGTCGCGCGGCTCGCGGAAGAGCTGGAGCAGCAGTACCCGACCGTGCGCGTCACGCTGCTCGATCAGGGCCGCATGCCGAGTTTGTAAACATGCCGCCACCCGAACTGGTCCAAATTCAGCGAAATGTTACGGCCTGTTTACGCCGTCAGCTGGTTCGCCAAGCTTGCGTTCCTGCGGGTCGGCGCGCGGCGACCGACGGTTCGGTGGCCCCAGCGCAGCATCGGGGGCGATAGATGCGCATCGACGTCTCGCCCAAGCAGATTCGCCGCGGCACGCGGCCGCAGCGCGTCGCCGTGATGGCCGTGATCCTGGCGATTGGCGTTGTGCTGGGCGCCGCGCTCGGCGGGCTGCGGCCGGCGGCGGAAGGCACGCTGTCTGGCATGGCGCGCACGCTCGTGGATGGCCCGACCGACGATCGCCTGCCGCAGCTCCTCCTCGACGTGCATTTCCGGCAACTGCAGACGCTGCGCGACCGTCGGCAGGCGCTGCGTACGCAGGGTTTGCGGCCGTCGCCGGAGCCGAGCGCGGTGCTGGCGGGCATCCGCCAAGGTTCGCGGCGGTTGGATGCGGCGCTCTCGCTCCTGGGGCCGGCGCAGAGCCGCGCGCCGGGTGAGCTGGGCCGGCTGCAGGTGGAGTTGCGCGGTGAGGGCGACTACGCCGGGATGCGCGCGTTCACGCTGGAGGATCCCGACCAGCCGACGCTGCTGCGCGAGCTGATGCTGTACCACGCGCTGGATCGGGTGGGCGCCATCGCGCCGCGGACCCAGGCCGTGGGCGTGCGGGTCAATGGCGCGCGTTGGGGCGCGGCGGTGCTCGTTGAGCAACCGTCCAGCGCGATGCTGCGCGCGGCGCACCGGCCGTTGGGCGCGCTGGTGGGCTGGGAAGCCGTGCTGCCGGCGGGCGTGGATTTGGACACCGCGGGTTGGCTGCTACAGCCGCAGGCGGCGCGCTGGAGCACGAGCGCGCGCGGGCTGCAGGGCACGCCGCTGGAGTCGCATACCGCGTGGGCGGAGTCCCGTTTGGATGGCCTGCGCGCAGGCACGCTGGCGCCCGAGGCGGTGCTGGACATCGAGGCGACCGCGCGGCTGATGGCGCTGGCAGAGCTGACCGGGCTGGCCGATCGCGTGCTGGATTGGCAGTCGCTGCGCTGGTACCTGAACCCGATCTCCCTGCGGCTGGAGCCGGTTGTCCACCTGGACGCGGAGTCCGCGGGGCCGCGTGTGCGCGCGGATGCGCTGCTGCCGCGCCTGATGGCGTCCGCGCCGATCCGTCAGGTGTTCCAGACGATGCTGCGCGCCGAGGCGGAGCGGCTCCTCGCGCCCGATACGCACCTGCGCCTGGAGCGGCACCTGCACGCGACTTGGCCGACGCTGGCCAGCCCGGTGTGGCAGCGGCAATGGCTCGTCGTTCGCCAGCGGGCAATGCGGCTGTTGGCGGCCGAGCGCGTGCCGGTCGAGGCGATGCTGCCGCCGCCGGTGGTCTTCCTGCCGCAGGAAGTGACGGATGCCCACCTCGCGCTGCCGTTTGCGGTGGACGTGGGGCCGGTGGGCGGCCACGCGCTGCTGGTGCCCGCGGGCGTTTGGACGGTGCCGACGACCGTCGCGCTGCCCGAGGGCTGGCGGCTGGAGATCGCGGCGGGCGCCAAGCTGCGGTTTGGCGCCAACGCGTGGCTGGTCCTGCACGGCGGGCTGACAATCGCGGGTACGGCGGACGCGCCGGTTGAGCTCGCCGCGGAAGGTACGCAGGCTTGGGGCGGCGTTGTCGTGCTGGGCGCGCATCAGTCGCACATCCAGGCGCTGCACGTCTCGGGCGCGAATGGCCAAGGTCGGGACGTCTGGCAGCCGGGCGCCGCGCTGGTCTGGCTGGACGGCGACGTGGACGCCACGGCGTTGACCATGACGGGCGGGCCGCAGCAGAACGCCGGCATCCGCGTGGTCGGCGGCCATTTTCACGCTGCCGATCTGCGGTTCACGGACATCTCCGGCCCGGCGCTGCGGTTGGACGATGTCCACGCGCAGTTGACCCAGTTGCAGGTCGAGCAGGGCGGCAGCGTGCTCGCGCGTGCGGGGCAATTCGCCGCCGTGCTGCCCGCCATCGTCCAGTGCGGCACCGGCGTGAAGTTGGAGATCGACGGCCGCCGTCAGGCATGTGAAGCCGCCGCGGAGGCCAAGCCATGAGCAGCGGCATCTTCCTCGCGGAAAACGTCGAGATCTGCTCCTGGCCCGTGCCGCAGGACGTGCGCTACGAGATCAAGTTCGTGGCCTCCCCGCGCGAGGAAGTCCAGCTCCAGGCCTGGCTTGTGAGCAGCCGCTGCGGCTGGACGTGCTTGCACCCGGACCGCGTCGTCAACAACGTCTACCTCGACACGTGCGACCTCCAGGCCTACGTCCAGAACCAAGCCGGCGACAGCGAGCGGCGCAAGCTGCGGTTCCGCTGGTATGGCGCGACGTGGGCGGGCGCGAACGGCGGCACGTTGGAAGTGAAGTGCCGCAAGGACAGCATCGGCTGGAAATGGAACGCCCGCGTCGACTGGCCGTTTGACCTGACGCGGCGCAGTTGGCAAGGCTGGCGCGATGGCCTGCGGCCGTTCCTGCCCGGACCGCACCGGATGCTGCTGGACGCGCGGCCGATGCCGGCGCTGGTCAACCGCTATGAGCGGAGCTACTACGGGTCCCGCGATGGCAAGCTGCGGCTGACGGTGGATCGCAACGTCCAGTCCTGGCCACAGCTGGGCGCCGCGCGGCCGCGGCTGGGGCGTCCCGCGCATACCGTCGAAGTGCTGGTGATTGAGATCAAGTGCGCCGTGGCCGACCGCGACTACGCGTCCGAGGCGCTGCGCGACATTCCGTGGCGCGTGGGGCGCAATTCCAAGTACGCGACCGGGATTGAGTCCATCGAGAACCTGTGACGGCTGGACGACGTCCGCGTGGCAAGAGACGAGGTCGGCGACGTCACGTTGCCGTGGCGCCCGGGGGGGAAGTGGCCACATGCGTCAGCACGGTGGCCGGGTCGAGGCCATTGCGCAGCTTCACCTTCAACCCAGCGAGGAAGTTGGCGAGGTTGCGCGCGGGGAAATAAGGGCGGCGGGGGAGGCGAGTTTGGCTAGTTGCAGGTGATGCGGACGAGGTCGAAGCCGAAACCTGCATAAGGGTAGTTTTGATTGGTCGCGTAGCTGTACTTCGGCGCGACCAGTGTCACGCTCAGCGAGACATTCTTGCCCACCCAACCCGCGGCAACTGGGACTTTCACGGGATACCAAGCCATGTAGTTGAACGCTGGCGCAGAAAAAATCACGCTGACCGGCGTTGTCCCGTCGGTCACAGTCAGCGTGAGTTTGGCGTTCGAATCGACGGTTGGACCGTTGTCGTTGGTGACGTTGTTGAACATGACGTCGACCGTCAGGTACTTATCGCCCGCTTGGATGGCATATTTCGACGTTGATGAGGCGGTCGTTCCCGACGTGCTGGGGTAGCCAGAGTTGGCGTAGTAGGCCATGCCGAACCCGCCCTCGCCGTAGCCGCCGTACCGGCACCAGCCGCCCCCGTTCCAACCGGGGGCCGTGCAGCCGTAGGTATTGGGGTGAAAGTCATCCAGCGGCCGCGCGCTGCAACTCACAGCCGTACACCCCTCATCCGTCGTCCCATTGCAGTTCTCGTCGATTCCGTTGCCAGACCCGTTCGCCGCGCAAGCGTCCGCAACCACGCCCGGATGCGCTGTCGCGTGCGCGTCGTCGCAGTCGGTGTGGTCCAGCACGTACCCCGTTGTCGGTCCGCACAACGCCTTGGGCGCCGCTGCATTGCCGTAGCCGTCGAGGTCGACGTCGGCGTAGTACGTCGTCGTCAAACCCTCGTCCGTCTGGCTATTGCAGTTGTCGTCAATCCCGTTGCAGACCTCGGTCACGCCGGGATTGATGGCGAAGGCGTTGTCGTTGCAGTCGCCGCCCAGCGTCGCGTACCCGGAGGGCTGCTTGCAGGCCGCCTTGCTCGTCGTGCCGTAGCCGTCGGTGTCGTTGTCCAGGTAGTACAGCGTCGTCGGCAAACCCTCGTCGGTCTGGCCGTTGCAGTTGTCGTCCAAGCCGTTGCACACCTCCGCGGCGTTGGGGTAGATGGCGGCGTTGGCGTCATTGCAGTCCGTGCTGTTGCTGACAAAGCTCGCCGGCTGCGTGCACGCCAGCTGGGTTACGTTGAGATTGCCAAAGCCGTCCCCGTCGCTGTCGCGGTACCACGTGAGCAGGACGCCTTCGTCGATCTGGCCATTGCAGTTGTCGTCCGCGCCGTTGCAGAGCTCGGGCGCGCCGGGGTGGACGTAGCTGTGCGCGTCGTCGCAGTCCGTCGCGCTGACCACGTAGCCGCCGGGCGCGGTGCAGCCCTGCGCGGTGACGGCGGGATCGCCGTAGGTGTCGCCGTCCAGGTCGCGGTAGTACGTCCCGCCCACGCCTTCGTCGATGCTGCCGTTGCAGTTGTCGTCCAGGCTGTTGCACAGCTCAGTCGCGCCGGGGTGGATGGCGGCGGCGGCGTCATTGCAGTCGCCCTGGCCAGCGGCGGAGAACGGCGCGGTGGCGGCGCAGAGGCATTGGCCGGGATCGTTGCTGCCAAAGCCGTCCTTGTCGGCGTCGGCGTAGAACGTGGTGCAGCCGCTGCTGTTGGCGGCGTCGGTGACGCCGTCGCAGTTGTCGTCGATGCCGTTGCAGACTTCCGTCGCGCCGGGGTGGACGCTGGCCTTGGAGCCGTCGCAGTCCGTGTTGTCCGCGACGTAGCCGGGCGGCGCGGTGCAGGCGGGAACAGAGATAGAGGCGGCGCCGTAGCCGTCCTTGTCGGCGTCCACAAAGAACAGCAGTTGCACGCCCTCGTCGACCTGGCCATTGCAGTTGTCGTCCGCGCCGTTGCAGACCTCGGTCGCGCCGGGGAAAGTCGCCTTGTTGGCGTCGTCGCAGTCGCCGGTCACGAGCGCGGAGTAGCTGCCGCTGGCCGCGCACAGGCACTTGCTGCCGCCGTTGGTGACGCCAAAGCCGTCGCCGTCGCCGTCCAGGTAGAAGTTGCTGCAGCCCTCGGCGTTGGCGGGGTCAATGATGCCGTCGCAGTTGTCGTCGATGCCGTTGCACACTTCGGTCGCGCCGGGGTGGACGCTGGCCTTGGAGCCGTCGCAGTCCGTGTTGTCCGCGACGTAGCCGGGCGGCGCGGTGCAGGCGGGAACAGAGATAGAGGCG
>CAINLT010000536.1 GCA_903850505.1 uncultured Myxococcales bacterium | reverse complement strand
GTTGGGACCCGGAACCACGCCCAATGTCAACGCTTTCTCGCGGCGCGTGTTCAGGCTGCGGCGACCGTCGTCGCACATCCAGTACTTATTCACGTCCGGATTGTACCGCGGCACGATGCGGTCAACCTTGTTCTTGTGGCTGTCCACGCGCACGGAGCAGCCGCGCGCGCAGCCCGTGCAGACGCTGTCCTTCATGTCCAGGAACCACACGCGCTGCTGGAAGCGGAAATCGCGCGAGGTCAGCGCGCCGACCGGGCAGATGTCCACGACGTTCAAGCTGTACGGATTGTTCAGCTCAACGCCTTCGGGCGTAGTGATCTCACTGTGCTCGCCGCGCGACTCGACGGTCAGCTCGTTGCTCTTGCTGACTTCTTCGCAGAAGCGCACGCAGCGGGTGCAGACGATGCAGCGTTCCGCGTCCAGCACGACGGTCGGCCCGAGGATCTTGGCCTTGGGCTTGCCGACCTTCTGCGTGTCCAACCGCGACGGCTTGGCGCTGTAGGTGATGTAGTGCTCCTGCAGGACGCACTCACCGGCCTGATCGCAGACCGGGCAATCGACGGGGTGATTCAGGAGGATGAACTCCAGAACCGCCGCCTGCGTCGCCTTGATCTTGTCCGACTTGGTGCGAACGACCATGCCGTCCGTCACTTCCGTGTAGCAAGCGGGCAGCGGCTTTGGCGCCTTTTCGATGTCCACCAGGCACATGCGGCAGTTCGCCGGAATGGTCAGGCCGGGGTGGTAGCAGAACACCGGCACATCAACGCCGGCTTGCTTGGCGGCACGGAGAACGGAAGTCCCAGCTGGAACTTCTACTTCAACGCCGTCTACGGTTACTTTCGCCATCTCTGCCTCGCGCACAAAGCCGGTTGGGGCTAACGATCGACTTCGCCGCCAATCATGTTCAACGTGTCAAAGGTCGGGATGATGTCGGCCAACATGTGGCCAACAAGCATCTTCTTCAGGATACCCATCGCGTAGAAGCACGGCGGCCGCACTTTGACGCGATACGGCCGGCCATTGCCCTGACTGACGACGTGGAAGCCCACTTCGCCATTGCCGCCTTCCACGGCAAAGTACGCTTCGCCCGGCGGCACCTGATGGCCTTCCGTCACCAACTTGAAGTGGGCAATCATGCCCTCGATCGAGTTGTACACCGCGTCTTTGGGCGGCAAGCAGACCTTCCAATCGCCGACGTTGATCGGTCCCTTGGGCATCTGCTTGAAGATCTGGCGGATCATCTTGACCGACTGACCGAGCTCTTCCATGCGGCAGAGGTACCGGTCGTAGTTGTCGCCGCGCGAACCGACGATGACGTCAAAATCCAGCTCGTCGTACGCCAGATACGGCTGATGCTTGCGCAGGTCCCAATCGACGCCCGTGCAGCGGAGCATGACGCCGGTGCAGCCGGAGCTGATCGCGTCTTCCTGGCTGAGAACGCCGGTGTGCATCATGCGGTCGTAGAAGATGCGGTTCTTGGTCAACAGCTTGTCGACCTTGATCATCAGGCCTTCCACGTGCGCCAGCGCCGTGTTCATGTGCTGCTCGTAGCCGTCCGGAATGTCCTTCGCCAGTCCGCCGATGCGCGTGTACGACGTGGTCAGGCGCGCGCCCGTCAGCTCTTCCACAAGCGGGTACAGCGCTTCACGCGCTTCCACACCGTAGAGGAACGGCGTAAATCCGCCGAGTTCCAGTGCGCCCGCGGCGATCGACGTCAGGTGGTCGGTCATGCGGCTGAGCTCAGAGATGAGCATGCGGATGTACTTGGCGCGCGGCGTGATCTCCACGCCCCACAGCTTTTCCACCGCGCCGACGTAGCCCACGTTGTTGATGAGCGGCGAAACGTAGTTCAGGCGATCGGTGTACGGCAGGACCTGCTGCCACGTACCGGCCTCGGCCATCTTCTCAAAACCGCGGTGCAGGTAGCCGATCGTGATGTCCACGTCGTCGACCGTCTCGCCGTCGAGCGTCAGCACGAATTTCACCGTGCCATGGGTCGCCGGGTGCGACGGGCCCATGTTGATGATCATCTTGTCATTGATGATTTCCGCTTCTTCCGTGCGCAGTTCCGAGCGGATTTGCGTGAGCTTCTGGCTGGCGGTCATGGTCATCTTGCGGCTCCGCTTTCCGGTCGCGTGTGGGCTCTCGCCCGTCACGGTTTAGCGATAGATCTCGTTGTCGGCGTAGTCCGCCAGATTCGGCATCGGCACCAGCGGCTGATAGCCGCGCTGGGCAAAGTCCTTGCGCAGCGGGTGACCGACGAACTCTTCGTACATCAGCACGCGCCGCAGATCGGGGTGGCCGTCGAACTGCACGCCAAACATGTCGTACGCCTCGCGCTCGCCCCAGTTGGCCGAGATCCAGAGGCTGCACATCGTCTGCACGTGGCAATCGTCGTCAGGCAGCGCCACTTTCACGCGAATGCGCTGGCGGTGCGGCATGGACAGCAGATGGTAGACGACCTCGAAGCGCGGCAGACCCGCCGAGTTGCCGGCGTCCAGCGGCGTCACCGCGTGGCGCAGCGCCGGGTCGTATTCCGAGTAGTCGACCGCGGTCACGTCGATCAGCACGTCCATGCGGCAGCGCGGGTCGTCGCGCAGAAACGTCATGACGTCCAGCAGTTGCTCGCGAACGACGATCACCGTCGCATCACCGGCGGCGACAGAACTGCCCACGATGGCCGTGGGCTTGACGGTGCGCAGCAGGTCGATCAGGGATTGGGACATGTCATCAGCTCCGATGCCAGGAAGCGTCGCGCCGAGGTCATTCTCCGCGCGTGGGTCATTCTCCGCACGGTCATTCCCAGTCGAGCGCGCCGCGCCGCCAAACGTAGGCCAAGCCGGCGCCGAGAATACCAATGAAAACAAACATTTCACCGAATGTCGACCAGCCGATCAGCGGCTCCGCGACCATGCCGCGGAACAGCGATGCCCACGGGTACATGAACACCGATTCGATGTCGAACACGATGAAGAAGATGGCGACCAGGTAGAATTTGACGCTGAACCGATGTCGGCCATCGCCGATTGGGTCAGAACCGCATTCAAACGGCGCAGATTTGACCGCGGACATTCGCCGCGGGCCAACCAGCCGATTGATCACGAGAATAGCCACGCCCAGGACGGCGACGATGGCCAGCATGAGGAGGATGGAAATGTAGCCGTATTGACTGGCGAGCATGGTGCTCCAGGTAGGCCGCTCTGAGGCCGCGGCGGAGATAGCGCAGTGAGGGCGTTGCGTCAAGGCTAGCGCCGCTGATCGAGGCCGTCCGGGTAGACGACTGAATCAAATCCGCTACCCTTACGTTCTCAACCGTGACCGCATGGCACATCGCCGCGCGATCGTTATCTGGGCCATCGTCCCCAATCGTAGGAGTCCTTTCATGAAGAAACTGTTCGCCACCGTCATCGCCGCCGCCTTTGCCCTCTCCGCCACGTCCGCCTTCGCTGCCAACGCGCAGCAGACCAAGATGGCGACCTGCAACAAGGAAGCCGGCGAGAAGAAGCTCAAGGGCGACGAACGCAAGAAATTCATGTCTGAGTGTCTGAAGGCGGGCAGCGAGCGCGCTCCGTCGACGCCGGAAGCCCCGGCGGCGGGTCCGCTGTCCGGCAAGGACGCGATGAAGGCCTGCATGGCCGCGGCCAAGGGCAAGAAGGGCGACGAGTTCAAGAAGTTCAAAGCGGACTGCCTGAAGGCCAAGGGCCCGGCGAACATGAAGTAAGCCGCCGCGGGGCCTCCGGGCCTCAGCAGTCGGCCTCGCGTGTTGCTGCAAACCTCCCGCCCGCGTACGCTTCCGGGCGGGAGGCCT
>CAINLT010000535.1 GCA_903850505.1 uncultured Myxococcales bacterium | reverse complement strand
GCCAGCATCCGCCGCGCCCGCATCGGCGTCGGTGCCCGCAGCATCGGCGGTCAGGGCATCCGACCCACCGTCCGCAGCATCGGCGGCGCCAGCATCGGCGACGTCTGGCTTTCCGCCCGCATCGTCCGTTCCCGCGGCATCAAGCGTCACGTCCAACGCCGCGTCTGGCGCGCTGGCGTCCGGCGCATTCACATCGAGCGGCGCAACGGCGTCGGCGGCGGAATCGACCGCATCCGCCGAATCCTGCGCGTCCGCCGCGTCGGGTGCGGCGATGTCGAGCGCGGCTGCGTCCCCTGTGCTGGCATCGGCGTCAGCCGCGGTAGCATCAGCGCCAGCCGCATCGGGACCGGAGGCATCCCCTGCGCCGTCAACGCCGCTCGAGGATGCAACATCGCCGTCCGTCGCTGGCGCGGCAACCTGATTGCAAGCCATGAGCAGGACGAACGCAAAACACGGCAACGGATTGCGCATGGGCACTCCTTGGGAACCAACGGGATGTGGCGACTGGGTTCGAGGCGAGGCGCGGGCAACAACCGCACGCGCATTTTCACGTTCCAGATGCCCCGCTGGCGCGTCAAGGCGATCGCTTAGATGTTACACAAATCCTCGAAATCGATGCGGAATCCAACGCAACACTACGCCTTGCGCCGACCCATGCTGCCGGAACGACGGGAGCCCGACCCGCGCTCAAGCCAACCGTGCCACCCACTTGAGCGGCAACCAGCGCATCGCCCAGCCCACCACCGTCCACGGCCACGCGGGCACGCACGCCTTGGCCGGCTCGCGCTCAATCGCCGCGAACAGCTGCCGGCAACCCGTTGCGGCATCGACGACGAACGGCAGCCCCTTGGCGCCCGCGTTCAGCTCGGTGGAGATGTAGCCCGGGTAGATCGTGCTCACCTTGATGGGCGTCTTCAGCAACTCGGCGCGAATCCCCTCGGTCAGTGACGCCAGCCCGGCCTTTGTCGCCGCGTACGTCGTCAGGTGCTTGGGCAGGCCGCGCATCGCGCTCATCGAGGAAATCGTCACGAGGTGGCCGTGATTCTGGCGGCGGAAGATCTCCACCGCCGCTTCGCACTGCGCCAGCGCCGCGACAAAGTTGGTCTGCGCCGTCTGGGCGTTGATGGCGAAATGGCCGGTGCCGATCCGGCGACCATTGCCCACGCCGGCGTTGACGATGACGCGGTCGATCGTGCCGAACTCCGTTGCGAACGCGTTGAAGACGGCGAAGACCTGCGCGTGGTCGTTGACGTCCAGGGCGCGAATCGCGATGCGCACGCCCGGATGCTTGGCCAGCAGCTCGTCCCGCAGCGCTTCCAGACGGTCCGTGCGGCGCGCGCAGAGGGCCAGATCGCGACCGTGCGCCGCGCATTCGCGGGCGAGACCTTCGCCCAAGCCGGAGCTGGCGCCGGTGATGAGAATCGTCTTGCGCATGGAAATGTCCCTCTAGCGGTAGGTGAGCAGCGCGCGGTGGTCGCCCTCAAAGTGGCTGTGGTCGTTGCTGCTGGACAGGTAGACGCCGCGGTCACTGTACAGGACTTTGCTGACGGCCGCGTTGACAAGGGTCCGGTTGAACGGGAAGACGCGGTCGTCCGGCAAGCCGAGCAGATGCTGGGCGAGCGCGCTGATGGTGCCGCCGGAAGTGAAGACAAGCGTGACGGCGGAAGGCCCGGCTGCGGCGATGACTTCCTGCAAGGCCGCGACGCAGCGGGCACGGAATGCCGGCCAGGTCTCCGTGTACTCGTCGTCGTGGGCGCCGCTGAGCCAACGCGCCGTCGCAGCATCAAACGCCGCCTGGAACGCCTTGCGCGGCTGCAACGTGCGCGCCATGTCCGCCATCATCAGGACCCGATTGGCGTACGCCGGTTTGTAGCGCACCAGCACCTGCTGGAAATCGAACTCGTTGAATCCGGCGTGGACGTGAAGCTGCGGCGGATGGGACCAGGCCGCCAGCGCGGGCTGCGCCGTCTGCGTGTGCCGCAGCATCTCGCCCACGTACGCTGCGTGCACATCCGGGATGCGGCCGCGCAATGCGTGCCCCAGCGCGCGCGCCTGAGTCTGGCCAAGCGTCGACAGCTGGTCGTAGTTCGCCGCGCCAAACGACGCCTGCGCGTGGCGGATAAGGTAGACGACGCCCATCAGCTGTGGCCCTTGGCGATGACGCTCCGGCAGCGCCAATGCAGGTAGTGGATGAGAATCCAGAAGTTGCGGAACGCCGGGTTGCGCGTCTGCTTGTGGTGGTAGCGGTAGTAGATCTGCTGGGCGATGACGGCGAGGCGAAAAAGCCCGTAGACCTCGTAGAACGCCCAGTTTTCGGCCGTTCGGCCGGTCTTTTCCAGATACCGCGCCACCACTTCCCGACGCGTCAGCATGCCGGGCAAATGCGACGGCTGTCGGCGCGTCGTGCGCATCAGGAAGCCGTCGTCCGCCTGGACCCAGTACGCCATCGCATTGCCCAGGTCCATCAGCGGATCGCCCAGCGTCGCCATCTCCCAGTCCAGCACCCCGATGATGCGCGTCGGATCGGCGGGATCCAGCACGACGTTGTCCAGCCGCCAGTCGCCGTGAATGACGCAGGTCGCGATGTCGTCCGGCGTATGCGCGTTGAGCCATGCGCGCACGCCGGCATACGACGGCACGTTCCAAGTCCGCGCTTTTTCGTAGCGATCCGACCAACCGGCGATCTGCCGCTGACAGTAGCCCGTTCCCTTGCCCAGGGTCGCCAGCCCCGGCGTCTGCGTGTCCACCGCGTGCAGATCCGCCAGCTTGTCGACCCAGTTCAAGCACAGTTGCCGCGCCTGCTGCGCGTCCAGCCGCAGGCCGGCGGGCAGCCGCGCGCGCGGGATCAGCCCCGGAATCCGCGCCATCACGTAGAATTCCACGCCGAGGAGGGATTCGTCCTGGCACAGCGCGACCATCTCCGGCACCCACGGAAAGACCGGCTTGAGCGCTTGCTGGACGCGAAATTCCCGGCCCATGTCGTGCGCGGACTTGGCGCGCGTGCCCGCCGGCGGTCGCCGCAGGATCAGGTCGTGATTGGCGTAGCGCAGCCGGTAGGTCCAGTTGGACGCGCCGCCAGCGTATTGCGTCACTTCCGGCTCACCCTCCAGATCCGGAAGAAACGCGCGCAGCCACGCCGTCACGGCCGCCGCGTCAAGCGATTCGCCGGGGCGGACAGGGCCACCTTGATCCGTCGCGGACGCGTCGGGCGGAATCATGCGGGCAACACCAACGCGGTGACGATGAAGAAGTGGCAGGTCGCCGCGGCGATGACCAGCGCGTGAAAGATCTCGTGGTAGCCAAACGTCGCGGGGAAAGGGTCGGGGCGCTTGAGCGCGTAGATGACCGCGCCGCCGGTGTACATCGCGCCGCCGATGAAGAGCAGCCAGGCACCGCGATCGCCAATGCCCGCGTGGACCGCTGGCCATTCACCCATGACAGCCCAGGCGAAGGCCACGCACAGGAGCGCGAAGAACCACTTGGGGGCGTTGACCCAGAGGACGGACTTGGTGATGCCGAGCGCCGCGCCGATCCAGACCGCGATCAGCAGGCGGACGCCGGACTCGCCCTTGACCGCGAGGAGGCAGACCGGCGTGTAGGTGCCGGCGATCATGAGGAAGATGCCGGCGTGATCGAGGCGGCGCATCCACTGGCGCGCTTCTGGCGTCCAGGTCGGGCGGTGATAGGCGCTGCTGATGCCGAACAAGGCGGCCAGACAGATGCTGTAGACAAGCGCGCACCAGGTTGGCGTGCCCGGCTTGGCCAGCGCGGTCAGCGCTCCACCGGCGACGAGCGCAAGGTAGAACGAGACCTGATGCGAAACGCCGCGCAACAGCGGCTTCACGCGGTTGCTGAGCGCCCGGGGCGAGGAGAGGGCTGCGGACATCGGGGACTCCAGTGTATGCCGCCGCCAACCTTGCACTTTTGCCGAGCAGGCGTCTACCTGCGCCGGGGCGATTGACAGCCCGCGCCGCGCCCGCTATCTCCGCCGCGCCTGCAAGGAGACGCCAATGGCCCGCAAACCCGCTACTGAACTCGATTTCTCCATGTTGACGGCCGAGTGGCCAGACGTCGCGCTGGAGACGCTGTCCCGCCTGGATACGCCATGGAAAATTCAGGTATTTCTGGACGAGACGCCGTACTCGACGGAGCCGATCTACCGCTCGCCTCTGTCCGTGCTGCGCGATCGCCGCGCCCACTGTTTTGATGGCGCGCTGTTCGCCGCGGCCGCGCTCCGCCGTCTCGGCCAGCCGCCGCTGATCCTCGACATGCGCGCGGAGAACGACGACGACCACGTGATTGCGCTCTTTGAAATCGACCGGCATTGGGGCGCGATCGCCAAGTCCAACACGAGCGTCCTGCGCTACCGCGAACCGGTCTACCGGAGCCTGCGCGAGCTGGTGATGAGCTATTTTGATTTCTACTACAACTTGAATGGCGACAAGGCCTTGCGTGAGTTCTCCGGCAAGGTCGACCTGCGCAAGTTCGATCAGCTTGGCTGGATGTCCGAGGACGCCGGGCTGGAGCGCGTCGCGGAATACCTGGACGTGGTCAAGCACGCGCAGATTCTGACGCCGGCGATGATCGCGCGGCTCTCGCCCGTGGACAAGAAACTGTATGACGCAGGGCTGTTGGGCGCGGACGCGGACGGGCTGTACAAGCCGACGTAGGTGCTAGTCCGGGATCGCCGCGATCGCCGCGGTCAGCTTCTCGTGCACCTGCGCCGCCACGCCTTCCATCGCCGCGTTGCCAATCCCTGCCATTGTCGCCAGCGGGTCCACCGCCATGACCTGCGTCTGGCCGTCGTCGCGCTCGTAAATCACGACGTTGCACGGCATCTCGTGTCAAATAGTACCGCTATCATTACCGATGCTTTCCCCAGAGGAGAGCTCGCGACGGGACTTGGGACAAATATGATGGCGGCGAATATAGGTGCTGTTGGCGGTTATACTCTCAGCGGAGTGATGATAACATATTTCGGGTGGCGGTCGATATTCCTGATTAATATCCCCATCGGGATTTTCGGTACTATTTGGGGCTATATTCGCTTGAAAGAGATTGGCGTTAAACCTGTTGGTCAGAAATTCGATTATGCCGGTTCAATATTATACTGCATTGGTCTGGCAACAATTCTGCTGGCATTGACTGTTGGGGATCCACTCTCCGTCCGCAATATTGCCATACTGGCGGGTGGAGTGGCATTTTTCATCGCCGTAATATTTGTCGAATTAAAACAGAAGTATCCGACTATCGACCTGACCCTTTTTAAGATCAGATCATTTGCAGCAGGTAATATAGCCGGTTTCGCGAACGCTCTGGCATTTGCCTGCGGCCCTTTTCTGCGGTCCTTGTATCTCCAACTAATATTGGGCTACAGCCCTTTAAAATCAGGTGTTTTACTTATTCCGATGGACATCCTGATCCTCGTCTTAAATCCGATAAGCGGCAGGCTCGCAGATCGATACGGCAGCCGGGTGCTAAGTTCGCTAGGCCTGGCTTTTGATGCTGCCGCATTATTCTGGTTTTCGACGCTAAATGACAAATCCTCGTACAGTACACTATTAATCAGTCTGCTGCTATTCGGTTTTGGGCTGGCGCTATTCGCTCCCGCTAACACAAGCTCCATCATGGGTTCTGTCCCAGCTGAGAAGCGCGGGATCGCCAGCGGCGTAAAAAATACCGTTAGCCAAACCGCCGGTGTCCTCAGTGTGCCGTTCTCTTTACTGCTGATGACACTGGTAATGCCGTACGCCAGACTTT
>CAINLT010000534.1 GCA_903850505.1 uncultured Myxococcales bacterium | reverse complement strand
GTCCGGCGGCGCGGAAACGCTGCGTGCGGCCGGCATGGCGGTGACGACTGACGTCTTGACTGAAGCGGCCGGCGATCTGGCGGCGGTATTCCTCACCGGCATCGGCCAGCAACGGCCGTTCGTCCAGTACAAGCTCGCCGCGACTGCCGATGGCCGGGTGGCTGCCGCCGATGGCACGACGCGCTGGATCTCCAGTCCCGATGCGCGCCGCCTCGTGCATGCCATGCGCGCGGAAGCGGACGCCGTGCTCATTGGCAGCGGGACGGCGCTGGCGGACAACCCGCGCCTGGATTGCCGCGACCTGCCCACGCCGCCGCTCCACTTGCCGCTGCGCGTGGTTCTGGATCGCCGCCTGCAACTGCCGACGGACGGCCATCTGGCGCAAACCGCGGCGCAAGCGACGCTTGTTGTGACCGACAATCCGCGGCGCGAGACGTCGAAGCACGCCGATCAACTGCGCGCGTTGGGTGTTGAAGTCCTGTGCGTGCCGGCCACCCCGACGTGGCTGCGCGATGTGCTGCGGGCGCTCTACCAGCGCGGCGTGCATCACGTGCTGTGCGAAGCGGGACCGACGCTGGGAACGGCGCTCTGGGCGGCGGAGTTGGTGGATCGGCTCGATCTGCTGCTGGCGCCCAAGCTGCTCGGCAGCGGCACGCCGTGGCTGCAGCCATTGGGAATTGCGACGCTGGGCGACGCGCGCGCGCTGCGCTGGACGGCGGTGCAGCAGGTGGGTCAGGACGTGTGGCTGACAGCGCGACCGCAGTGACGGTCGCTACGGAACGGGAGGCAGGATGTTCACAGGTTTGGTGGAAGCGCTCGGGACGTTGACCGCAATCGCCCATCGGGGCGGCGGCGCGCAACTGAGCGTGAGCGTGCGCTGGCCAGATGGCGACGGGGCGACGGGCCTGGGCGACAGCGTGGCCGTGAACGGCGCGTGCCTCACCGCCATACGCATCGCTGCGGACGAGGCGGGCGAATCCCTGACCTTTGACCTGTCCCACGAGACGCTGGCGCGGACCACGTTTGCCACGGCGGCTGTCGGCCAGGCTTGCAACCTGGAACGCGCGATGCGGCTCGGCGATCGCCTGGGCGGCCATATTGTGACAGGGCACGTCGATGGCGTCGGCCATCTGTTGGAAAAGCGGGCGCATCCAGCGGGCTGGGACCTGATCTACGGCCTGCCGCTCGCGCTGCTGCCAGAAGTGGTCGAAAAAGGCAGCATTTGTCTGGACGGCGTGTCTTTAACCGTCAACCGCGTCGGCGGTGGCGATTTGCCGGTGCATTGCGTGGGTGTGACGATCGTCCCGCACACCGCGCAGCACACCCAGCTTCTGGCGGGGGAAGTTGGCAAGGCCGTGCACGTGGAAACCGACATTCTCGCCAAGCATATCCGCCGTTTGACGCAGTTTTCGCTTCCGCCATCCTGACCGCGCGGCATGCCGCGTCTTGCCAGATCGTGCGAGTTCTTGCCGCGGCGCCGGACCTGACCGACACTGTGGGGTCAGCACCGCACTTGTGCGGGGCTTCGCATTGCGGGTAAGGTGCGGGTTACGCCTGTGCTGGTGCGTTTTGCGGTCCGGTAAATGAGAGAGGAAGGGCGCCCGGCGTCCGGAGTGTCGGCAATGCAAGTGCGGTTGAGCAAACCCAGCGCGAAGTCCAGGCGAATAGCGACACCCGTCGTTTTGCGCGGGATTTTCTTGCTGCTTGCGGCCGCGTGCGTGCTCTATCCATTGGTCGCGACCGCCGCCACCCGTCACGGCAAAGTCGCCGCGCACGCCAAGTCCGCGAAGAAAGCCAAGTCGCCCAAGGTGCTGCGCGGCAAGTCGCCCGCTGCGACGGCTCCCACGCCCGCCGCGGCTACTGCAAAGCCCGCACCTGCAATTTCACTGCCTGCCGCGCCGACGCCCGTGGCTGCGGTTGCCCTTCCGCACGCTGCGACGCCTGCCGTCGCCCTTCCGCACGCTGCGACCCCGGTTGCGGCAGCGGCCAAACCGGCCAGCGCCAAGCCTGACGCGAAGGGCGCCAAACTCGCCAAAACCGCCCCAGCCGCCAAGCCCGCAGCCGTCGGCCTGGCTTCCGCGACGACCCCATCGGCGGCTTCCGCTGCCCCAGCCGCGGCCGCAGCGCTTGCCCAGCCCTTGCCCGCAGCTGTCTCGCCCACTGCGGCAGCTGCACCGGCCAAGCCGCGCGCCAATGCCGGGCCTGTCGCGACGGCCTGGGCGCTGCCGCAAGTGCCGCCGGAGAAGCTCAAGAGCGACGTGAAGCACGGGTCGATCGTCCGCCTGATCCAGGCCAGCAAGTTCAGCGAAGCGCTCGCGGAAGTGGACGCGCTTCTGGTCAAGTCCCCGGACGAT
The DNA here is from genome assembly GCA_903850505.1 of uncultured Myxococcales bacterium. GTDB lineage: Bacteria > Myxococcota_A > UBA9042 > UBA9042 > UBA9042 > CAIYBN01. The sequence continues at coordinate 561 of CAINLT010000534.1, read as the reverse complement.
GACGAACTGCTTGTGCAGCGCGCGCGGCTGCTGTTTTGGCTGGACCGTCATGAAGCGTCGCGCGCCGTCCTGGCGCCCGTGCAGGCGCGGCACCCGGAAGACGCGGAGATTCGCGAACTTGATGCCCAGTTGCTCCTGTCTGACGGCGACAAGTCCGGCGCGCTCGCGCAGTACCGCGCACTGGAAATTGCCGGCGATGGCCGACCGGAATTGCATCAGCGGATCATCGATCTCGCGCTGGAACTGGAAGAAACGCCGACTGTGACCCAGGAGTTGAAGTCGGGCGGGCAGTTGAACGACGAGCAGGACATGCTCTACGCGCGGCTTGTGCACCCGTGGTTCTCCGACGTCGCGGGTACCACGACGCTGCACAGCGGTTCGACCTGGTGGCGGGCTGACGCGCACATCGGTCGGCGGCTCAGCAAGCGCTTCAGCTTCCTGCTGGGCGGGATCTACGAGCGGCGCTCTTTGGGCACCGAGATCGAGTGGGCGGCCGCGGCAAAAGGCGAGTTGTACTTTGGTTTCAGCCGACTGGACGGCATGATCCATTTTGAAGGGTCG
>CAINLT010000533.1 GCA_903850505.1 uncultured Myxococcales bacterium | reverse complement strand
CTGGCGCGCGGCAGCGGCGGTGGCTACGCGGGTGGCGACTACGGCTATCAGGAATCCGGCACCGACGAAGCGACGCGCTTTGCCTCCGCCGATTGGGAGTACTCGCAGGGCGCTCCGCCTCCGCCGCCGCCTCCTCCTCCTCCGCCGCCGCCGCCACCTCCGCCGCCGCCACCTCCGCCACCTCCGCCGCCGCCGCAGGAGAACCGCGCTTCCGCGCCCCTGCCGCCTCCGCCGCCGCCTCCTCCCCCGCCGCGCTCGTCGCAGCCGGGCAGTGAGAACACCGCGGATGCCGGACTGCTTGTGGAACTGCGCGGCGCCGTGTCGGAACAGACGCGGATGATTGAGGGCTTGAACAAGTCGGTCGCGGATCGCGATACGCGCATCCAGCAGTTGCAGATTGAGCTCGATTCCGTGTCCCGCCGACTTTCTGATATTGGCACGCCGACCGAGATGGTGCCGTCGGCGGAGGATGCTGCGCCGCTCCATGAGGAGATCGCCCGGCTGGATGCCCAGCTCAATGAGCAGATTGAAGTAGCCAGCCAGTGGCAGGCCGAAGCGCAGCGGGTGGAAGGTGAACGCGACGACGCGCTTGCCAAGCTGAGCGATGCGGAATCGGACCTCGCCGTGCTGCGCGCCGATCTGGAGCGGCTGCAGTCTGCGCCGGCGCCAGCTGAGAGCGCTGCCCTTGCTGCCGATCTGGCTGAGTTGGACGCTGTGCGCCAGGAGGCCGCTTCCCTGCGCGCCCACATCGGCGAAGCGCAAGCGGCCCAGGCCCAAGCCCAGGAGAAGGCGGAGGAAGCGCGCGAGAAATTCGAAGAGGCGCGTGCGGGCCGTCGCAATGCGGAAGAGCTTGCCGGGCTGTTGCGCGGTCGTGCTGAGGCTGCGGAAGCGGCGCGGGCGGCTGCGGAAGCGCGCGCGGCGGAGTCAGCGGCCGTTGTTGCTCCCGTGGCAGAAGCCATCGCGCCGGCTGGTGACAGCGAGGAATTGGCGGTGGCCCAAGCGCAACTGAAGGCGGAGAAGGCGCGGGCGGCCGAGACTTCCGAGCAGCTGCTGAAGGCGCGTCAGGAGGCTGACGACATCCGCGCGCAGTTGGCTGCGGCGCAGAAACGAGCGGAAGCGGCGGAGGCGGCCCAAGCGGCGCCCGCGGCGGAACCGGGGGATGCCGACAAGCTGCGCGCTCAGGTGGATCGTCTGACGGCGACGAACCGCGAGTTGGAAGCGTCCGCGAGCGCCAACATGAAGCGGATCCAGAAGTTGCTGCGGGACGCGGAAGAAGCGCGCAACGGCGCGGATGCTGGCAAGGCGGACGCGGCCCAGACAGCAGGGCTGCAGGCCCAGATCGCGGCGCTGCAGGCCGAGATCGCGGCGCTCCAGGCCCAGCAGGGTACGGCCCCGTCGCCGGAATTGGAGCGTCTGGTTGAGGAGCTCAACGATGTGGTTTCGAGCTTCCGCAATGACTTCCTGACCGTGACTGACGCGGCGGAGCAGCTGACAAGCGAGGACGACAACGAGCGGGCCGAGGCCTACTCGACGTTGCGCGAAGGTCTGGATGCGTGCACGACGCGCACGGCGGACCTGAAGAACCTCGTGTTGGCGCTCCGCAAGTCCGTCACGCGCGAATGATCGACCGCGAGCCCGGAGGCAAGCCTTGAGCACCATGCCCGTTCGACCCACTGAGGGGAGCCAGATCACCGTGCTGGTGGTCGTTGGCGACCATCCGGTGACGCACGTGGCACGGGCGGGGCGCGTGACGCCCTCGACGTTGATTGTGCCGCGCAAGGCGGATGAGCGGCGTTGGGGCGTTGAGCCGCAGGGTGAAGCGGACGTGCTGTTTGTGCACCAAAGCCGGCTGTTTCGCTGGCCGATGCGCGTCGAAGAAGTCCTGCCGACGAGCTACTACCTCGTGTCCTTGCAGGATCCGCGCGACGGTGAGCGCCGCGAGTTCGTGCGCGCGACCGCGGACCTGCAAGTGCGCTTGACCCCCAAGAGCCAGCCCCGCGGGGCGTTCAAGGTGATGTCCGTGGAGCTATCGGCCTCCGGGATGCGCGTGGCGACGGACCTGGTCGCCGCGGAAGGTGACCTGCTGGAGGTCACGCTGCGCATGGATCAGCACGCTGAGGGGCGCGCTGCGACCATCACCGCGTTGGCGCGGGTCGTGCGGGAGTTGCTGCCAGAATCCGGCCGCGAGCTGGCGCTCGAGTTCGTCGAGCTGAAATCGGCCGACGAGGATCGGTTGCTGCAGATGGTTTTCCGCCTGCGCGAGGCAGCCTTGTTCGCCCGCCTCGGCCGTCGGCCTTTCGCCTAAGAACGCTCCGCGCCGGCCCAAACGTACCGCGCCGGCCCAAAACGCAGCGCGCCCGGGCTGTCTTGCGACGGACCCGGGCGCGCGACTTCTCACACTCAGGGCTCAGGTCCCAGGCGCTTCCACGCGGACGATGGCGATTTCATCGTGACCGCGACGGCGCAGGACCTTGGCGGCCTTGGGCGCTTCCACCGACGTCTTGTCAGCGCGGCGGCGGAAACGACCGTCCGGCATCCGCACAAACAGGTGCGGCGCGCGCGGCACGTGGCG
>CAINLT010000532.1 GCA_903850505.1 uncultured Myxococcales bacterium | reverse complement strand
CTTCACGTGGTTGATGCCGCACGGGTCGCCCGCACGGTGTACCGGCCCGAAACGGGCAGGGGAGGCGATTTGCGGTCGACTCCGTCATTCTTATATCTAGAAATACAGGTGATTTTGCGAAACGCGCAGCACCGTCAGCCCGACGGCGGCGGTCACGAGATCCGCGTGGTCAGCGCGTGCGGGTTGCCGCTCCGGCGAACAAACCTTTGCTGTTACGTCGTGAAAACATGCAGGAAAGAGTCCGCGCGAAGGATAAGGAAAAAATCTTTACCTTAATCGGGCGCGCTGCCGTCCACCGCTGTGCTGGTCGGTTCATCGAGTATCGCGCGCACCGGGGGGGCAAACGGGCTCAGCGCGCGTGCGTTTCTACCCCGCTCAGTTCCTGCCAGCAGTCGTCCAGCTTGAACAGATACGCGCTGTTGGCCTCGTCGCTGTGGGCCTGCCGCAGGCGCTGGAGCCATTCTGCGCGAGTCGGTGAGTCGACCTGTGCGGTCGCAATCACCGGAACCAGCGCGTCGATGGCGCGATTCGCCGCGGTGCCGATGGACCCCGACGACCCGTCTATGTTGGTCAGCGCCGGCGACACACGCTCCAGGAACAGCACCGCGCCTTCTGCGGCCAGCACCGGATCACGGCGCGCCACCTTCTTGATTTCACTCACAGCTTGCTTGATGCGGGCGATCGCGGGCTGTGACTTCCAGCCAAACGCGTTGCGACGAAAGCGCGCCTTGAACGCCCAAACATGGCCGGAAGGCGCAGGAGGCACCAACCGTCTGGCGGCAACCCGTTTGGTCGCCACCGCTTCGGCCTCGGCGAGCAGCCCTTCGCTCTCTAGGAAACAGTCGAAGTCGCTGCCCAAGTGTTGCGCTTCCAGCTTCGTGGTCATGGATGCTGCTCCGGTTGCGTCAGCGCCGGCTTCCCGAGCGGACTTGCGACTGCCTGCTTCGTCAAGTCCAGGGTCCACCAGGCGGCCATTCCCGCGCATGCGCCTTGTCCTTGGCCAAGCGGTTCACCACCGGCATCAGAAACTCCGCCAGCGCTTCGACCACGGCCGCCAGATCCGGCGCCACCAGCTGATTTCGCGCCAAAAACGCTTGCCACTGCACCTGCTTCGGCCGGTCGGTCGCAAACGTCGCCGTGAGCGCGAGCGGCGGGTTCGCCGGCATGGGTGTATTCCTCCGCTCAAAGGTGCGCCGGATGGCTTCGCCTAGCACGGTACCGTCGAACGCGAATCGCTGCTGCAGGGTCCACACGTCGAAGAAGTCCTTCATGCGGCTATTGCCCATGCCGAGCACCACCATCGCGTGGAATTTCTCTGCGACGACCGTCTCGCGCCTGTACGCCCGCCAGGTGCCGGTCGGGAGGCCAAGCGACGATGGCAGCGCAATGACCTCCGGCTTCGGGTAGGTCGCGTCGCCGAAGCCGACGTCGATCTGCAGGGCAATTCTGGCATTGCCCAACGTCGCCAGCAGCGTTACTCGGACACCTTCGTACTCCTGGTCCTCGCGGATGAGGTCGGCTTGCACGGAATCGGCATGGAAAACGAGGCCGTCAGCGACCACGGGCGACAAGACGCAGACGTCCCGAAAAATCGGCAGCAAATCCGCTGGTTGGTTGGCGCCGGAGCCTAGCAAGTCGATGTCGCGCGTCGGCCTGTGCGGCGCGTCGATCCACAACGCAAACAAAGTCGCGCCCTTCAGTACGAACTTGCCTGCATGTGGCGACTCGGCGATGCGCACCAGGACCCGCTCGTTGCCGTAACGCAGGAGCGCAAGCTGGAAGTCCTCACCCTCCTGCTGGGCATTGGCCAACAGCCGCGCTCGGATGGACGCCGCAAGATCTTTGGGCACCGGTCGCGTCACGACATCGCCTCCAGGTACGGTCGCATCACGTTTGCCACACGGCAGTCGACCGCAGCCTGCCAGAGTTCGTCCATCGAACCCTTGCGGTCCTGAATGTAGCTCCGCAGCGCGCCAAGTGCGACGTCCAGGCCGATCTTGGCACGGTACCGGAAGCAATCTGCGACAGTGCGAGCCGGGTTGGTCACGCGGACCGAGACGCCGTCGATGTTGTGGGGCGCCACGCCGTGGGTCAGCAGCTTTGCCGCGAATCGGACGATGTGCAGCTGCGTGCCTGAGGCGGACGGACGCCGCGCCTTGCGGTCGATCGCGAGCCAGACTTCGGACGGATTTTCAGTCGTCATGCCGTGAAAGCGGAGTGCCGACAGGAGGCAAATCACGCCATGCGGAACACGGCGCGCCACGGCGGCAAGGGACGTGTGCTCGCCAAGATCCGCGTCAGCGAGGGCGTACAGACCGCGCCCGTGTTTCACCAGCAGACCTGCTTGGACAAGGCGCTGCAGCACGGTGCGGGCGATGCCCGTGTCCCGAAGGTCCGCCGGGCGCAGGATGCCGTTCACGGACGCGAGGGCGAGGACAGTCTCGGCGCTTTGGTTGTTCTGAGGAGTCGTCATGTTACAAATAGTTGGCTACGGTGTTCAATAGCCGACATTTTGTAACACGTGCGGAACACCATGTCCAATTGTCATTGCTACCGGGAAGCACAGCCCTTTCAGGCAGCCGCACCGCCGATATTCGCCAGCCGCACCTTCCGCTTCTCCCACCACTTGCCCTCGGTCTGCCACGCGGCCTTGGCCTCCAGCTTCGCCACCGCCGCCTCCAGCCCCAGCGTGTCCAGATACGTCGCCCATTTCTCCAGGGCCTCTCGCTTCTCCGCGTCATAGCTGTAGCGGTCGTAGATCGCCGTCACCGCCCCGTCGATGTGGTTCAGCACCTTGGCCAACACGAGCCGCTGCACGCCGATGCTGGCCATGTGAGTCGTCGCCGTCCGCCGCAGGTCATGCGGGCTGAACTTCTCTTTGGCCAGCTTGGTGTGGTGGCGGTGCAGTGCCCGCGCGGTCGCCGTCTGTACCATCGCCGTGCCGTCGTCGCGCGCCGGAAACACCGCGCCCTTGCCCATGTCGATGCGCTGGGCGGCCGTGAGCAGCCGCACTACCGGCGGAGTCAGCGGCACGCGGTGCTCGTTGCCGTTCTTGGCCTTCTCCTTCGGGATCGTCCACATCGCGTCATCCAGCTTTACGTCCACCCACTGCAGCGCCACGACTTCACCTGAGCGCTGCGCTGTCAGCAGTTCCACCAACAGCGCCATCGCGGTCGGCGGCCAGAGCGGCAGGTCGCCCAGATTGGCGAGGAACGTCTTCAGCTCGTCCTGGTCGAGCAACCGCTCGCGCCGCCCCGCTTTGGCAGGCATTTCCATTAGCGCGAACGGGCTGTGCTCGAGCAGGCCGCGCTTTACGGCGACGTTGAACATCTTGCGCGTCACCGCCAGACACCGGTTCGCGGCGGTTGGCGCGCCGCGCAGCACGATGTCGTCGATCAGGTGCACATGTTCGCGGCGACGCACGTCTTCAATCCGCCGCTTCCCCAGCACAGGCAGCACGTCGTGGTTGAGAATGCGCTCGTCCTCCTTCCACGTCTTCTTGTTCGGCTTGGCGTGCTTGGCCAGGTACTCAGCGGCCAAGTCGTTGACAGTCACAGCGGCCTTCTTGCGCTCGTTGTCGCTGACAGTCTTTTCCGCCGGGTCGCCACCGCGCTCCAACAGCAGCATCGCGTCGCCCGCGGCCTTGTGCGCCTCTGCGAGCGACATGCGCGGGTAGCGCCCTACCGTCATCATCCTCGCCTTGCCGTCCTTCCAGAACTGGTACACGAACGTCTTGGTGCTGGTCGACACGCGCAGGCCCAACGCGCCGACGCCGTGGCGGCTCGGCTCCCAGTAGATGGTGCGCTCGCCGCCGTCGTGCGGCTTGAGTGCGGCGACGAGGCGGTCGGTGAAGTGGACTTTCATGGTCGGCATCTGGCATGTCCTGACAGCGGGTGGCTTGCGGAGGCGGTTTCTGGCCAAGGTTTTGGACCCTGATCGCAGTCGGTAGTGTACTTTTCTGGCTAGGGTTTGGCTAGGGTTTTGATGCGCGCTGGCCTGATTTGCGGTGACGCTCCATGACGCGCTGAAATCTACAAGCTCTTGTAGTT
>CAINLT010000531.1 GCA_903850505.1 uncultured Myxococcales bacterium | reverse complement strand
CGGACGGCACGCCGTGCAACCTGATGACCGACAAGTGGCAGCCGATTGTGCCCGCGGGCGGCGACTGGCCCAACACCGTGACGTCGGAGAGCTTCAAGATCCACTTCAAGAAGCTCGACACCAGCACGCACGACGCCAAGGTCTGCATCAAGGCGTCCGGCGATCCTGGCCTGCCCGCCGCGGGACTTTGCTTCTCGCTCAGCACCAAGTTGGGCAAGCCGAGCCTGACGCTGACGCCCAAGAGCATCGACTTTCCGCACGTCCTGAGCGGCAAGACGGCCGATCCGCAGACCATCTCGCTGCTCAATACCGGCGACGCGCCGCTTGTCGTCAGCCACGTGAACCTGAACACCGATGCGGGCTTTGCCCTGAACCTCGCGGACGGCGTGACGCACACGAGCCCGGGCGCGTTTGACGTGAAGCCGCCGCTGTCGCTCGATCCCGGCAAGACGGCGACGTGGAGCGTGACGTTCGCGGCGACCGACACGCTGCCCAAGGGCGGCACCGTGGAAATCCAGACCAACGACACGTCGACGCCGCTGGCCAAAGTGCAGCTGACGGCGAACGCGAATGTGCCGTGCCTGAAGATCCTGCAGTCGCCGGAGGTCGCTTTTGGCGCCGTGGTGCTCGGGCAGATCGGCGCGCAGGGCGTGGACCTGCAGAACTGCGGCAGCGCGCCGCTGGCCGTGACTTCGATTCACCTCCTGGACGGCGCCAATCCGGCGTTTGCCCTGGATTTTGGCAAGGATGCGACGCCAAGCACGGACGCGCCGCTGGCGATCGCCACCAACGGCAGCTACAAGCTGCACGCGACCTACACGCCGTCTGAGCTCAGCGCGGAAGTGAGCGGGACGCTGGTCAGCGACATCGCGCTGCTGGAAGTCGATTCCAACGCCGATCCCAAGCAGACCAAGCTGACGGGCGTCGGCGTGACGTCGGCTTGCCCCAAGGCGATCGTCAAGATCAAGGAAGGCGAGGAGGTCGTCCCGCAAACCGTGCTGCACCTGTCCGGCTCCAATTCGCTGGCGCCGGGCGGCGGATCGATCGCCAAGTACAAATGGACGGCCAAGAAGCAGCCGGTCGGTTCGACGCAGAAGTTCGTGCCGAATTCCAGTTCAGCCGAGACGACGTTTGTGACGAACGCCTCGGGCACGTACGAGTTTTGCCTGAGCGTGACGGACAACAAGGGCGTCAATTCCTGCACCGACGCCTGCTCGACCGTGATTGTGACGCCGTCCGATTGCCTGCACGCAGAGCTCCTCTGGCACACGCCGCAGGACCCGGACGAAACCGACAATCTGGGCGCGGATGCCGACATTCACCTCGCGCACCAGCTGGCCAATCAGCCGGACATCGACTGCGACGGCGACCCGGATCCGTGGTTTGACACGACGTTTGACTGCTTCTGGTGGGTGCCGACGCCGCATTGGGGCGTGGCTTCGACGGATTTGCAGTCGCCCAAGCTCGATTTGGACGACACCGATGGCGCGGGGCCGGAGAACGTCAGCTTGCCCGAGCCGGAAGGGACGATGACCGATCCGCACACCTACGCGCTTGGCGTGCATTACTGGAATGACAAAGGTTTTGGCCACTCGTGGGCGATCGTCCGGGTGTATGTGTGCGGCACGCTGGCGGCGGAATACAACCAGCCGCATCCGGATCAGCCCGCGGGCGGCGGCATTGAGCTCAAGGCGCTGGACATGTGGTACGTCGGCAAGATCAACTGGCCCAATCAGGCGATCGGCGGCAAAGGTCCGGCCGTGACGACGTGCTACCAGAGCGGCGACGCGTGCCTCGGCAAGAAGACACCCAGCGACCCGAACGGCGGCAAGATGTGGCAGCCCAGCGGCGACTGGTGCATCACGCCGTGCTACATCAGCGGCAACGCGCCCACCGGATCGAGCTTCTGCGGCAAATAGCGTCGCTTCGGCAGTGCCATGGCCTGGCTCAGGACCATCCTTCACGCTGACATGGACGCCTTCTACGCGTCGGTTGAACAGCTCGACAATCCGCAGCTGCGTGGCAAGCCGCTGCTGATCGGCGTGGACCATCCGCGGTCGGTCGTGTCGACGGCGAGCTACGAGGCGCGGCCGTACGGCGTGGGCAGCGCGATGCCGATGGTCGAAGCCAAGCGGCGCTGTCCGCAGGCCATCATCGTGCCGCCGCGGATGCAGCGGTACGCGGAAGTGTCCGAGCAAATCATGACGGTCTTCGGCAACTTCTCGCCGCACGTCGAGCCGCTGTCGCTGGACGAGGCGTTCGTCGACTTGACCGGATCGGAGCGCTTGCTCGGAGCGCCGGCAGTCGTAGCGCGCAACGTCAAGGCCGCGGTCAAGCTGGCGACCGGCGGGCTGAACGTGTCCGTTGGCGTGTCCGGCTGCAAGTACGTGGCCAAGGTCGCGAGCGATTACCGCAAGCCGGACGGGCTGCTCATCGTGCCGCCGGACGAAATGGTCGCGTTCCTGGCGCCGCTGCCGATTTCCCGCCTGTGGGGCGTGGGCAAGCGCGGCGAGGAGCAGCTGCGCAACCTCGATTTGCGGACGATTGCCGACGTGGCGGCGGCGGACCCGTTCTGGCTCAAGCAGCGGCTGGGGTCGCTGGGCGCGCACGTGTACGCGCTGGCGCACGCGGACGATCCGCGGCCGGTCGTGTCCGACCGCGAGGCGCACAGCATCAGTTCAGAAGAGACGCTGGATGTGGACGTTTCCGGGCGCGCGGCGATTGAGCCCTACCTGCTGCG
>CAINLT010000530.1 GCA_903850505.1 uncultured Myxococcales bacterium | reverse complement strand
CAGACTCTCGGCAACGGGGTGCGGCTTGTCGGACAAGGTCATGAACGCAGGAAGGCTTGCAGGATTCGATGGTTGGCGCGATCTGTTCATCGATCGCATCAGTCGCGACAACCAGCGCATGACGCCCCAGCGCCTGCAGATCGCGGAAACGCTCTATCATCACGGGCACTTGAACGTTGATGAGCTGCATCGAAGGGTGCGCGATATCGACCAAACGGTCGGCTACGCAACGGTGTACCGCACGCTCAAGCTGCTGGAGCGCTACGGTCTGGTCGAGGTGTCGCACTTTGCCGACGGCACGGCGCGCTATGAAGTGCACGTGGGCGGCGAGGACCATCACGACCACATGATCTGCACGCGCTGCGGCAAGATCGTCGAATTCGAAAACGAGGCGATCGAAGCGCTGCAGGTCGAGATCGCGCGCGCGCATGGCTACAAGCTGACGAATCACCGCATGGACCTGTTTGGTCTTTGCCCCTCATGCCAATAATCACCCAGCGCTGGCGTGAGATTCTGCTGGCGGTGCTACTGCTGGGGCAATTCGCCCTGCGCGGCGAACTGAGCTTGCGGCAAGAGTCGCCGGTGTGGGACGAGCGGTTGCACGTCGGCTATGGCCTAGCGCTGCTCGATCGCGGGCCAAATTTCGATGGTCAAGACCATCCGTATCTGCTGGCTGCGGCGCTGTCGCTGCCGACGTGGCGCGATCTGCCGGGACCGGATCGCTATGCCCACGGCGACGTGGACGATCCGGCGGTCCTCTTGCCGGCGCGGCGCATGAATCTCGCGCTGGCGACGATCGGCCTCGCGCTGTTGACGTTTTGGGCGCTGCGGCGGCACGGCGCGGAGTTCGCCCTGACGATTCTCGCGATCGCGTCGCTGGACCCCGGCTGGCTGGCGCAGGCGCGCTACGCGACGACCGACATTGGCCACGCGCTCGGCTGGTGGCTCGCGGCGATCGCGCTGTGGCTGCACCGGCAGGATGGTCGTTGGCGTTGGCTGCTGCTCGCGGGTGGCGGCATGGCGCTGGGTCTGGCGAGCAAATGGTCGACGTTGGCGCTGCCCGCCCTCGTGCCGCTGCTCTGGCTCACGCCCGATGGCCGGCCGCTGCGCCGGAAGATCCTGCCGGCGGTACGCGCCGCGCTCCTGACTGGGCTGATCGCGCTGGCGTGCCTCCTGTTGCCGTTCCTGTTGCTGGCGCTGTGGCGGCATGTGCCGATGGCGGTGGCGCTGGCGCACGTGTGGCATGGCCTCCAAGCGTCCTTGCTCAAGCGCACGGGCGCGCACGGCGTCTACCTGTTGGGCGCGTGGTGGCCGAACGGCACGCGCTGGTATTTTCCCGTGCTGTTGCTGGCCAAGACGCCGGTGGCGCTGCTGGTGTTGGCGCTGCTCGGGCTGGCGTGGCGGCTGCCACGGCTGGCGTGGCGCGACGATCGCGGCTGGCTGGCGCTGCTTGTCGGTTACTTGCTCCTGGCGATCGCGGCCAAGCAGAATCTGGGGCATCGCCATCTCACGCCGTTCCTGCCGGTGGTGTGGTGGCTGGCGACCGCCGCGCTGTTGGCGCTGTGGCGTGCGGCGGGGCGGCAAAAATGGACCGCGCCCATTCTCGGCGGTCTCGTCGCCATCGAGGCGCTGGCCGTCCACCCGCACTACCTCGCGTTTGCCAATGGCCTGTTTGGCGGCGCCAACGCGTTGCCGCCGGTTGCCGTTGACGCTGCCGGCGATTGGGGCCAAGCCTTGCCGGCGCTGCACGCGTACCTGCAACTGCATCCGGCGCCGTCAGGCCGTGTGGATCTGGCGTATTTTGGCAACGCTGCGCCGGATCGGTACGTCGGCGCGACGGTCTGGCGATCGTGCGGTGTCCTCGGACGGCCGCCTGCCTTGGCTCAGGCGCGCGCAGAAGTGGCCGATCCGGCGGAGTTGCTGGCAGTCTCCGCGACGTGCGTCTACGGCGGTGCGGGCGTCCGCGACGGCAATGGGGTGGACGCGACGCGCCGGGACGACGCGTGGTCGAACCTTCGCGGCGTTGAGCCGGAAGCCTTCGTCGGTGGCTCCATCCTCGTCTTCCGCGGTCAGCCGGGCGCGAACACGAACGGCCACTGAATCACGCACGTGCCGGCTTCCGGTTTTTGGAAGTGGATCCGCCGGATGGTGCGCAACACGCAGTCGCTGACCGGGTCGCTCTTGAGCGTGTCGGTCACTGTCTTCTCGCCCTGGACGCTGCCGTCGCCGCTGATCGTCCATTGCACGGCGAGCTTGCCGGCGAGGTTGGGTGCGGTCAGCAATTGGGTCTCGTAGCACGCCCGCACCATCGAACCGCGCGAGCGCACCTGCTTGGCCACGTCGCCCTTGTCGCAGCCGCCCAGCGTCTGGCCTTCCGCGTACCGCATCTGCGGCACTTTCTTGGGCACCTTGTGGCCGATTGGCACGGTGTGGCGCAGATCGTGGCCATCGCGGTCGGTGCCGTTGGGCAGCCCGGCGATCGTCCACAGGTCGTCGCCGCCGCCGCCCTGGTCGCCTTCGCGAAAGCCGATTGGATTGCGCCCGCCGCCGATGACGCTGCTGTCGTCGGTCCCACCGACTGCGATCGGCGAAGTTGAGCCCATCGGACCGCGTTCGCCATGCAGGATTTCGTTCAGCGCGCTGCCCAACACCGGCTCGGCCAACTGTCCCGCGATTCCCAGCTTCTTCACGTCAATCGGACCGACCGGCTTGTCGTTGCGCATCACCTGGGTCGGTCCCGTGCGATCCGGCTGCCCGACCTTTGGCCGCGTGTGATCGACATCGGGGCCAATCGGCGCGGGCGGCCAGTCGTTCGGCGTCGTGTCCGGCTCAGGCGGCGTCTCCGCGATCGGCTTGGGCGGCTCGGCGATCGCGAACTCAATCGCCGCCAGCTGCTTGGGCTCCGCCACTTCACCGTCGTCGCGTTTGTGTCGCGTCCTTTGCCCCGCGAGCATCACCAGCAGCAGCACGAACGTCACCGCCGTCGTCGCCGCCATCGACACCGCCATGCCCGGATCGCGCCCGAGCCCCGCCGTCAGCGACGCGGACGCCGCGCCGGTGAAACCAAACACGAGGCTGACGTCGTTGTCGAACCACAGGACGCCTGCGTCGCCCGGGCCAATCTCGGCCATTTGCCCCGGCGCGTTGACGCGCTCGCCCGCCAGATGCAGCTGCCCTTGGACGAACGCGGGCACGTGCAGCGCATACCGCTCAGCCCCAATGGGCCGCAGCAGCAAGTGGCGCGCCAGACCGCCCGCGGCCAGCTGGATCAGCGCGTCGTCGGCTTCACCCACCGTCACCGGCCGCGTCTCGAACAGCACCCGCTCAAATACGGTCTGGCCGCCCCACTGCACCGCCAGCTTCAGGAAGCGCTGCTCCTTGGCGAATTCGCGGTGCGCCGCGACGATCAACAGCCCCGCGAACAGCGCGCCAGCCGCCTGACCCGCGGCGATCGCGAAGCCCCAGTCCAGCATGACGAGCGTGCCGTCGATCAGCCCACCCGTCTGCGGATCGGCCGCGAGTCCCAGCGCGCGCGCCGGCACGAGCGTCCACACCCGCGCGTAGGTGATCGCGAGCAGGGCAAGCTGGCCAAGCGCCAGCGCTGCGAGCCCCCAACCCGCGGATTGCTTGCGCGAGCGCAGCATCCACGCCGCAAGTGCGACCGAAAGTCCCGCGAGGAGCAGGGCGCCCAGACCGGTCGGAACCTGCCAGGCATGGACGGTGACGCCGTCCTCCACGATCCCGATGAACGGGGCAAAGAGATAGGCGAGGATCGCGAGGATGCCGCCGAAAATCGTCAGGATGATGCCGCTTGTCATGTGAACCTCCCAGAGTTGCTGGAGGTTCAGACGCATGACGCGGTGCGTTGATCTAAACGTGCTGCATCGCGCGTCCACGCCCAGGTGAAACGGCACACCAGAGGTGCGCGTTTAGGGACGCGGTCGGCGGTTTTGGCTTGCGGAGTCGGAGGTCAGGGAGCCGAAACGGCTCAACCCGGCGAGAACACGAACGGCCACTGAATCACGCAGATGCCCGCTTCCGGCTTCTGGAAGCGAATGCGCTTGATGGAACGCAACACGCAGTCAGACACCGCGTTGTTGTGCATCGAGTCGTCCACGGCCTTTTCGCCCGTCACGCTGCCGTCGGTGGTGATCGTCCACTGCGCGGTGATTTTGCCGCTCAGGTCCGGCTTGGCCAACAACTGCGTCTCATAGCAGGCGCGCAAGGTGGCCGCACGCGCGCGGACGTTCTTGGCGATGTCGCCCTTGTCGCAGCCACCGGTGCTCATGCCCGACGCGATGTTGATCTTGGCGACCTTCTTGGCGGTCTTCTTGCCGATGCCGATGTTGGCGTTGCGGCCTGTGCCGGCGCCCGTGTCGATGTCGCCCATGCCGTGAATGCGGCCCAGACCGTCGCCACCGCCGCCGCTACCCGTGCCGCGGAAGCCCATGCCGCCTGCGCCGCCGCCGATGACGAGTTCGCCGCCGTCGCCGTTCATTGCCACAGCCATCTTGCTGTTCAGCGCGCCCGTGTCGCCGGCCATGATCTGACCCAGCGCGCCGTTCTGCGCCTGGATGCCGCCGAGGACCTTGGCGATGCCGAGGTTCTTGACGTCGATCTTGTCGGTCATCTTGCCGTCCATCTTGGGGATCTTGGACTGCTTGTTGGGATCCTTGTCCGGATCGCCAAACTTGCCTTCCTCACCGCCGGCCTTCTTGGCGGTCTTCTCGTCTTCGTCGCCTTCCGGCTTGATCTCGTCGGTCTTCTGCTCGGTTTCCTCAATCGACACTTCGATGAGTTCCTTGCCCTTCTTTTCCAGATCTTCTTCCGCTTCCGCACGGTGACGGCCGCGCGCGCCCGCCATCATGCCCAGCAGCAACAGCAGGGTAACCGCCGACGTCGTCGCGAACGATACCGCCAGACCCGGCTCGCGACCCAGCGCCGCAGTCAGCGCGCCCGCTTCCGCGCCCGTGAACTGCCACGCAACGGCGACGTCGTTGTCGAACTTCAGCACGCCGGCGTCGCCCTTCTGGACTTCTTCGCTCGTGCCTGCCGCATCGCGCTGCTTGCCGCCAATGCTGACCGTGCCGTTGATGCCCTTGGGGACGTCGATCTTGTACTTCTCCGGACCCGCCGGCTGGAAGAGCAGGTGCTTGCTCATACCGCCCGCAGACAGCTGCAGCAGCGCGTCGTCCGCCTCGCCGACCGTGACCGGACCGGGCTGGAACATCACGCGCTCGTAGACCATGTGGTTGTCCCAGGTCACGATCAGGCGCAGGAACCGCTCGTCCTTGGTGTACTCACGGTGCGCAGCGACGACCAGCAGGCCGCCGAAGAACGACAGCACGGAGCCGATCACGACGAGCGCGAGGCCCCAATCGAGCGTGACAAGCGTGTCCTGAATCAGGCCGCCCGTCTGGGACTCCGCCATCGTCAGGCCCAGCGACTTGGCCGGAACCAGCGCCCACACGTTGGAATACGTGTACGCCATCGCGGCGATCTGGATGAGCGAGAAGGCGGAAATCGCCCAACCCGGCATCTGCTTGCGCGCTTTGAACACGTACGCCGCCAGACCAATCGTGGCGACCGCAAAAGCGATCGACAGGAGGCCGGTGGAGACCTGGAAGCTGCGCAGCACCATTTCTTCCTCGTCCACTGTGATGAACGGGAGCAGGAGCGGGGCAATCAGGGCAATGAGCCCGCCGATGAGTGCAAGGATGGAACCGCCAGACATGTTGCCTCTGCAAAAATGGTGCCGCCCGAGTTCAGGCAGACAGGCCGGGAATCCTAGTTTCCGGGGACCCTAGCGTCAAGCGCCGGAAGTCACGTTAGGGTGACGACTGTCCCCGCGCAGCCGCCGACGCACACGCGCGGGCGGCACACAATGAGACGCATGAGGCTGGCGAACGATCTACGCAAAAGCGATCTTCAGCGCGTTGTCCAAATCGGCTTGCAAATCAGAGACATGCTCGATGCCGACCGACAGCCGGCACAGCGAATCGGAGATCCCGATGGCGCGGCGCTGGTCCGGCGGGATCGACGCGTGCGTCATGATCGCCGGATGCTCAATCAAGCTCTCCACGCCGCCCAGGCTCTCGGCGAGCGTAAACGCCCGGACGGTCGAAAGAAAAGTGCGGGCATGGGTCAGTTCGCCATCCAGGATGATGGTGATCATGCCGCCGCCCAGCGTTTGACCGTTCATTTGCCGCATCTGCCGGGCGGCCAGGTCTTTCTGTGCAAAACTGTGTAGCCCGGGGTAGATGACCTGCTTCACCCGCGGGTGCTGCTCCAGCCACTGCGCGATCGCCAGCGCATTCTGGCAATGCCGCTCCATCCGCACCGCCAGCGTCTTGACGCCGCGCAGCGTCAGCCACGAGTCGAACGGTCCCGGCGTGCCGCCATTGGCGTTCTGGACAAACGCGATGCGCGCGCCCAGATCGGCGTCTCGCACGATCGCCGCGCCGCCGACGGTATCGGAATGGCCGCCGATGTACTTGGTCGTCGAGTGCACGGCGATGTCTGCGCCAAGCGCCAGCGGCTGCTGCAGGTACGGCGTCGCAAACGTGTTGTCGACCGCCACCAGCACGCCGTGGGCGTGCGCCTTGGCCGACAGCGCGGCAATGTCGACGAGCTTCAGCATCGGATTGGTCGGCGTTTCCAGCCACAGCAGCTTGGTCTGCGGCGTCACGAGCGCGTCAAAGACCGCCGGATCGCGCAGGTCGCCGTAGCTGAACGTCAGGCCATGGCGGCGCCAGACCTTGTCAAACTGCCGAAACGTGCCGCCGTACATGTCGTCCATCGCGACGATGTGGTCGCCGGCGCTGAGCAAGGCGAGCACGGCGTGCGTCGCAGCCAAGCCGGACGAGAAGCACAGCCCCTGGACGCCGCCTTCCAGCGCCGCGAGGCAATCCTGCAGTGCGTCGCGCGTCGGATTGGAGGTGCGTGAGTATTCGTGGCCCAAATGTTCGCCCGGCGCTGGCTGGGCGAAAGTCGAAGTCTGGAAAATCGGCACGACGACCGCGCCGGTTTTCGCCTCAGGATCCTGACCGGCGTGAATCGCCTTGGTCTCAAAATGCGCGTCGTTCCAGTTCATTCGTGTGCTCCGTCTGCGGGGTTCGCAGTGTACCGCCGCGCCCGTCCGCTGGCCAGCCCGCGGCCATTCGGGTACATGAATCAGCCAAGTGTAAAGAAGTGTTGGCGTTGCCGCGCGTGCGACTGGAAGTGCCGCGGGCGTTTGCGTTTACGCACAGAACGAGGTTCCACGGTGCATGACGGTTGTCGCGCTTTGCACCCCGCCTCCGCCCGGAAGTCGTGGCTGACTTTGCGCCTTGTGGTCGGGCTGCACCCGGCACGCGGATTGCCGTCGCCGTGCGTGGCGGCTTGTTCTGCGCGATCAATGCCTACTGGCGGCGCGCCAGGTAGTCGATCAGGTCGATCTTCGTGATGATGCCCACGACCTTGCCGCCGGTCACGACGACCGCAACGTTGTCCTGGGCAAAAATCTGCCGCAGCTGCTCGATCGACGCATCCGGGTGGATGATGCCTTCAATCGGCTTCACCAGCGTCTCGACCTTGTCGTCGCGCGTCGCTTGGCCGTCGACAATGGCGCCGAGCAGGTCAATTTCATGGACCATGCCGACGGGATCGCCGTTCGCGCCGATCACCGGCATCTGGGAGATGCCCTCGCGCTTGAGCCGCACGATGACCGGGCCGAGACGCTCTTCCGGCGTGCAGGTGTGCAGGTTGTGGGACTTGCCGCGCATCAGGTCGCGGACGCTGGCTTCGCCCGTGGTGGGCTCAAAGAAGCCGTTGTCCTTCATCCAGTCGTCGTTGAAGAATTTCGACAGGTAGATCGCGCCCGAGTCCGGCAGGATGACGACGATCGTCGAGTTGCGGCCGAGTTCGCGCGCCAGACCCGCAGCGACGTGCACCGCGCCGCCTGAGCTGCCGCCCGCGAAAATGCCTTCCTCGCGCGTCAAGCGCCGCGCCATCTGGAAGCATTCGCGGTCGTTGACCTGAATCACGTCGTCGATGTGACCGAATTCCAGGGCGCCGCAGACCATGTCCTCGCCGATGCCCTCGACCTTGTACGTGTGCGGCGCGCCGTGTGTGCCGGTGTGGAACATGTCGTAGT
>CAINLT010000529.1 GCA_903850505.1 uncultured Myxococcales bacterium | reverse complement strand
TCCTGGAACGCAGCGGCGATGTGGCCGACGGTCCACGGCATCCAGGCGAGGCGCGTGCCGATGACCGGCGCGTCAAACTCGTGCTGGAAACCGCTGAACGCCGCCGTGCCGCCGTAAACGTCCAACCGGAAGTTCGCCGGCAGACGGACGATGGCCGAGGCGCCGTCCATGAAGACGTAGCGCGGCGCGCCGCTGAAGACAAACTGGCGGCCAACCTGGATGCGCACCTTGTGGTCGATCCCGTCCCAGCCGACATAGCCATACGCCAAATCGGCCGCGCGCGCGGGTGGAAGCGAGCCCGAGGCGATTTGCTGTGCCGCGAAGCCTGATCCGTACGCGAACATGCCGGTTCCGGCGATATTCTCGCCGCGCAGATTGAGAATCTGCATCGTCGGGATCTGCCGTTCCGTCGTGTCAAACGCGCCCGGGACCACGTCGCGCGTGATCGTCGTCACGCTCTTGGCGGTGAGGTGAAGCGTGCCTTCCGCCTCGCCCTCCTCGGCCAACGCCGTATGGCTCGCAAGTCCCGCAGCGAGACCGAGGGCCAGCAGAATCTGTCGCAGCTTCGTTGGGTATTGGGCATTCATGGGTTCACCAATCCGTTGACGTGCCAGCCGTCTTTCAGGTTCAAGGTGCCATCGGCGTTGACGGTCTTGGAGTGGCAGAGCGCGCAGGCGACCGTGCCAAACGCCGGGTCAACGTACGGGTGGCCGGACAGGACCGAAGGCGCGACGCCGTGGCAGCTGTTGCAGGCGAGGCCAGGCTTGTTCCAGACGGGCGACGTGTTCACGCCGTCGGGGAGCGTTGCGCCGTGGCAGTAGACGTTGGAGCAGGTCAGCGTCGCCGGGTTGTAGTTCGGCACCAGACCGGGCGCCACTGCCTTGCCATTCGGAAACTTGATCGAGTCGAGCGTGCCCGTCAGGTGGCCGGTTTGGCCCACCGTCGTCGGCAGTTCGTGGCACGTGTCGCACGTGATGCCACCGCCCGAGTACAGGTTGCCCTTCAAGTGCGCCGCGTGCGCGCCGACCGTCGGCAGCGTCGGGTCGGTATTGCCGTTGACGTCCGGCGGCGGCGCGGCGGAACCATTGCCGCCGTGGCAGCTGTCGCACGCTGTGGGCAACACGATGTCGATGGTGCCATTGACGTGCGTGCCGTTCGCCACAATCCCCGTGTTCGTCGCGTCCACGGTCGTCGAGTGGCACTTGTTGCAGTTGCTCATCTTCGGATGCTCGGGTTTCACCGGCGGCGCTCCGTGGCAGGCGTCGCACGTCGTCGGCACCAGCGCGAAGTCAATCGTCCCGTTCGCGTGCGTCCCGACGTCCAACACCTTGTCGTCCGCGCCCACCGTCGTGCCGTGGCACAGGTGGCACGACTCGACGATCGGCTGCAGCTGCGGGTGCTTGCCATTTTGCGGCGGCGCGCCGTGGCACGCCGTGCAATCCGCCGCGGCGGTGACCTTGATGTCCACTTTGCCGTTGCGGTGATTGGCCGGATTGGCGATGGTCTTGTTCGGCCCGGCGGTCAGCGCGTGGCACGTTTCGCACGCCGACGACTGCGGATGGTTGTTCACCGTCGGCGGGGCGCCGTGGCAACCGTTGCAATCGGCGTTGGCCGAGAGCGCAACTTCCACCGTACCGTCCATGTGCGTTCCGCCCGGAACGATCTGCTTGTTCACGTCGACCGTCGTCGTGTGGCAGCCCTCGCAATTC
>CAINLT010000528.1 GCA_903850505.1 uncultured Myxococcales bacterium | reverse complement strand
GTACTCCATCGGGCCTCCGGCCCTCCGTCCTACACTGCCGCGCCAAAAGCGGACATTTCACTTGCTACGCGATGCGGACATTTCAAAAGCTACCAACAGTAACGGCTTGCGTTGGTGCGAGGGGTGCCGCGCCGCGGTTGCCGTCCGGGCGCGGGACATTCGCACGGTTTGCGTTTCTTTGCAGCCGCTTCGCGCAGTCCCGATGAACAATTGGTGTGATCAACAAGGCGGGCCCTGCGCGGGGACACGGTCGGCCTCGCGCTAGCGCAGCACTTCGCGGCGCTGGGCGAGTTTGACAGTGGCCTGCAGCTCGATTTGAGCAACGACGGCACGTGGCTCAGCGATGACGCGGCGGTTGTGAGCATCTCGAACGCGTCGGGGTCGCGCGGCCAAGCCAAGGCGCTTGCGCCCGGCGCCACCAAGGTCCGCGCCTTGCGTGACGCCGTGACGGGCGAAACGGGCGTCACGGTGACGAAGTAGACGGCTTTCAACCGGAAGCTGCGACTCGAAGGGAGGCAACCGCAATGGCACCCATACGTTTTCTTTCGCTCGTGCTTCTCGCCGCCGTCACGCTGCTGAACGCGTGCGGCGATGGCGTCCTCGCCGATGGCGCGGATGCCCCAAACGCGGACGCAGCTCCGGTCGGCGGGGACGCAGCGCCTGTGGCCGTTTGCCTTGCCGATCAGGACACGCCAGCGGTCGGCACCTGGTACCTGAACGCCTCGGGCGCACGGTGGACAGTAACTGTGGGCCACGACGCCGGGTGCCAGCTTGCCGCGACCTTGGTGGATGAGGGGGGCGACGGCACGGCCGAAGTGCTGCAACATGTGACGTGGTCCGGCACCAACGCCACGCTGGGCTTTCAGCGCCTGACGGATTTCGGCGGCGCGTGGGTGCGCGCTCAGGTGGTCGCTGGCGTGCTGCAAGGGCGGATGGCGCTCGTCGAGAATGTGCCGGGACAGGCAGACTACACCTCGCACGTAACCGGCTGGAACGCTGCGACGCTGGACGTCGACATTGCACCGCGCACCTACGAATTGACCATCGCCGGGGGCGCGCACGCGGTCCTGCGCATTGACCACGGCGCGTCCCCACACGCGCCGTGGCAGGGACGCATCAAGGTTTATGCGACGGACGCCGACGGCGCCGCGGCCGAGGAAGATTCATACGACCTCGACGTCCAGCAGTGGGATGGCCAGAAACTTGTCGCTCGCAGCCAGCACGGGACCGCGACATGGACGTACCGTGCCGACGTGACCGGCCGACTGCTGCATGGCCAACTGGATCACGGCGACGGCAGCCCTTCACTGGACTTCGACGGCGCACGCGCCGATGTCCTCGGCTACGGCTTGCGGTCGAGGCCGAACGCGGCTCGCGACGCGTGGCAGACAGCGACACGGCTGGCCCTCACGCATTTGACGATGGCGGACAATCCGCAGCCACTGACGGCGACCACTGCCGAGGCGCCGTTGCAGCTGATGCTCGATCCGGTGACCAACGACGGACGCGACGACAACCCCGACGCTTGGCCGCAAGCCTACACGCTGACGGACGTGCAACTCACGCTGACGCTGCCCAGCCCGGACGTGCGTGCGTCGGTTCAACGGGTTGCTCATCTGGTTGTTGCGCGGCCGATGGCGCCGCCGCCGCCCGGTGGATACCCGATCGCCTTGGCCCTCAACGGTCACTACGGCTCCGCACTTGGCGCGTTTTCCCCGAACGGCACGTATTGGTATGCCGACGCGTTTGCCCGGCGCGGCTATGTGGTCGTCGCGTTGGACGTCGGGCACCGGCCCTTGACGGATCGCGCGGCGCTCTACGGCGACATGACCGGCGGCGATGACCCCGTGGAAGGCAACCAACCGCACCCGGCGATTGCGGTTGCGGGCCTTGATTCGGACTGGGAGGAAGACGGCGAGCGCGCGTGGGATGCCATGCGCGCGTTGGACTATGCGGTCCGGCTGCCGGACGTCAACGGCCAGCGAATTGTCGCCGTCGGGCTGTCCATGGGCGGGGAAGTGGCGACCCAGGTTGCGGCGCTCGACACGCGCGTCACTGCGGCCGTCGTCGCGGGCTATGCGCCGGACTTGGGCGTCATGCTGCACCACAACAACCATCCATGTTGGCAGTGGCAGCATGCGGACATCCGCGAATTCGTGGATATTTCCGACCACGAGGCGTTGGTCGCGCCGCGCGGCCTGATCGTCGAGACGGGTGCCGTCGACACGACGTTTTCACTGCACAAGACGCCGTTCTCCGCGGACAAACAAGTGCTCCGGCGGACCCGGGCGGCGTTCCAGGGCGCGCCGCACAAGGTCCTGCACTACCTGCACGTGGGCGCGCATGCGTGGCACGCCGGCGACATCGCGGGCAGCGCGGCGGCAACGACCATCCTCCGCCCGGTGGAGATCGCACCGACCCGCCGCTGGTCGCTGCAATGGCAGGACGATGCCCGAACGCGCGCTACCGCATCGACGGTGTTCGATACGGTCGACGCGATGCTCAGCGACCCGTGAACGGCGCCACGAAGGGCACGGGCCGGCTACGAAACGACCGCGCAGTTCTTGCCGCGGGCCTTGTAGCGTGCTGATTCGTTCGCAGTTATGGCAGGATCCACCGCCAGCCCAGGAGCCCGCCCATGAAGACCGTGCTGACACTCGCCCTCGCCGCCGTCGTGCTCATCGCCGCTGCGCCGCATAAGCCCCAGGGCCCGCTGCGCTTCGGCATCGACGTCCAGGGCAAGCAGATCAATGGCCCGTCGCCCACCGACTGCGACGACCCGGCGTCGCTCAAGGTCGGGGAGCCTACCGTGCGCGTCGACGACCAGCGCATCACTGCCGAGCTGATCGTGTCCAACCCGACCGCCAAGCCATTGCGCGTGCTCGTGAATCCCTACGGCGGCGGCTTTCCTTATGGCGGCAGCACGCCGTTCCTGGTGCGGTTCCCGTACGACCAAAAGGTCGTGACCTACACCGGTCCGCAGTTTCCGCCGCCGTCGCCGCCGTTCCAGATGACCGTCGTGTTCCCGCCCAAGGCGCAAGTGTTGTTTTACATGGACATCGGCCTCGAGAACTACACTTGGGAGGGCACGCCCGAAGTTGGCCTGACGTGGGGCTTTTACTTCGCCAAGGGCAAGCCGTCGGAGGGGAAAGTCAGCGTGCGGCTCGTCAAGAAGCCAGTGCCGCAAGTCAGCCCTTGAATGCGTCCGCTGAGAGCGCGCACTCCACGCCCCTCTGGGTGCTGAACTTGCCGCGCACATCGAGGCTCCACGCTGCGACAGACCTCCAGCGCCACCGCGGCAGTCACACGTCCGTGTGCGCGTACGCCTGCTCAATGGTGAAGACCGCGTGGCTGTGCGTCGCGCCCAGACGGTTGAGCAGCTCCAGCGCCGCCGGCTTGGCGCCGCTCAACCGCAGCTTGCGCACAGCGTCGAGGTCGCGCCACGTCGACTGCAGTCGCCAGGCGCCTTCCTGTCCGCGCAGCAGCTCCATCCGCAGCAGCCCGTCCGGCCATTCGGCCTGACTCAGGCGCCGGTACTCGTCCAACAACTCGGCCTCCCGCGCCGGCTCGATCTTCGCGTCCACCGCTGTCACAATCGCTTGGTTCATGCGTATTTCCTACATATCTACCCAAAGTTGCCACGCCGGCAGCGCCCTGTTCTGCCCAAAGAAAGGCTCTCGATGGGGTCCACCTGCTGAACTTGCCTGCGCCATCCAGCCTCCAGGCAGCGCCGGACCTTCCAGCATGGCGCCTGAAGCCGAGCATGCCGGGGCCGACGCGCCCGTCAAGGCCTGGTACCGCGCCTGTCGCAAGCGAATCTGACGTGCTACCGACGTAGACAAGCGCTCCAAGCTCCCCTGCCCGCCGAACGTCCCGTCCACATCCGACCTCCGTCAAGGTGGAGTCAACGCCGCCCGATCGGCGCGTCAACCGCCCAGATCGGGCGATTTTGCTGCAAAACCGAGAGGCTCGGCAGGCAGCCTTCGGCATCCACGGGCAGCTTCAAGTGCGCGAGGATGCGCGTCGCGATCACGCCTTCTGGAATCAGGGCGATGACCTCGCGTCGGCCGTCACAGCGGTCGCTTTGCAAAACGTCCAGCTTGAACGTCCGCTTCATCGCTTCCGACCATGTCAGCCGCGAGACCGGGCGGGTGCACTGAGGTCGGCGGGCTGCGGGCAGCGTTTGCACCTCAATCCACTCAGCCGCCGTGCCCGCGTCAATCAAACCCCAGTTCATCCAAGAACGTCCACGTCCCTGGCGACACGAACTTGATCTCCACGTACTTCGCCACCGTCAGCGCCACGGTCAGCGTCACATCGCCGCGCTGACCGGCGGGAATCTTCGCCTCCGTCGCGCTCGCGATGCTGAAGACCTGCGCCGGCGTCCAGTCCGTGCCGTTGAGGCTGAAGCGCAGGTCGATCTCTGGGGCCTGAAGCACCGAGCCGCCGAGGAAATTGTCCATGCCCACCCGCACGAACTGGAAGTTTCGCGGGTTGGGGAACTGCAGCGTCACGATCTGGGTATCGAGCTTCCAGCCGACCCACTGGTACGCCGGCCCAAGGCCCGTGTCCGCCGCCCAGTCGTCCACGCCCTTCAAGCCGTCGAGCAGCTGGCCGGTCGCGTAGACGTCAAAGCCCGATGGATCGGTCGGCGTGCCGTTCAGCGCGAGGTCATGCGGCTCGTCGTAGTAGCAGTAAAAATCGCACTCTGGCTGCGCGCTGTACTTGTAGACCGGCGCGCCGCACGCAGAGGACTCGTTGATGAAGCCGTCGCAGTTGTCGTCAAACGGCGTGGTGCAGATGTCCTGCGCGGGCAACGGCAGGCCGGCGTTCTTCGCGCACGTGCAGTCGAGCGTGCCCGCGCAGCCGCTGGCGCTGCAGGTGTCGTTGACCGTGCAGACGGCGCCGTCGTCGCAGGGCACGGCGTTGGCGACGTGGCCGCACGCGCCTGACGTTGGGTTGCAGGCGTCGGTCGTGCACAAGTCGCCGTCGTCGCACGCGACAGTAGTAGCGCCGGGCAAACACGCGGTCGCGGTGCAGGTGTCGCCGAGCGTACACGCGTTGCCGTCGTCGCAGAACAAAGTGTTTTCTGAGTGTTGGCAGCCGTTCTTGGCGTTGCAGCTGTCGGTGGTGCAGACATTGCCGTCATCGCAGGTGTTGGTTGTCAGGCCGGCCGAACACACGCCGCTGTTGCAGGTGTCTCCCAACGTGCAGAGGTCGCCGTCGCTGCAGGTCGCATTGTTGAAGGCGTGCGTGCAGCCCGTGGCAACGCTGCAGTCGTCCGTGGTGCAGGCGTTGCCGTCTTCGCAGACTGTGGCGCTGGCGGGCGCGTGGACGCAGCCGCTGGCCGGGTCGCAGTCGTCAAACGTGCAGTCAAAGCCGTCCGTACAGTCGATCGCGACGCCGATGCAGCCGTTTGCGCCGCATTTGTCGTTGCCCGTGCACGCGTCGCCGTCGTTGCAGCTTGCGTTCGTGGGCACGTGCGTGCAGCCGCTGCCGTTGCAGCTGTCGCTGGTGCACGGATCGTTGTCGTCGCAGCCGACGGCGTCACAGGCAACGTCGGGTGCAGCCGCATCGGTGCCTGCGGCGTCGGGTGAAACCGCGTCGGTCCCGGCGGCGTCGGTGCCCACAGCGACGTCCGTCCCGATCGGCACGTCGGTCGCGTCGATCTTGCCGTCGACCTCCGTAGTCTCCGCATCCGTAGCGCCGGTCTCCGCGCTGGCCGCGTCCTCGGCAGACGCGATGTCGTCTCCACTCGCCGGGCCAACTGCGTCGTTTGAGCAGCCCGCAAGGCCGACCACGCCCGCCACGAGCCAAATACCAACGGACCGTCCCTGCGTATTGCGTTGCATCACCGAACCTCCTGGAGTGCAAGGTAGGTCGCAGCGCCGGGGCTGCTCGCTACGTGGCAAAGATGAACGGACGAACCACGGTCATCATCCCGCCGCCAAGCGCAGGCGGGAACAGCCAAGGCCCCGTCCACCGCCAGTGAGAGGACCCGCAGCGGCTCGCCGGCCAGGGATACGCGAATGTCGTGCGGCGAAACTGCTTGAACTGCAGCTGCTTCTTGCAATTCGAATACGGCGTCTCACGCGTCCTCAGGCGCAGAGTCGGCGCGGCGGCCGTTGACCGCAAGCGCTGCGCTCGGCACACTCGTTGCACCGGGCGAACACCGCGCGCCGGCCGGGAAAGACTTTCATGAATCACCGTTTACCGGCGACGCTGACGTTTTTCTCCTTGCTGCTGTGCGCGTCATCGCTGCGCGCCGAGGAGCCCGCCGAACGCCTGAGCCGTCTGCACTTGGCGCTGGACGCCGACGAGCACGCAGTCAAGCTCTGGTGGTTCGGCTGGGCGGGCGTCGTCGGCGGTGCAGCGATTGGCCAGACTGGCCTGGCCGTGATCACCCACGACGCGGGGTTTCGTTCCGACCTGCAGACCGGTGCCGTGACTTCCTGGCTCGGCATCGCCGGTCTGGCCCTGGTGCCGGTCAAGCCGCTGCAGCGCTGGGACTCGCTGCTCGACGCACCGATCGAACTGCAAATGCGTCAGGCTGAGGCGGAGCTGCGCGATCGCGCCAAACGGGAGCGGCAGGTCGGTGGTTGGCTCGACCACACGCTGAACGCGCTCGTTGGCCTGAGCGCGGGCAGCTACCTGTGGTTCCACGAGGATCGCCGAGCGACCGCGGTGGTGACGGGTATCGTGGACATCCTGGTCGGCGAACTGCAGCTCTGGACCGTGCCGCGCACCGCTGTGCACGCCCTGGAAACGTTCGACGCCGAGAAATAGCGACGCTTCCGGCGCCTGCAGCCAGCATGAGCCAGTCCAGACGGTGCGGATCCTGCCGCGCGTCATCCGGGGGGATCCATGGCGTCGTGCGCGACGGTTGTGGCTTCGGCGGCGGCGAGTCCGGCTGTGCTTGGACGATTTCGACGGTCGTCAGCGCTCAGCCGAAATGTATTTCCTCGCTCGCGTCCGCCTCTGCCGCGTCCCGGACGTAATCGCGACCGCCGCGCGACGCACGAGCCAGGGCGGTCTCGCGATACCACTCGTGGGCGATAATCGTCGCCATCACTTCATTCGTACCCGTCCAAATCGACGCGAGGCGAATGTCGCGGTAAATGCGCTCCAGCGGCAGCACGTTCGTGTAGCCAATGCCGCCCACGACTTGCATGGAGTTGTGCACGATCTTTTGGCACGACTCGGTCACGAACTTCTTGGTCTCGGAGATCATGCGCCGCACGCGGTGCTCGTCGACGCCATCATCGACGGCGCGTGAAGTCGCGTAGACGAGGGACCGGCACGCGTCCAGCAGCATCGCGCCTTCTGCGACCTGGAAGCTGACGCCCTGAAAGTGATTGATGGTCTCGCCAAACGCCTTGCGGCGCGACGTGTAGAAGGTCGCAATATCCAAGGCGGAACGCGCAGGTCCGACGGTCATCGCCGCCGTGCCGAGGCGCTCCGGAATCATCATCGTCGTGAAGACCGCATAGGCGCCGTTGACCACGCCGACGACGTTTTCCTTGGGCACCTTCACGTCCTTGAAGACGAGTCGCCCCGTGCCACCACCGCGGCAACCCATCAAGCCGTATTGGTATTTGACCTCCACGCCCGGGCCGCGGTCGACGATGAAGCAACTGATGCGCGAACGCGGCGACGCCGTCTCCGATGCGTCCGTCCGGGCGTACACGAGGAAATAGTCAGCGCCCTCAGCGCCAACGATGAAGCGTTTTTGGCCGTTCAGCAGGAAATGGTCGCCTTTGTCCTCCGCCGTCGACGTGGCGCCAAAAAAGTCCGATCCGCCGCGCGGTTCCGTCAGGCATTCAGCGGCAAAAATCTCGCCCGCAAGGAGCGGTTTGACGTAGCGCTCTTTCTGCGCGTCGGTGCCATGCCTGACAATCGCGTCGCACACGAGGTCTGCGCCGACGCCGAAGACGCACGCGAGCTCGTAGCCTAAGCTGCCGATCTCCTCGCTCATCGCGCACGAGGTGACCCAGTCCGAGCCTCGGCCGCCCCATTTGACCGGATGTCGCACGCCGAGCAGGTTGCGCTTGCCCGCCTCGCGCAGCCATTCGCGCGGAAATTTCACCTTGTCGGCGTCCATGTCCAGGATCAATTGCCGCGGCGTGTCCTGCACAAAAGCCCGCGTGTCGTCGAGGATTGCCCGCTGCTCAGCGGTCATCAGGTAGTCAAACATGCTGTCTTCTCCGGTATTTTCAAGCTGCTGCGATGCTGCCTCGCGGTGGGACGCGCGCGGGCGGGCAGTCTGGACCGGCCGGAGCGGGGACTCAACGGGGGATTGTCACGGCGTCTTCACGGGAACTTCCGCCGTCGGAGCCAGCGCCGCCGCGACCGTCGCTGGCGCGCCCCGCAGCCACGTCCAGCTGATGACCAGCTGGGCGACGACCGCGAGGAGCCCGTCCACCAGGAGCGCGTGGCGCACGCCCCATTGGTTCACCAGCGCGCCGGTCGTCAGGCTGCCCAGCGCCAGACCGCCGCGCATCGACAGCATGAACAGGCTGACCGCCTGGCCGCGCAGCTCCGGAGCGGCGCCGGATTGCAGCAGCGTGTTGGTCGAAGTGTTGGCCACGCTCATGGCCACCCCGCACAGCACCATCAGCACCGGCAGCACGCGCACCGACGGATTCAACGCGACGAGCACGAGCGCGGCGCCCAAAGCCGAGCCGAAGATCGTGGCGAGCCAGCGGCGATCCCGACCAGGGTCCACACCCACCAGTGCGCCCGCGCCGAGCACGCCGCCCACGCCGAACGCACCGACTGCGAGACTGTACTGGCTGGCGTCGCCCTGGAGCACGCTCTTGATGAGGACAGGCGTGAACGTGATCAGTGGCCCGCAGAGCAAGCCAGAGAAAAACGTGGTGAGGATCGCGCCGCGCAATTGCGGCACCTCGAAGATCGCGCCCAGGCCGGCGAACGGGTGGCGCAGGGCCTCGGCGCTGACGCGCGTCATCATGCGGGGCTGCCGCGGCAGGATCCACAGCGCCACGCCGATGAACGGGATGTAGGACACCGCGCTGACAGCAAAGCAGCCGATCGCACCCACGCTGGCCATCAGCACGCCGGCGAGCGCGGGGCCCAACACGCGCGAGAGGTTGAATTGCGTGGAATTCAGCGCCAGCGCGGCCGGCAGCTGCGGCCGTTCGACGATGGTCGGCACGATCGACGTGAACGCCGGCATGGAGAGCGCGTCCGTGATGCCGACGACCAGCGAGAGCGCGATGACGATCCACGGCGCCAAGCCGCCGGTCAGCAGCAGCGCGACGATCGCGATGGGGCACAGCATTTGCAGCGACTGGAACAGCGTGATGACGCGGCGCCGATCGGCGCGATCAGCGAGCACGCCGCCGGCAAGCGTCAACAGCAGGACGGGCATGCTGAGCGCAAACGAGTCGAGCCCCACCAGGAATGGCGACGCACCCAGGTGCAGCAGCAGCCACGGTTCCGCGACCATCTGCGCCCACGAGCCGATGTTGGACAGGAGGCTGGCGAACCAGAACGCGCCAAAACGCCGGCTCCGCAGGAGCGCGAGGGATTGCTGGAAGGTGCTTGCGGACATGCGCGGCCAACCCGAGAGCTGAAGAACGGCGGCACTTCGACCGACCCCAAGCCGCTGGTGTGAGAAATCAGGGGCGCTGGTGTTCGACCGCAGATCAGTCGGTGCAGCAGAGCACGCCGCCGCCGGCGCTGGCGGTTTTGACGACGCGCTGGGTTTCATCGTACCCGCCATTGAGCGAAGTGCAGACCCACGGTGCGCCAAGGCCGCCGCAGAGGTTGCCGCTGCTGCGCGTCAGAGGATTGCAGCCCGAGTTGGGCGTGGTGCCGATGTTGCCGCAGCCAAAAAGGTCGTTGGCACCGGTCGCTTCGCAGAGCGCGTTGCCGGAGCCGCTTTGCAGCGTGGCGAAGAACACCGAGGAGCCGACGCCCGTTGTGACGCCGCTGCAATCGCCGGTCGACGACTTGGCGGCGACTTGCGCGTTGGTCGTGCAGACGTGCCAGCCGACGGCGCACAAATCAGCGGAACTGCAGCCCGAGCCGGTGGGGTTGCTGCTGCTGTCGCCGGCGATGCGGCTGCAGGTGCTGACGCTCGTGCTCAGGACGCCCGGAACGGACCAGCCGCCAGAGCAGCCGGCGATGTTGGGGTAGGTGACCGGCGAGAGAAAGCCTTCGCGCGTGCCGTCGCTGCAGCCAGGCGCAGTGCAGGTGACGCCGTTGCCGCTGAAGCCGGCGTTGCAGGTGCACGTGAAGCTGCCCGCCGTGTTGGCGCAGGTCGCGCTGCTGGAGCAGCCGCCGTTGTTGGTCAGGCATTCGTTGATATCCGTGCAAACCGTCGCTCCGCTGCCCGTGTAGCCGCTGGGACAGGCGCCGCACGTGCGCGAGCCGGGCGTGTTGGTGCAGGTCGTCAGCACGTCACAGCCGCCGTTGTTGGTCAGGCACTCGTTGATGTCCGTGCAGCCGGTCAGACCTGTGCCGCTGTAGCCACTGGGACACGCGCTGCAACTGAAGCTGCCGGGCGAGTTGGTGCACGTCGTCAGCTCGTCGCAGCCGCCGTTGTTGCTCAGGCACTCGTTGACGTCGCTGCAGCCGGTCGCGCCGGTGCCGGTGTAGCCCGCGGGGCATCCGCCGCAGGTGCGCGAACCGACCGTATTCGTGCACGTCGTCAGCACGTCGCAGCCACCGTTGTTGGTCAGGCATTCGTTGACGTCGGTGCAACCCGTCGCGCCCGTGCCGCTGTAGCCGCTGGGACATGCGCCGCACGCGCGGCTGCCAATGGTGTTCGTGCACGTCGTCAACACGTCACAGCCGCCGTTGTTGGTCAGGCACTCGTTGATGTCGACGCAGCCCGTCGCGCCGGTGCCGCTGTAGCCACCCGGGCAGGCTCCGCAGGTGCGTGAACCGGCCGTGTTGGTGCAGGTGGTCAAGGCGTCGCAGCCGCCGTTGCTGGTCAGACATTCGTTGATGTCCGTGCAGCCCGTCGCACCGCTGCCGCTCTAGCCGCTCGGGCAGGCCCCGCAGCTGCGCGAGCCGGCGGTGTTCGTGCAGGTCGTCAGCGCGTCGCAGCCGCCGTTGTTGGTCAGACATTCGTTGATGTCCACGCAGCTCGTGGCGCCGGTGCCGCTGTAGCCCGCCGGGCATGCGCCGCAGGCGAAGCTGCCGGGCGTGTTGGTGCACGTCGTCAACTCGTCACAGCCGCCG
>CAINLT010000527.1 GCA_903850505.1 uncultured Myxococcales bacterium | reverse complement strand
TCTGTGGCGGCCTCCAGCGGACTTCCTGATACAAAGGTACGTCCTGGAGGCAGGCCGCAACATTGACCAAACGGGCCAATTTGCAGGCATCGACAGACCAATTTGCCGTGGTGCGTTCGTGCCATGCGGTGTGGTGCGGCTGGTGGCATTCGGCGCTGCTGGTCGTGTCCATGGGCGTTTGCGCCGATCCGCGACAAGGCAAGTTGCGCGCGGGGTTGACGCTGGCCCAACCGGATCGACACACTGCGTTCACCTCGCACGGCCGGTTTTGCTGGCCGCCTCATCCCAGAACCTCCCGCTGCGCGAGTGACTGCCAAAATGGCGGTCGGCCCGCAGTCCGGTGCGTGCAACGATACGGAGTCCAAAGCGCGTCCTGCCGGCAAAACGGCCAGCGGGCGCCCGGACCCTCACAAGTCCGACCGCCCGCCGCGCAACACCAGCCTTTGCTGCGACTACTTCGCCGGGAAATACCCGACTTCCGTCACCACTTTCTGGCCATCCTTGCCGGCGACCCAGTCGATGAACGCCTTGACGTCCCCCGCCGGCGCGCCGCGCGTGTAGAAAAACAGCGCGCGCGCCAGGGCGTATGAGCCATCCTTGACGGTTGCCGCCGACGGCGCGATGCCCGCGCTCGCCGCATCCTTCTTCACTTTCAGCGGCTTGATGTTCTTGGCATACGCCGCGCCGCCATAGCCGACGCCGTTCTTGTCCCGCGCCACCGCGTTGACCACCGCCGCCGTGCCCGGGAGCGTCTGCGCGCGCGCGGCAAAGTCGGCGTTGGCCAGCACGTGTTCCTTGAAGAACACGTACGTGCCGGAGTTGTTCTCGCGCGAATACAGCGTGATCTTCGCGTCGGGGCCGCCGACCTGCTTCCAGTTTTCAATCTTGCCCGTGTAGATCTGCTTGATTTGGTCCATCGTCAACTCATTGAGCGGGTTGGACTTGTGCACGTACACCGTCACGCCGTCGCGCGCCACGATGAACTCCGTGGCGGGCTGATTGAACTTGGCCTGCACCGCCGTCTTCTCCGCGTCCTTCATGGAGCGCGAGGATTCGGCGATGTCAGTCGTGCCGTTGGTCAGCGCGCTGATGCCGGTGCCGGAACCGCCGCCGGTGACCTGGATGGTCTGGCCAGCGTGGCTCTTCATGTAGGTCTCCGCCCACTTCTGGCCAAGAACGACCATCGTGTCCGAGCCCTTGACGGTCACGTTGCCGGCATAGGCCGCGGGGACAAAGGTAGCGCTGAGGGCCAGGACGCTGAGAAACTTCTTGAAGGTCTGCATGGAAAACTCCTGATTTGGGTGTGCCGCGGCGGTCGATGAAGACCCGCCCTACTTTCTTTCTGTGCGATTCACGCGTCGTGCGGGGCTTCCCCCTGCCGCGCATGGCCGAGAGGCTAGAACAGATAGAAGGCCGAGAACTGACCGCGGTTGTTCGTCGCGCTCGAGTCGTCGCCCAGCTTGGTGGTCGTCTGCGCGAATTCCGCACCGAGGCGGAAAGCCGGGGTCGGGTCGAAGAAGACCGCGCCGGAGATGAACTGGCCGCTCTTGAGCGCCTTGGCCGGAGCGACCAGGTCCTTGGCGTTGTCGGATCCCCACGTCGAGAAGTTGCCGGCGATCCAGAACTTGTTGCCCGGCAGGTAGTACTGGAGGCCAAACAGCATGGAGTTCAGCTTGACCGCCGTCGGGTTCTTGTTGGCGTCGAACGTCGCGAGGTTCTTGTCGATGCTCACGCCAGCCGGGCCAGCGACGCCCGTGCTCATGCCCGAGTACATGTCAGCGATGCCGGCGCCCATGACGTACGAGGCAGTGACCGAGAGGGCATTGGAGCGATCTTCCGGCGTGCCCGGGATGATCGGCAGGAACGCGTCGATCGACAGGCCCCAGCCGTTGGTCGTCTTGGCGGTCGCAGTCGGGTCGGTCGAGAGGTCCAACGTGCGGTAGATACCGGACACCGACACGGTCAGCGGGTCAAAGCCCGTGCCAGTCGAGCCGTTCGTGTGCACGCCCTTCCACTTCGGCAGCTGCACTTTCAGCGCGCCCTGCAGGTCGGGCATCGCGGCATCGCGCTGTGGCGCACGGGCCGCCGCCACGGCGATCTCAACGTTGACGGCGTCCGTCTTGAACGTGTGCAGCAGGCGAATCTGCGCGGTGCGGCCATAGACCTGACCCGGCAGGCCCTGGATGAACACGCTCGCCGGATGCACGACGCTCTGGCCGCCGAACAGGTTCCACGTCTGGCCAAACCAGAGGTCCACGTACGCGTTCTCCGCCTTCATGACGAGGTGCCGCGCGCGAAATGCCGGGTTGTTCCACACCGACGACTCGCTCTGGCTGATGGACTCGGTCGCAGCCTTGCCATCCGCGCCGACCGCGCTCGACGAGACGCCGCTGTCGCCGGGCTGGTTGCCGAGAAAGTCCATTTCCGCGATGCCGGACAGCTTCAGGCCGCCGAACTCCGGCGCGGCGATCTTGTAGCCGATGCGCGAGTTGCGGATGGAGTACTGCATGCGCGGCTTCTGGCCGGCATACTTGGTGTTGCCCTGGATGAGGCCGTTGCCGGGCGCGTCGCTGTAGCTCTGCGTCGAATCGAAGATCGTGTCGGCTTCAATGAAGCCGTAGAAGGTGCTGTCCCACTTGGACGTGACCGCGGGCTTGGCCGCCGGTGCGGGCGCAGGCGTTGGCGCGGGCGCAGGTGCGACAGCCGCCGGGGCTTCAGTGGCGGTAGGCGCGGGCGTCTCCTGCGCAAAGGCGTGGGCGGGGATCAGGCAAAGCGCGGCAAGTCCGAGCTTCTTCAAGTGCATCTGGATAGAGCAGTTCATGTCGAGGTTCTCCGTTGTTGGCCGGCGCAGTCTCCGCAACGATTGTGACAATAGGATGAAAAGCACGAAACGCTTGCGCCGATCGGCCAGCTCTTGCGACCGAATCGCGGCGTTTGCGTGACAACTCGATGAAACGGCAACGACAGCGGTTTGGCGGTCTGGCTGGTGGACGTCGCCTCGGATCGGCGTTGTGCGCGCCCGCGGAAGCGCCACAAACCTTGACCAAATCCCGGCAATAGGCGATCACTCCCCTCCCCGCCTTCGTTCCCGCGGGCAGAGATGCCATGACCACCCGTCGCGCCAATTTCCTCACTGAA
Source organism: uncultured Myxococcales bacterium (assembly GCA_903850505.1). GTDB lineage: Bacteria > Myxococcota_A > UBA9042 > UBA9042 > UBA9042 > CAIYBN01. The sequence goes on along the minus strand of CAINLT010000527.1, from coordinate 6,908 downwards.
ATCATCGATGCCGACCTGGCTGCCGGCCGCGTCACCCGCGTTGCCACGCGCTTTCCGCCGGAGCCCAACGGCTACCTGCACGTCGGTCACGCCAAGTCGATCTGCCTGAACTTTGGCCTCGCGCGCGACTATGCGGGCACGTGCAACCTGCGGATGGACGACACCAATCCGGTCAAGGAGGACATCGACTATGTCCACGCCATCCAGAAGGACGTCGCGTGGCTTGGCTTTGACTGGGCCGGTGAAGTGCGCTTCGCGTCTGACTATTTTGACCAGATGTACGACGCCGCCGAAGCGCTGATCCGCCAGGGCGACGCCTATATCGACCACCAGAACGTCGAGGAAATCCGCTTGAACCGCGGCGATTTCACCCGTCCCGGCGTCGACAGCCCGCACCGCACGCGCGCCATCGCGGAGAACCTGCAGCTCTTCCAGGCAATGCGCGCGGGCGCGTTTGTCGACGGCACGTGCGTCCTGCGCGCCAAGATCGACATGACGCACCCGAACGTGCTGATGCGCGACCCGCTGCTGTACCGCATCCGCCACGCGCACCATCACCGCACGGGCGACAAATGGTGCATCTACCCGATGTACGACTACGCCCATCCGCTGGAAGACGCGCTGGAAGGGATCACGCACTCGATTTGCACGCTGGAATTCGAGAGCAACCGGGAGTTGTACGACTGGGTCCTGGACCACACGCGGCAGCCGCAGGGCGAGGCGTGGAATCCGCGCCCGCGGCAGTATGAGTTCGCGCGGCTGGGCTTGGGCTACACCGTCATGTCCAAGCGCAAGTTGCTGCAGCTGGTGGAGGACAAGCGCGTCAACGGTTGGGACGATCCGCGGATGCCGACGATCGCGGGCATGCGCCGGCGCGGCGTGACGCCCGAGGCGTTGCGCGACTTTGCCGACCTGATCGGCGTGGCCAAGAACAACAGCTTGGTCGACATTGGCAAGCTGGAATTCTGCGTGCGCCAGGATCTGGAGAAGCGCGCGCCGCGGGCGATGGCCGTGCTGCAGCCGTTCAGCCTGCAGTTGACGAACTGGCCGCTGGGCCACACGGATCTGCTGGAAATTCCGTGGAAGAACGGCGAGGCGGCGACGCGGCAGGTGCCGTTCGGCCGGGAAGTGCTGATTGAGCGCGAGGACTTCGCGGAGAATCCGCCGGCGGACTGGAAGCGCCTGTCGGTGGGCAAGGAAGTGCGGCTTTTTGGCGCCTACTTCGTGCGGTGCACGGAGGTCGTGCGCGAGAACGGCGAGGTCACGGGGTTGCTGGGCACGGTCGATCTGGAGTCGCGCGGCGGGGAAGCCAAGGATGGCCGGCAGCCGGCGGGGACGCTGCACTGGGTCGACGCATCGTCGTCGATCGACTGCGAGCTGCGCCTGTATGACCGCCTGTTCACCGTGGAGCAGCCGGACGCCGACGGCGATTTCCTGCCGCACATGAATCCGGACGCGCTGCAGGTGCTGCAGGGCCAGATGGAACCCGCGGCCGCGGCGCTGCCGGCGGCGACGCACGTGCAGTTGATGCGCGTGGGCTATTTCTACAGCGATCCGATCGATTCCGCGCCAGACAAGCCGGTTTGGAACCGCGTGATCGGTCTGCGCGACACGTGGACGAAGGCGCCGGGGCGCACGGAAGGTCGGCCGGACCGCCGGAAAGAGCCGCAGGAAGCCAAGAAAGACGACGGCAAGAAGGACACGGCGCAGAAGAAGAACCGCGCGGAATGGCGGGCTGAGAAGCGCGCGACGACGCCGGAGTTGGCCGCAGCGTATGGCCGCTATGCGGCGCTGGGGCTCGAGGCCGAGATCGCCGACTTGCTGACGGAAGATACTGACATCGTGGCGTTTTTTGACGCTGCCCTGCGCGCGCATCCCAATCCAGGATCGCTGAGCCGCTGGTTCCTGAACGACCTCGAGGGCATGCGCAAGGGCCGCGCACTGGCCGACATTCCACTGGATGGCGCGACCTTTGGCCATTTTGTCGCGCTGCTGGACGGCGGGCGGATCACGATGTTGGCGGGCAAGCAGCTGCTCGCGCACCTGGTGGCGCAAGGCGGCGACCCGGTCGCGCTGATTGCTGCGCTGGGCTTGGGCAAGATCGACGACCACGCGGCGATCCAGGCCGCCGTGGATGCGGTGTTGGCGGCGCTGCCCGGCGAGGCGGATCGGTTCCGCGCGGGCGAACAGAAGCTGCTGGGCGTCTTCATCGGCGCCGTGCTCAAGCAGATGCGCGGTTCGGCGGATGCCGGCGCAGTCCGCCAGAGCTTGCTGGATCGCTTGAAGGCGTAACCGCGCTCAGCGCTCCGCAGTCAACTCCGCCAGCAGACCGACGCACGCTGCCCGGCACAGATCAAAGACCTCGTCAAAACCGCGCTCGCCGCCGGCATACGGGTCCGGCACTTCGCCGCTGCCCGCCGGATCGTGATCGCGCAGCAGCCGCGTCTTTTGCCGCGATGACTCGTCGGGCGCAATTGCCAGCAAGTTCGCAAGATTGCTCCGGTCCATCGCAAGCACGTGATCGAATGCGGCAAAGTGCTGTTCCGTGAACTGCTGGGCGCGGTGGGTGAGCGGCACGCCCCGGCGGGCGCTCGTCGCGCGCGTACGCGGATCCGCGAGTTCGCCCGCGTGCCAGCCACCGGTGCCGGCGCTGTCGATGTGGAATTGGTCTTGCAGACCGGCTTCTTGGACCAGCTGGCGGAAGATGCCTTCCGCTTGCGGTGAACGGCAGATGTTGCCCAAACAGACGAAACAGACGCGAATCACGAGGCACCTCCAGCGGCCGACCGTGCACGGCGGAAGCCACGACGTCAAGACGTTGACGCGAACGCCCGCGGATGGAACGCTCCGGCTGCCCAATCCGGGCCGGGGTCTGCGCGTGCCGATGGCGAAGCAAATGGGAAGGTGGCTGTTGCTGGCGCTGCTCGTGTGGCTGCCCGCGCTGGCGCTGGCCAAGCCCGCCGCCAAGGCACCGGCGAAGCCTGCGGCCAGCGCGAAGGCGAAGCCGGCAGTTGTCGACAAGGCGCTCCTGAAGCGCTGCGCCGATCCCAAACGCAAGGACACGCGCGAGTGCGTGCTGCTGCGCGCGACGGCCAAGAGCGGCGACGGCAAAGCCAAAGCCAAGGATGACCGCCCCAAGGCCAAGAACGACGCGGGCAAGGAAAAGGCTGACGCGGGCAAGGAAAAGGCTGACGCTGGCAAGGACAAGGCCGCCAGCAGCAAGGACAAAGACACCAAGGGCAAGGACGCAAAGAAGTCCGCGAAGGACGACGAGGACAAGCCCAAGGCGCTGTCGGCGAAGGAAAAGAAGCAGCAAGCGGCGCTGAAGGCGACGTGTGCGGACAAGAAAAAGGCCAAGAGCGCGCAGTGCAAGAAGTTCTTTGCCGATGAGCAGGAACGCGCTGATGCCGCCGAACGCGCCAAGCTGAAGAAGGTGTGCGCCGACAAGAAGAACGCCAAGACTGCGCAATGCAAGAAGTTTGTCGCCGCGGAGAAGAAGAAGAGCCAAACGGTCTCCGTGTGCGGCCGCAAGTACGGCATCGCCCGCAAGAACGAGAAAGTCGCGAGCTTCGCCCGGCGCTACCGCGTCGCAGAGGGGACGTTGCGCGGCTGGAACGCCATTGGCACGGCGGCGAAGCTCAAGGGCGGCAAGCGCTATCTGGTCTACAAGTCGCCGCACGACGGCGTGACGCTCAAGGGCGGCGTGCTGCTGGAGGGCGACGACGAGCACTTTGCCATCCAGCGGCCAGCGCGCGGCTGGGGCAAGCCGCTGCTCGTGGACGCGATCCGCACGGCCGTCCACGCGACGCAGCGGCAGAATCCGCTGGGGACGCACCTGATTCTCGGCGATTTGTCCAAGGAAGGCGGGGGCTGCCTGCCGCCGCACAAGTCGCACCGCGGCGGCATTGACGCGGACGTGGGCCTGTACATGCGCGGCGCCCACCAGCGCAAGTGGCTGGGCGGCGCGACGCCGGACACGCTGGACGCGGACCGGACGTGGCAGTTGCTGCGGGCTTTCCTGTCAACGGCCAAGCTGCAGTACGCGTTCATCGACTACAGCCTGCAACAGCCGCTCTATGAAGCCGGGCTGCGCGCGGGCGAACCGGAAGAGCACCTGAAAGCCTGGTTCCAGTGGCCGCGGCCGATTGAAAACGCCCACGAGACGATCATTCGCCACCTCGCCGGCCACGACAATCACATGCACGTGCGGTTCATTTGCGATTCCGAGGAGCAATGCACGCTGCCCGAGGAGGCGAAGACGCGGCTGGAGCACGCGCGCATCGAGATGCTGGGCAGCGTGGCGCGTGAACCCAATCGGCCGCGCGAGGCTCTCCATCAGGCGGGCGCGCCAGCAGTGCCCGAGGCGATGCCGTAGATGAATGAAACGACGCAAGTGGTTGTGAACAACGGCTTGGGTTATGCGCGCTCGATTGTCTGGAGCGTGTTCCTGACGATGCTCGTTGTGCTCGTGATGGCGTCACTCCGCGGTGGGCCGATGCCGACCGAAGTGGCGCCGCCGCTGGTGGGCGTGGACGTGGCTGGCAAGCCGGTGGACATCGCCGCGCTCAAGGGCAAGCCCGTGGTGCTGTATTTCTGGGCGACCTGGTGCGGCGCCTGCAAGATGACGTCACCGACCGTGGATCAGTACGCGCGCAGCCATCCGGACGTGACCGTGCTGGGCGTGGCGATGGACGAGGACGCCGCGGTGCGCGCCTATCTGAAGGCGACGCCGCGCAGCTTTCAGGTGGTCCCGGCCAATGAGCGCATCCAGCAGGATTGGCCCGTGCGCGCGCTGCCGACGACCGTTGTGCTGGACAAGGAAGGCCGGATCGCGTGGCAACGGGTCGGTATCATGCTGCCGGGCGAGCTCAATTTTCACGTCGACTGACGACCCGACGCCGGAGCACCGCGCCGAACGCCACGACCAGCGCCAGCCAACCCGGAAACGCCACCCTGCCCGCCGTGCAGCCGCTCTTGGCCGGCACCGCGTCAGAAGCCGCGCCTACGTCCGACAGTTCACCCACATCCTTCCAGCCGCCAATCGCGTCCACGCCAGGCAGGGTATCGCCTGACGTCGTGTCGGGCTGCCCTTGGCCCGTCGGCGGCAGCTGGCCATCGACCCAGTACGGCTTGGCGACGCAGTACGGCGGCTTGTGCCACGGCCCCAGCGTCGTCACGAGCGGATCGGACTCCGGCGGCAGCCAGGGCGCCGGCGTCGTCAGCACCAGATCCGCGGCGAGGCTCGGCTTGCCCGGCTTGGCACCCAGGATCGCCGCCGCCACGATGGGCGCCTGCTTGGGGTCGATGTCCACCGCCGGCCCCGTCTCGTCCAGCACCTGCATGTGCCACGCCGCGGGCAGGCTCAGGAACCGGCCATCCACCGGCGGATTCGCCAATTGCACCCACGAACCCAGGCCCTCGACCGACAGCCGCACCTCTGCCACATCGTCCGACCATCCCGTCGGACACACCTGATTCAGCGTCACCGGAATCGTCGGCAACACGTTCGGCAGCGCCGGGTTGTAGGCAAAAACCGGGTCGCGATCCATCTCCGCGGGCGAAATCCGCATGTCCAGCCGCGTCACCGTCTGACTCGCCGCCAGCTTCTGCGCCATCTCCGCCAGCGGCACCGTAAACGTCGCCGTCACTTCGTCCGCCAGCGCCACGCCGTCGATGGTCACCGCGGTCAACTGCTGCTTGGTCAGCTGCCCGGTCGGCAGGAAGCACGTCGGGTTGTAAAAGCCGCCCTGTCCCTGCCAGTACTTGCCGCACGCCCGCAGGTTGGCCAACGTCTGCAGCGGCGTGACGCCCGGAAACGCATCGGCCAAGTGCAGCTTGGGCTCAAATGCCTCCGCCACCTCCGCCGTCACCGGCAGCAGCCCACCGGCCAGCAGCATCGCCAGGTCCAGCAGCGTCTTGGCGGTGGCCATCGGCGTGTAGCTGAAGCTGTTGTACGGCGATTGCAGCGGCGTCGCCTTTCCCGTCTGGGCGTATTCCGTCACAAACGCGTGGCCGGACGCTTCGTCGATCGCCGCCGCCACGACCTGCTGATAGTTGCTCGGCACCACCGCGCCGTAGCCAAACGGAATCGCCAGCAGCAGCGGATCGATCGTGACGTCCAGGTGATTCTTGACGATCGCGCGCCCCGGTCCCGCCACCGTCACAATTACGGACATGTCGTCCACCGCCGCGATCGACGTCAGCCGCAGCGGCACGCACGGCTCGGCGTCGTCCATCTCCAGCGTGATCGGCCGGATCGCCTCGATTCCCTGGCCATTTTGCAGCTTGACCACGACGAACAGGTCGCCCTTGTCCACGTGCGTTTGCAGGATCGGCTTGGCGGACGCCGGCATCTCATAGCCGTTGTCGACCAGCCACTTGTAGAGCACGGCCGAATCAGTGCCCTTGACGACCTGGTAGTTGTACGGCCCGGTCTGGCCCGACGCGAGGATCTCGACGTTGGGACCGCCGCCGCCCGCGCTGTCGGCGCCCATCGACGCGTCGGACAACGCGTCATACCCCGGGTAGTCAAAGTGGTCGCAGCCGAGCGCGGGATTCCGGCAATTCTCAGCGTCGATCACGGTGCGGAAAACCCTGGCTTGCATCGACTGGTCCAGCGCGTCAAACACCGTCACGGAACCAACGCCGACCTTGGGCAGCTTGGGCACCGGCAGCACCCAGCCAAAATCCTTGGCCAGCCCCGTGTAGCGCACCTCGACCCACACGGTGGACACTTTTGTCACCGCGTCGCGGATAAAAAGCACGCGCTCGGCGTCCTGGCGGACCGTCTGGTCAATCGTCGGCGTCGGCGGCGAAAAGCAGCCACCGCAGGCCAGCGCTTCAACGGCGGGCATCGTCGCCAGCAAAGTCAGGGCGAACGCCATCGGGCGCAAGAACGCATGTCGCAT
>CAINLT010000526.1 GCA_903850505.1 uncultured Myxococcales bacterium | reverse complement strand
TACTGCGCCAACAACTGCCCGTACAAGGTGCGCCGCTTCAACTGGTTCAACTATCCGCACGGCGAGATGGAAGGCAAGCAGGAAGCGGATCTCGTGGCGCTGGCGCTGAACCCCGACATCACCAAGCGTTCGCGCGGCGTGATGGAGAAGTGCAGCTTCTGCGTGCAGCGCATCCAGGACGTGAAGGCGCAAGCCGCGCGCGAAGGCCGCGTGGACATCAACGCCAACGGCCAGATTTGCAAGCCGGACGAAGTGAAAACCGCGTGCGAGCAGTCCTGCCCGGCCGAGGCCATCACGTTTGGCGACATGAACGCCGCGAGCCAGGTCAAGAAGCAGTACGACGATCCGCGCAATTACTCGGCGCTTGTCGAAGTCGGCACGCAGCCGGCGGTGACGTACATGACCAAGGTGCGCAACTCGGATCGTCCCCACGCGCCGAAGCACGCGGGCCACGGCGAAAAGAACGAACACGGTACTGCCAAGAAGGCGGAGGGTTAATCCATGTCCTCGTACACGTCGCATTTGCGCGAACCGCTTGTCACCGGCAATCCGGCGCTGGCGCAGATTACGGAAGACATCGTCGGTCCGCTGGAACGGCCGCCGACCAAGCTGTGGCTCGCCGGTTTCACGCTGGCGCTCGCGGTGCTGGGCATGTGGCTCGTGGCCGTCAGCTACGAAATCTACAACGGCATCGGCACCTGGGGCCTGAACAAGACGATTGGCTGGGGTTTTGACATCACCAACTTCGTGTTCTGGGTCGGTATCGGTCACGCGGGCACGCTGATCTCCGCGATCTTGTTCCTGTTCCGCCAGAAATGGCGCACGTCGATCAACCGTTCCGCGGAAGCCATGACCCTGTTTGCGGTCATCTGCGCCGCGACTTTCCCGCTGATTCACATGGGCCGTCCGTGGTTCGGCGCGATCTGGGTCGCGCCCTATCCGAACATGCGCGGTCCGCTGTGGGTGAACTTCCGTTCGCCGCTCCTGTGGGACGTGTTCGCGATTTCGACCTACTTCACGATTTCCGCGGTGTTCTGGTACATCGGTCTCGTGCCCGATCTCGCCACCGTGCGCGACCGCGCCACCACGCGCATCCGCAAGACGATCTACGCCGCGCTGTCGTTCGGCTGGAACGGTTCCAACAAGAACTGGTCCAACTACGAAACCGCGTACATGGTCCTCGCCGGCCTCTCCGCGCCGCTCGTGCTCTCCGTGCACACGATCGTCTCGATGGACTTCGCGACGTCGGTCATCCCCGGCTGGCACACGACGATCTTCCCGCCGTACTTCGTCGCCGGCGCGATCTTCTCGGGCTTCGCCATGGTGCTGACGCTGCTCGTCGTCGCCCGCAAGGTGATGAAGCTCGAGCACATGATCACGATCAGCCACCTCGAGAACATGTGCAAGGTCATCGTCGCCACCGGCATGATGGTCGGCTTGGCGTACTCGACCGAGTTCCTCATCGGCTGGTACTCCGGCAGCAACTACGAGGGCTACACCTTCTTCAGCAACCGCGCCACGGGCCCGATGGCCTGGTCCTACTGGACGATGGTCAGCTGCAACGTCATCTCCCCGCAGGTCTTCTGGTTCAAGAAGATGCGCACCAACCCGACCGTCATCTTCATCATGTCCATCGTGGTGAACATCGGCATGTGGTTTGAGCGCTTCGTCATCATCGTGACGTCCTTGCACCGCGACTACCTCCCGTCGTCGTGGGCCATGTACTCGCCGACCTGGGTTGAATACACGACCTTCATCGGCACGTTTGGTCTGTTCTTCACGCTCTTCCTGCTCTTCACCCGCGTGGCGCCTGTCGTCGCGATTGGCGAAGTGAAGTCGGTCGCGCGCTGGGCGCAGAAGGGTTCCGCTCACGGCCACTGATGGCCCCACTAGCATTTTCACTGGAGTAAGGCTGCCATGCACGCCCAACCCAAAGAACTGAGTACGTATCTGGTCGGCATCTTCACTGAAGAAGAGCAGATCATGGCCGTCACCCAAGCTGCGACGGACGCCGGCATGCCGGTGTACGACACGTTCACGCCATACGCCGTGCACGGCCTGGATCACGCGCAGAAACTGCCGCGCTCCAAGGTCACGTTCGTGGCGTTCTTCGGCGGCATGTGCGGTTTCATGACCGCCGGTCTGCTGCAGATCTACACGCAGGGCATTCCCACGCCGATGCTGTCCGGTTGGCCGCTCATCATCGGTGGCAAGCCGTTCCTGCCGTTCCCGGCGTTCGTGCCGGTGTTCTTCGAGCTGACGGTGCTTTTCGCCGGCTTGTCGACCGCCTTTGGCATGTTCGCCATCAACGGCTTGTTCCCGGGCAAGAAGGCCAAGCTGCTGATCGACGGCGTGACCAACGATCGGTTCGCCATTGCGATCGACCCCAAGGGCCAGAACTACGACGAGGCCAAAGTGCGCGGGCTGTTTGCCGCTCACGGCGCCACCGAAGTTGCTTTTATCGGAGAGAGCGCATGAACACCGCGTTCGCGAAAAAAATCCAGCTGACCGGGCTCGCGCTCGCGGTTCTTGGCGCCAGCCTGCTGTCAGGTTGCCGCGTTGAACGTGAGCCGAACTACGAGTGGCTGCCGTGGCTGAATCACATGATGTTCAGCTCCGCGGCGGAGACCAACACGGTCAACACCATCTTCAAGAACAAGATGACCAACCAGGTGCCGCCTGCTGGCACGATTCCGCGCGGCTTCACGCCGCTCCACTACACGGCCGATGACGCCGGTCGTGTGGCCGCGGGCGAGCAGCTGGTCAACCCGGAGAAGCCGACGCCGGAGACGCTGGCGCGCGGCAAGGTCGTCTTCACCACGTTCTGCACGCCGTGCCACGGCACGCTGGGCGCGGGCGACGGTCCGGTTTCCAAGCGCGGCATGCCGGGCTTCCCGATCGGCGCGGCGGAAAACAACGCCGGCAAGTGGCCCGATGGCTACCTGTTCCACATCGTGACGTACGGCCGCGGCGTGATGCCGTCCTACGCCAGTCAGATCAAGCAGGAAGACCGCTGGAAGGCGATCCTCTACCTGCGCACGCTGCAGCAGTCCGCCAAGCCGGCGACGACCCCGTAAACGCCGAGCCCGTCATCGCACTGGCCGCTGCCGCCTGCGGGCGACACAAGGCCCGCGAACTTCAAGAGGTATCTCGTGAGCGCACACACTGAACATGCAGAAGACGTGCTCCAGCCGACCACGTTCACCACGCCGGGCAACATCCGCGCGCTGGCGCTCGGTCTGCTGGTGATCGGCGGCGCGCTGTTCGCCTATGGTCTGTCCAGCGAAGCCTGGCGCGCGTGGTCCGCCGGACTCATCGCCGCGTATTTCTTCCTGTCGATCGCGCTTGGCGCGTCCGTCATCGTCGCCATCATGCACGTGACCAAGGCGGGCTGGGGCGTCGTTCTCCGCCGCGTCCCGGAAGCCATCATGACCTACCTGCCCGTCGCGTTGGTGACGATGGCAGCGGTCACCGGCCTCGGCATGCAGTCGCTGTATGAATGGAGCCATCCGGACATCGTCGCGGAAGACCACCTGCTGCGCCACAAAGCCGTGCTGCTCAACCCGACGGGCTTCCTGACCCGCCTGGTCATCATCATCGGCGTGTGGTCGCTGCTGACGTACTTCATCCGCAAGCGCTCGATTGCGCAGGACACGGATGGCGACGAGAAGCACACGCAGCGCAACCTGCTCTTCTCAGTCATCTACATCATCTTCATGGGCCTGACGCTGACGCTGGGCGCGCTGGATTGGCTGATGAGCCTGGAGCCGCACTGGTTCTCCACGATGTTCGGCGTCTACCAGTTCGCTGGCGCGCACGTCGCGGGCATGGCGATGATCGTCCTGTTCACCATCGCGCTGATGAAGGGCGGCTTCCTGCCGCACGTCAACGAGAACCATCTGCACGATCTGGGCAAGTGGATGTTTGGCCTCTCGACCTTCTGGGCGTACATCTGGATCGGTCAGTTCCTGTTGATTTGGTACGCCAACATTCCGGAAGAGACGGGCTACTTCATCATCCGTCAGGACACGGGCTGGGCGGCCATCTGGATCATCAACCTGCTCATCAACTGGACGATTCCGTTCTTTGTGCTGCTGCCGCGGCCCAACAAGCGCAATCCCAAGATCTTGGTCGCGATGGCCATCCTGATCCTCTGCGGTCACTGGCTGGACGTGTACCTGCAGGTGATGCCGGCGACGTCCCACTTCGCCGCCGAGATGGGCACGCTGACCAGCGGTCACGGTCCGTACTTTGGCCTGACGGAAATCGGCGCGACCGCGGCGGTTGCCGGTCTGTTCCTGCTGACGGTGACGACGATGCTCGGCAAGGCGTCCCTGCTGCCGTCCAAGGATCCGTACCTCATCGAAAGCCTGCACCACCACCAGTAGGCCCAGGTTCCGCGCGCGCCTTTGCCAAGCCAACCGCTGCGCGGCATACTGCGCGCCATGAAGTGGCCGCTCGCCAGCCTTGTGGTCGTGTATGCCCTCGCGGCGACGCCCGTGCTGGCCAAGCCGCCCGCCGCGCCGCCTCCCACCAAGCAAGCTGAAGAACGCAATGCGGAGGCCAAGCAGGCCTTTCGCGACGGTCAGTTTGACCAGGCCGCCGACTTGTTCATGCAAGTCTATGACCTCGCCAAGACGCCGAACGCCGTGTTCAACGCCGCGCGCGCCCGCGAGCAGGCCAAGAAGCTGCCGGAAGCCCGTGCGCTGCTCGAACTGTACTTGAAGATCGAGAAGACGCCCGCGGGGCAGGCCGATGGCAAGACGCATCTGGCGGCCATTGACGCGGCGATCGCGACGCAAGCGCTGGCTGACGCGGAGGCGCGCAAGAAAGCCGAGGCAGCAGCCGCGGAAGCAGCGCGGCAGGCGGAAGCGGCACGGCTGGAGCTGGAGCGGCAGAAAGCGGACAAGCTGCGGGCGGATGCGGAGCAGGCGCGGCTGCTGGCGGCGGACAAGGCCCGCGCCGAGGCGCAGCGCAAGATCACCGACGGCGTCGCGATCCTGCCGCCTGCGGGTACGACGGGCGAGGAGACGGAGCGGGTCGCGCGCGAGGTCCAGTCGGCGCTGCAGCGTGAGGCGCAGGACGCGGGCGTCGGTAGCGTCGTGCCGGTGGCGGACTACCTGCGCGCGGAGCAGAACCGGTCCGTCGTGGGCATGGGCGCCCAATGTGATTTCCGCTGCCGACTGGAAGTGGCGCGCAGCCTCGGTGCGGCGTACGCGGTGACCACGACGCTGCGTCAGGACGGCAAGGAAGTGCGGGCGCGTCTGGTGCTCTGGCAGACGAGCGACGCCGCAGAGCTGGCCGCGGTTGAGGCGGCGGGATTGACGCTGGCGGGCGTGTCGGCGCGCGGACAACGCGTGGCGGGCGACCTGTTCAACGGGATCCGCCGGTTCACGGGGACCGCACTGCCGTTGCCCGCTGGCGTGACCGCGCTCGAACTGCCGACTGTCGCGCTGAGCACCGAGCCGCCCGGGGCGATGGCCAGCGTCGATGACTTCGATGTGGGCGCGACGCCGCTGATGCTGCGCTTGACGGCCGGCCCGCACCGGCTGCGCTTGGCGCAGACGGGTTACCACACGCGCGCGGGCACGCTGGTGGCGATCAACAAGCCGCAGAAGCTCGCCGTGATGTTGCCGCAGCAGTTGCCGCCCGAGACCGCGCCGGTCGCGCCGCTTGTCGCGGTCGTTCCGCCCGTTGTCCCGGTTCCTGCCGCGACTGTCCAGCCTGTTGCACCGCCGCCCCCGCCCGTTGTCAGCGCCAAGCCAGCCGCGCCGGCCAATGCCGTTGAGCCCGCCAAGCCGGATGCGCAATCGGAGGCGGCAGCCGTCGACAAGACGGTCAAGAACACGGTCGCCTCCAAGGGCGGCAGCGGCTTTGTCTGGGGCGTCGTTCCGCACCTGGAAGGCGGCCTCGCGATCCTCGACGACGCCAGCGCCAAAACGACGGCCGACGTGAACTGGGGCGCAGGCGGCTTTGTCCACATGAGCAGCGCCGCGGACGATGAAGTGCCGCTCGTCTCCTGGGTTGTCGGCGCGCGCTACCAGAAATACGCCGGCATGCTCGCGCCCAACGACCCGCCTGCGGCCAAGCCGAGCGGCGTCTCGATCTGGACCGGCGTCCTCCTGCCGCGTTTCTCCGGCCTCTGCGGGTCGCTGCACTACAACCACGTCAACGTTCACAGCGGCCAGCCGAGCTTTGACTACATCACCGGGCAATTGCGCGTCATGAGCGGCAAGGGCGTGTTTTTCTACAGCGTCGGCGCCGAATTCATGCTCAAATCGCTGCGTCCCGCGGCTGAGTACGACGATGTGCAGTCGGGGCCGCTGGCGCGCATCACGTTGGAAATCGGTCTGAACATCGGCGGCACGCCGCTGTCCAAATAGCGCAATCGGAGCTTCCATGCCTGGACAAGGCCGCTTGGGCGACAAATCCTCCGTTCCCGCCGACGCTCACGGCTGCCCGGCTTGCCCGCATCCGGCCATCGGTCCGGCCATCGCCGGCTCCGGCGACGTGCTCGTCAACGGCCTCCCCGCCCTGCGCATGGGCGATCACGGCGTCCACGCCGCCTGCTGCGGGCCCAACACCTGGTCCGCTCAGGGCGGCTCCGGCACCGTCAAGATCAACGGCAAGGGCGCGCACCGCATGGGCGACGCCGACCAGCACTGCGGCGGCATGGGCAAGCTCATCGAGGGCTCCGCCAACGTCATCGTCGGCGGTTGAAGCTTTTGAACCCAATCGCTGTCACGGCGCGTCCCAAGCTGTGGAGGCTCCCCCGTATGCGCTTGGCCCTGCTCCTTTTGTTGCTGCTTTTGCCGCTGCCGGCGTATCCCGATGAACGCGCTGCGCTGCGGCAAGCGGCCACTCGGCTGCAGCGGTCCCAAGCGCCGACCGCGCTGGCCGATGTGCTGACGGCCGAGCGGACGCTGGGTGCCGTCCCGCCGGCGGAGGTTGTCCGCGCGTTGACGCCGGCGGCGCAGAAGTGGCTCAGTTCGCCAAAGACGCGGAACACCGTTGTCGCGACGTTCCTGGGCGATCTGCTGGCGGAAGCGGCGCGGCGTGCGGGTCAGGTCCAAGCCGTGGCGCGTTTCCGCGTGAGCCAAGGCGTCGTGACCCAGTGGAGTTGGCTGGGGCCTTTTGGCGCCGAGCACGGTTCGGCTTTCACCCGCCAGTCGCCCGTCGAGCGTGAAGCGCAGCGGATTGGCGCGGGCCAGATCGCGCCGCAGCCAACGTGGCCCGGTCGCGCGGGCCAGGTGGCGTGGCGTCCGGTTGCGGACGGCCTGATGGGGGCCACAGGGCGCCTGCACGTCGATGAGTGGGTGGAGCAGCCCGATGATGCGCTCGTGTTCCTGCAGGCTTGGGTGCGTCCGCGCACGCCGGGGATGGCGCAACTGCGCGTGGGCGTCGTCGGCGCCGTGCGCGTGTACCTGGACGGCGCGGCGCTGGCGCAGATGCCCGAGCACGCGGAGCAATTTGGCCTGACCATGGCCGCGCCCCTCCTACCCGATGTGCCGCTCGCGACGGTGGCGTTGTCGGCGGGCTGGCACCGGCTGCTGATCAAGGTCGCGCCGTCCGCAGGCAACATGCCGGTGCGCATCAGTTGGGTTGATCCGCAGGGTGCGCCGTTCGCGCTGGAAGTGCGGGCGGATTTGCCGCCGACCGACACGCTTGCGCAAGTGGCCACGCCGACGGATGCCGAGGCCTTGCCGCCCGAGCCGACCTGGCAGCCCGATGGCGCCGTGGGTTTGCATTGGCCGCTTGCGGGCGCGGTGCCCAAGCCGTCGCCGCTGCCGACGCTCGTGGCGCTGGCGTGGCACAGTTGGCCGCTGCACACGGATGTGACGGAGCGGCTGCTGGCCCTCGATCCCGCGGAGCTGCCGCCGGATGGCGACGCCGCGGTGGGACTCGCGCTGCTCGCCGGCGAGCTGGGCGATCGCATCGATCGGCTGCGCCTCTGGGCCAATCTGCTGCCGGACAATGCGGAGCTGCTGCTGGCGCAGGCAAGCGCGCTCGACGCGATGGGCAAGACGTCCCAGGCGCACCGGCTGTGGCAGGAATGGTCGGCGGCGAACGGCCGGCGCCCGGAGGACGAGTTTGTGCGGGGGTGCGTGCTCCGTTCGGCGCTGTGGACCCGGCTGGGCGGCGATGCGGTGGCGTCCGAGCTCTTGGCCCAGTGCGCCA
This sequence comes from uncultured Myxococcales bacterium, assembly GCA_903850505.1. Classification (GTDB taxonomy): domain Bacteria; phylum Myxococcota_A; class UBA9042; order UBA9042; family UBA9042; genus CAIYBN01. The sequence goes on along the minus strand of CAINLT010000526.1, from coordinate 7,606 downwards.
AGCGCTGGCCTGACGCGCCTGAATTGCTGGAAGCGCGGATCCGCGACGCGGTCGCGCGCGACGACCTGACTGGCGCAGTTGCGCTGCATCAACGCTGGATCGCGCTGGAGCCGGGCCGACTGGATGTGCAGACGGGCCTGCTGACGGCGCTGCTGGACGCCGATCGGCTGCCGGAGGCGGAGGCGCAAGCCGCATCCCAAGCCAAGCAGTTTGCCGGGCGATCGCGCGGCTGGGAGCTCGTTGCGCGGCACCACTTGGCGCAGAACCAACCGGGCGAGGCGCTGGCTGATCTGGCGCGGCTGCCGGGCCACTTGGTGCAGGCGAGCACGCTGGAGCTCAGGGCGCGGGCCTTGGCGCTCACGCACGAGCAGCCTGAAGAAGCCATCGCGGCGTTGCGGGCAGCGGTGGAGCGAGCGCCTGCGCGGGCGGATCTGCGCTGGCGTCTGGCGCAGTTGCAGCCGGAGGGCGAGTTCTTCACGCCCTACCGCCGCGATCTGGTCGCGCTGGTGCGCAAGGAACTCGACGGGCCGCGCGCCCACGCCGCGGAGGAGCGGCTGCAGCAGACGGTCATTCAGGGCGTCGGCAACGGCCAACAGGCGGAATACGAGGCGCTGGTGCGCTACCTCGGTCCGGGCTGTGAGGCCAACCAGACGGTCGACATCGACTACGCGCCGACGCTCAGCCGCGCCGACGTCCTGCAGGCGGTCATCGTGCGTCAGGATGGCCGCGTCGAGCCGTGCACCAGCCAAAACGTCGACCAGTTTGGCGAAGACGCGTCCGGCATGTACTTTGACCTCGAGCGCATCACGCTGCATTTCAACAACCTGCGGCCGGGCGACGCGATCGTCGTCGAACACGTGGAGCGCGACTTGGCGCCGACGCCGTTCGGTCTGGTTTTTGGTGAGCTGTTGACGCTCGGCGACGTGCGGCCTGTGCGCGAGACCGACGTGGTGCTGCTGCTGCCCGCCGGGACGCCGCTGCGCACGCAGGTCGTGGATCCGCGACCCAACCAGCCGCCGATCGCCCAGATGGCGCAGCGCCGCGTGCAGTCGGCGGGCCAGCACGACACAGGCGCGTGGGACGAGTGGCGACTGCGGCTGGGACCGCAAGCGGCGGTGGTCAGCGAGCGCAACATGCCGGGGACGACGGACGTGATGCCGTACCTGCATGCCTCGACTTTTGCCAACTGGACGGCGCTGACCCAGTGGTGGAGTCAGCTGGCGGCGGAAGCCATTCCGGCGCGTGGGACCGATCCAGTTGTCCACGCGGAGGCGCTGCGCCTGACCCAAGGGCTGGCGACGGACGAGGAGAAAGTCCGCGCCCTTTACGCGTTCGCCACGACGCAGGTGCGGTACGTCGGCCTGGAATTTGGCATCCACAGCTTGAAGCCGCACGCGGTGCGGGAAGTGCTGCAGCGGGCGTTTGGCGACTGCAAGGACAAGGCGACGCTGCTTGTGGCGCTGCTGGCGGAGGTCGGCATCGACGCGCAGGTCGTCCTGGTGCGCACGGCGGACAACGGCCAACTGCACGACGAAGTGGCGAGCCTTGGCGTGTTCAACCACGCGATCGCGTACGTGCCGAGCTTGAACTGGTGGCTGGACGCGACGGCGACGCACCATGGCCCGCAGGAGATGCCGGAAGGCGACGCAGGCGGCGTGGCGCTGCGCATCGCCAAGCCGGGTGCGGTGCCTGCGCGCCTGGAAGTGCTGCCGGATGGCCCGCCGCGCGAGCACCTGCAGACGGTGAAGATCGAGGCGAAGATTCAGGCCGATGGCGCGGCGCTGCTGGAGGTCGATTTTGAGATGCACGGCCGTTCGGCGGCGGAAGCGCGGTCGCAGCTGTGGGTGGATACGTCGCGGCGCGAGCAGATGGAGCAGTTCCTGTCGGCGCGTTTTCCCGGCGTGGTGGTGCAGGAGCTGACGACGGTGGGCATCGAGCCGCTGGGCGAGACGGTCAAGCTGCACGTGAAGGCGCGCGTGCCGCAGTGGGCGCGTCACCTGCCCGATGGCGGACTGTCCGTCCAGCCGCTGCGGCCGAGCCAGCCGTATGTGCAGCTGTTTGGCGTCCAGGCCGGCCGCAAGCAGCCGCTGGTGCTGGCCCACGCCGCTGAGATGGCCCACGTCGCGTGGCTCGTGCCGCCGGCGGGGTACGCGATCGCCCGCGAGCCCGCGCCGGTGGATGACAGCGTGCGCGGCGCGGATGGCCAGCCGCTGGGCGCGTTTTCGCTGCGCAGCGAGATGGCCGCCGATGGCGCGCTGACGCTGCGGACCCATCTGCAGCTCGATCGGCGGGTGGTGGCGCCGCAGGATGTGCCGGCGCTGCTGCGCTTTCTCACTGCGGTGGACAACGTGCTGCGCACGGACATCCCGCTGCGCAAGCTGGAGGTCGGCCGATGATTCGCCTCCTGTCGCTCCTGCTGCTGTTGACCGCTTGCGGCGGCGCGCTGACTGCCCTCGATCCGGATGTCGACGCCGCGCGGCTGGATGGCCGACTGGCGGCGCGCCCCGCGGATGGCGAAAGCTACGTGCAGACGACGTGGCTGTGCTTACTGCACGGTCGCGGCTGCGCGCGCCTGGCGCTTGGCCCGCCCGCCTGGACGCCGCCGCCGGAGGCCTTGCTTGAGGCGCAACTGGCGCGCGCGCTGGCGTCGGACGGCCTTGCCGCGGTGCCGCCCCGGTTGGACGCGTGGCTGGCGGTGGCGGATGCGGCGGAGCAGGCGTCACCCGGTCGCGATCCGCGCGCGGACCGCGTGCTGACTGTCGCCGCTGAATCGCTGGCTCGGCTGGCGCTGCGGGATCGCGCGGCAGTGACGGCGCTTTTGACCACGCGGATGCCCGACGTGGAGCGCTGGCTCCACACCGGCGCGACGGCTGAACGGTGGCGGCGTGAGCGCGCGTTGGCCCCGTGGCTGCCGGTCGTTCCCGAACGCGACCTCCACGCGTTGCCGTTGACCGTCGCGCTCGTGCCGCAGCCGCTGTCCCGGCGGCTCTTCACCGGTCTGGCGCAACTGCCCGACGCGCTGACCGCCACTGCGCTTGCGCTCCCGCTTCCGCCGCCAGATCCGGGCGCGCCGTATGTGCTGCCGATCCGCGATGCTGGCGTCTACCGCTTGCAGGCGCGCTTTCAGGTGGCCGGGAAGCAGCCGCTGCTGCTCCGTCTGGATTCGCCCCGCCCGGTGCGTGTGTGGTGCGATGGCCGGCCGCTGGTGCGGGTGGAGCCCGGCGACGCGGATGCCCGCGCGGAGACGTGGCTCGATCTGGCCGTTGGCCCGCACATCCTGGACCTCGCGGTGCCGATTGGCCAAAACGGCCAGCCGTTGATGCTGGCGCTGGTGCCTGGCGATCCGGCGCCCCCTTCGCCCGCGGAGCGGCCGTGGCATGCGACGCTCGACGACGTGCTGGAGGCGTTGCGCGAGCCCGAGAGCGAGGCGATGGCGCGCGTCAGCCAGCAGTTTCCGCAGCAGTTGTTCCACACCGCGGTCGCCTTGCAGCGCGCCGACACGCGGGAGAGCGAGTCGCTGCCGTCCGCAACCGCGGTGGACGGCTTGCTTGCGCATTGGCCCGCGCACGCCGATGGCCAGCTGACGCGCGCGGTTCACACCCGCGACGCCGGTCAGGCGCAGTTGGCGTGGCAGTCGCTGCAGGCGATGCAGCCGCCAGCGCAGGTCGATGCCCCGCCTCTGCCGGGAGTCGCGCCGCTGTTGCGCAGTGACGTGCAGTTGGAATGGGCGATGACGTACCAGGCGCTGGGTCTGCCGGATCTGGCGGCGGCGGCGGCGGAAGCGGCCGTGCAACAGCAGCCGGACGATTGCGCCACGATGGCGCACGCGCTCTCGATCGGCCAGGACACGATGAACCGCCCGCTCATCCGGCGGCTGCTCGATCGCAAACTGGCTTGCCCGCACAACCGGCTCGCGCGCGCGTTTGCCGAGTCGATGGTGGGGCACCTGGACGACGCGCTGACGTCGCTGCTGCTGGTGCAAGCCGAGCCGGCACACGCCCGCGAGGCGGCAGGCCTGATCCGGCTGATGGCGCAAACGCTGCACCGACCGCTGCCGCCGCGGCCGCTGTGGGGCGACGATGCGCAGGGCGATGACTGGCAAGCGCTGCAGGACGCGGAGCTGCGCCACGACGAAACGGGAAAACAGCGGGCGCTCAATCGCCTGCTGACTGCGCCGGGACTACCGCTGGAGGCGCGACAGAAGGCGATCCAGGCGGGCGTCCGGCCGATCTGGCAGCCGTTTGTGCGCGATGGCGAGGAGATGGCGCAGGTCGAGGTGACGGACGCGTTCGCGAGCGGTTCGGCGACCGTGTGGCTGCTGGACCAGGAGATTGTCCAGTTGCTGCCCGATGGCGGCGCGGTGCGGCGTGTGCATCAAGTCGTGCGGGTACGCGAAGACGCGGCGGCGGATGCGGTCGGCGAAATTCGCGTGGCGGAAGGCGCGGACCTGGAGCTGGCCCGGACGATCCTCGCGGACGGTTCCCTGGTGCTGCCGGCGGAGACTGACGACAAGGAGACAATTTCACTGCGCGCGGTAGCGGCCGGCACGACAGTGGAGTTCGCGCAAGTGGCCTATCAAGCCGCGGATGATCCCGCGACGGGCGCGACGCGTCTCCCGCTGTTCCACATGCAGTCGAGTGAGGCGCCGGTCGTCCTGTCCGAGTACATCGTGCTCGTGCCCCACGGCGTGCCCGTCCAGATGGACGCGTCGGCGGCGGTGGGGCAGCCGGTGGTCAAGGAGCTTGGCGCGTTTACCGCCTACATCTACAGCCGGACTGCGCTGCCGCGGGTGCGCAATGAACCGCGGGCGGCGCGGCCGGAGCGCGTGTTGCCGACCGTGCGGGCGATGGCGCGGCCGAGCCTGACGGCGGTGCTGGAACCGTGGAATGAAGCGCTGGCGGCGTATGTCCAGAGCCGCGACGTGGCGATGCGGGCGTGGCGCGGGCCGCTGGCGCAGGCGCCGGAGTCGCTGGCGCGTTGGCAGAAGCTGGCGGCGCGCCTGGCCCTGACGGTGCAGCACGTCCACGAAGGCGGGCCGCCAGGTCGACCGGAAACGGCGCTGGCCAACGGCAAGGGCGATCGCGCGGCGACGTTCTACACGCTGGCGCGGCAGGTCGGCGCGGATGCGTGCCTCGTGCGGGTGTTGCCGCTGGCGCGCCTGCCGGCGCCCGACCCGCTGCTCGCGGACGCGCCGCTGGATCCCGACGACTACGGCCTGGAGCTGGTCCGTCTGCGTGTGCAGTTGCCACACGCCGCCACGATGACGGAGATTTGGTACGACCCGGCGCATGATGGCGGCCGCCTGAACCACGTGCGCGCGGGCTTGCGCGGTCGCGAGGGCCTGTTGTGCGGCTGTGCGACGCCGCCGGCGGATCCACGCGTGACGATTCCGCGGCTTGGGGAAGGCGAGGACCGGCGGACGATCGACGTGACGCTGGAGTGGGCCGAGGATGGCCATCTCGTCGGCGTGGTCCACGAGCAGCTTCAGGGCGCGATGGCGAGCGCGGTGCGGTCGTTCCTGCGCGGCAACGGTGGCGATGATCACGCGTTGGTGACGCAATTGGCCGATGGCGCGTTCAACGGTGCGGCGCTGCAGTTGCTGGAAATCGACGGTCTGGCCGGCGACGGCGCGATCGCGCTGGCCTACGAAGTCACGGTGGCGGCCGACCCGGCGCGCGCCGACGCCCTTGATCTCGACCTTTGGGCCGACCAGCTCGGCCAGACCTATGGCCAACTGCCCGTGCGCGCGACGCCGCTGCTCTTCAGCCATGCGCTTGACCAGTCGGTGACGTTCCACATTCTCGATCTGGGCGGCGCGGTCGGCGAGTTGCCGCTCGACGTCGCGGTCGATCTGGCCAACGTCCGCTACGCCCGCCGCGTGCGGCGTGAAGGCTCCGCGATCGCCGTCACGCGGCAGCTGTGGACGCAACCAGCCGTGGTTCAGCCGACCGACTATCCGGCCTTCGCCCAATCGCTGCGGGCTGTTGACGCCGGGGACCACGTGCGGCTGCGTCGCGCGCCTTGACCGCGGCAGATTGTCCGACCAGAATAGTCGCAGTTCAATCGCCGAGGACACCATGACCGACCGCTTTCCATTCCTGCCCGACAACGCCGAGGCCGCCAAGAAAGGCCTGATCAAGTACCTTGCCCGCAGCGGCGGGTCGTGCCCGATCGGCGACCTGCACACGTTCAGCACGCAGCGCTTCGCCGCGGGCCATCAGGCGTTTTCGGCGCTGATGGAATGGCTCGTCGCCGACGAGTTGCTGATGTACGACGGCAGCACGTTCCACCTGACCGACAAGGGCGTGGAACTGTCCAAGACGATGCTGTTCTGATCGCCGCGGTGGGCTAGCGGAAGTAGATCGCGCCGGACTTCCACTGCACGCCTTCCGCCTGCGTGACACTGTAGGCGCGCGAGCGCACCTGGAAGTCGGAGACCGAGCCCGTCAGCGTGACCGCGCGCGAGTAGGCCGCAGAGTTTACGCCGTTGGCCAGCGACGTTGCGACCGTGTTGGGTGGCCACAGCTGTGCAGCCGGGCCGGCACAGAAGTCGTCCGTGCCGTTGGTGCTGTAGCAATTGGCGCCCAGGTCAAACGTGCCGGTGCCGCCGTCGTAGCCGGTCAGGATCAGGTTGTCGTAGCGCAGTTCGCTGTACGACGGCCAGTTGGTGCTGGTGTTGGCGCCGATGCACAGGTGCTGGTTGCCGGGCGCGCCGTTCCACTGATCCCACGACTGCCAAATCGCCGCGGTCAGCAGGCAGAGGCCCTGCGCCGGATTCGGATTCGTGACCGTCAGCAGCTTGAACGCCCACGCGTTGTCGATCTTCTCCCAGCCGCCGCCCCAGTTCGTCATCTCGCAGTAGACTTGGTACTCGTCGGACGTGCTGCCTGCGTTCGGGTCGATCCAGTATGTGCCTGAAACGCCGGCAGGGTAGGCCGTGTGGATCTGCTTGCAGCTCGTGCCCGGCGTGATGTTGGCGCCCGGCGAGCAGGTGCCGGTCATGCACACGCCGATGTCGCCGCACGCCGTGCCGTTCAAGTTGCTGTGCGCGCAGCCAGTCGCGGCGACGCAGGAATCCGCGGTGCACGGGTTGCCGTCGTCGCAGCTGACGGTCGTGCCGCCGCAGACGCCGCTGGCGCACTTGTCGGGGTTGGTGCAGAGCGAATTGTCATTGCACGACAAGGCGTTGTTGGTCGTCTTGCAGCCCAGCGCGAGGTCGCAGTAGTCGTCCGTGCAGAGGTTGCCGTCGTTGCAGACGATCGCCGTGCCCGAGCAGCCGCCCCCGGCGCACGCGTCGTTGGTGGTGCACGCGCTGCCGTCGTTGCACGCGTTGGTGTTGTTGGCGAACACGCAGCCGGTGGCGGCGTTGCAGGAGTCGTTGGTGCACGCGTTGCCGTCGTTGCAGTTCTGCGTCGTGCCGGGCTGGCAAGCCTTGTTGGCGCAGATGTCGCCGATGGTGCACACGCTGCCGTCGCCGCACGCCGCGCTGTTGGCCGAGTTGAGGCAGCCGGTCGCGGCGTTGCACGTGCCGCTGGTGCAGCCGTTGCCGTCGTCGCAGATGATCGCCGCGCCGGGTGCGCAGTTGCCCGCCGCGCAGGTGTCGCCG